>JAKMCX010000188.1 GCA_022428285.1 Flavobacteriales bacterium
ACCTTGATCCGTGCAGAGGAAGAGGTCACTGCAGGCAGCAGCACTGTGGCTGAGCCTGTATTGGGGACGGCTTCTGCAAGCAAATGCGGCCATGTATAACCGCCGTCTAGGCTGCAGTAGATGTCTACATCAGAACAATTGACATTGCCGCCATCGGTTCCTGCAACATCCCAAAGGATGGTCAAGTCTGAATTGCCCGCGCGGCTGATGTTGGTGTTGGGGTAGGTGACCAAGAAAGGGCCCGTGCTGGCGTCAATATTAAAGGACTTTGTACCCACAGCGACACCACCACAACCGGGGTTGTTGTCGCGGACCGTGCACTTGAACGTCATGATTCGGTTGTAATCGGGAAGGTGCTCTCCAAAGGACACTTGGTTGTTGACCAGTTTGTCGGTTTTGGGGATGACCCGGGTGGGGGAGCTGACCGGGGCGAACGACCGGATGCACGGTGCGGTACCAGAGGGATTGTTGAGGTTGTTGTCTCCACTGGCTGTGGCCGATCCGAGGTTGTATTGCTCCCAACTGTAGGTCAAGGTGTTGCCGGGGTTGGGATCGCTGGCTGTAGCGGTGAGCTCGAACGGGGTCTCTTTGGGGATGCTGAAGGCGCTGCTGCCGACAGAAACGGTAGGGGCAGAATTGCCGCTGGATACCTGTGTAGCACAGGAGTTTCCGAATCCGGAATGCAGGAAGTTGGTTCCTTCAATCAGGCTGTGCACGTGGTAAACATCGTCGGAATTGTTTTGCAGGTTGGGCGCACAAATGCCGCTGTAACTCATGATGGTAGAACCGCTTCCGGGTTCGTAGGCGGCCGAAGAAGCCCTGTTGCCACTGCAGGAGTTGTTAAAGGTGTGGTTGCACCCGAACTGGTGCCCCATTTCGTGACCGACATAATCCACGTCAAAAGGGTCTCCAATGGGCGCTGGCAACCCGGTTACGCCACCTGCCTTGAAGCTGGTGCATACTGAACCCAAATAGGCGACGCCGCCGCCGCCTGTGGAGAACACGTGGCCGATGTCGTATCCATTGAAACCGATGATGTTGTCAAGGGTCGTCTGGTTTTGCGAAAGCATGGCGCCTCCGTTGGAGTTGGTATAGGGGTCGGTCGATCCGTTCAAGAAGATCAAATCGTCGTTGTCGGGGATCAAGGTCAACCGGATGGCCATTTCTGGCTCGACAATGCTGTTGACGCGGTTGATCGACGTGTTCATCGCAGACAATACGCTGGACACGTTGCCACCGTGGAACTGTCCGTATTCGCCAGTGCAGGCGAGGGCCAGGGCGTAGTTCCGTCGCGTAGGTCCGTACGGAGGCCCGACGCGTTGGGTGATTTTGCCATCGTCCAAACGTCCTGGTCCGTCGACATCGGTGTTCTTTCCCATGCCCATTTGGCGGGCGTCACAGCCGTCCCTGCGCTTTTCCGTAACGCCCATAAACTCAGAGCGGGTGTAGACCATCAACTGATCGAATTCTCCCACATTCCAAGGGTCGATGTACACGGTGCCGTTGGGTGTGTGGAGGATGCCATGAAAACCCCGAGGGCTCATGTCAATGCGGCCAAAAATCAAGCCGTCGCGCTCCGACTGGACCAAGTAGCTGCGGATCTCGGGGTATTTCGCAGTCAGGGCAGGTGCCATGACATCGGAGCGAACCGCCCGGAAGGGGTGGGGTTCCCAACCCTGTTCATGGGTGGAGACCATCGGCAGGGTCAACCGACAACCGCTGTCTTCGAGCCTTGTGCCAGAGCGTTGGTTGCCGTCCCATTCGGCTGGAGCGGCGTCGAGCACCACCGACAGGAAGGCGTGGTCGTAGGAAACGGCACGGGCAGCCGAAACCGATTCCCGTGTCTGGACCCGCGTCAACTCTCCATTCTGCCAGCTGGCATCCTTGCTCTCGGGAGGTGTGGCGTACCACTGGCCCAACGCGCCCAGTGAAGGGGTCACCATCAACACAAGGAGCAAATACGAGGAGGGGTTTTGAATTCGGGTCATGCGCATACAACAAGATAACAGCGTTTTTGATTCACAACCAGCCATCAAGGGCAAAGGATTTGGGATGAGATTTGTCATTGTCAATGGGAAAGAACCGGTGGACATGTGGAAAACGGTGGCATTGAGTATGCTGTCAAGGCCACAAAATCCAGTACTTTTCAGATTGGCTCATCAGGCACACCAGCGTGGCAAACCAAGGAAAACAGGATTATACAGAGAGCGACATTCGATCGCTCGATTGGAAGGAGCACATCCGGCTCAGGCCCGGCATGTACATCGGCAAGTTGGGCGATGGCGCCAGTGCCGATGATGGCATTTATGTGTTGCTCAAAGAAGTGATCGACAACAGCATTGACGAGCACTTGATGGGCCACGGCAAGACCATCGAGATCAGCATCAAAGAAGGTGTGGTTCAGGTACGAGATTACGGCAGGGGCATCCCGCATGGCGCTGTGGTCGACTGTGTATCCAAAATCAACACCGGAGCCAAGTACAGCGAAGGTGCCTTTAGCAAAACGGTGGGACTCAATGGCGTGGGTACCAAAGCGGTCAACGCCCTGTCGACTGAATTTCGCATCGAGAGCTTCCGCGAAGGAAAAGTCAAGGCTGCCCGCTTCGAATTGGGGGTGCTGCAGGACGACGAAAAGGTCACCTCTACTTCCCTCCGCAATGGCACCCGGACCTGGTTCCGCCCCGACCCCACGGTCTTCAAGTCTTACCAGTACCGCCGCGAGTATGTGGAGCGTCTGTTGTGGAACTACGCTTACCTGAACAGCGGCTTGACCTTGGTCTTCAACGGTGAGAAGATTCACAGTGAAGACGGGCTCAAGGACCTGATCAAACAGAACCTCTCTGCAGAACCGGGTTACCCCATCATGCACCTCAAGGGGGACGACATCGAAGTGGCCTTGACGCACACCCAAGCCTATGGTGAAGACCACTACAGTTTTGTCAATGGCCAATACACCACCCAAGGTGGAACCCACCAGAAAGCGCTGAGGGAAGCCTACGTCAAGGTGGTTCGGGACTTTTTCCAAAAGGAATACGATCCGGGAGACATCCGAATGGGCTTGATGGCCGCAGTAGCCGTCCGGGTTCAAGAACCGGTGTTTGAGTCCCAGACCAAAACCAAACTCGGTTCCTCAGAAATCCGACCGGGTGGCACCAGCATGCGGTCGTTTGTCTATGACTTCCTCAAGGTGGAATTGGCCAACCACCTGCACCGCAATCCGGATACGGCCACGGCCTTGCTCAAGCGGATTTTGCAGAGTGAGAAAGAGCGCAAGGACCTGGCAGGCATCAAGAAGCTCGCCAGAGAGCGGGCCAAAAAGGCCAACCTGCACAACAAGAAACTCCGCGATTGCAGGGTTCACCTGACCAAAAAGCACGCCCGTGCCGAGGAGTCCATGCTGTTCATTACGGAGGGCGACAGCGCTTCGGGCAGCATCACAAAAGCCCGGGATGTAAACACCCAAGCGGTGTTCTCCCTCAAGGGAAAGCCCCTCAATTGCTACGGGTTGACCAAGAAAGTGGTCTACGAGAACGAAGAATTCAACCTGCTCCAGGCGGCCCTCGACATCGAGGATGGTTTGGAGGGGTTGCGCTACAACCAGGTCATCATTGCAACAGACGCGGACGTCGACGGCATGCACATCCGCATCTTGTTGATGACCTTCTTCCTGCAGTTTTTCCCCGACCTGGTCAGAAAGGGACATCTGTATGTCTTGCAGACGCCGCTGTACCGCGTTCGCAACAAAAAGGAAACCCGGTATTGCTATTCAGAGGAGGAGCGCATCAGCGCCATTGCGGCCTTGGGCCCCAAGCCCGAGATCACGCGATTCAAGGGTTTGGGTGAAATCAGCCCGGACGAGTTCTCCCACTTCATAGGGGAGGACATTCGGCTGGATCCCGTGGACCTCGGTGGCGAACACCAACTCGATGACATGCTGTCATTCTTCATGGGCAAAAACACCCCGGACCGACAGCGGTTCATCATTGACAACCTCCGTGTCGAGAAAGACCCGGACGAACCCAAGGAAACCACGGAAGCGGCATGAGCGAGGAAGCCCAGGGTCCCGAGGAGCGGGACGAACAGGATGGCAGCAAGCCCGAAGGAAACGAAAACGGTCCTTCTGAGGACGGACTGACCCCACCAGAAGGTGAGGGAGACGCGGCCAAGGACATGGAGCAGGTCATCCGCATCAAGGGGATGTACAACGAGTACTTCCTGGATTATGCTTCCTACGTTATCCTCGAACGTGCGGTCCCGCACTTGCACGACGGTCTGAAGCCCGTTCAGCGGCGCATCTTGCACTCGCTGAGAGAGCTGGAGGACGGCAGGTTCCACAAGGTGGCCAATGCCATTGGCAACACCATGAAGTATCACCCTCATGGCGATGCGAGCATCGGCGACGCCATGGTGCAAATCGGCCAGCGCGAACTCGTGTTGGACTGTCAGGGAAACTGGGGCAACATCGCCACAGGTGACCGGGCTGCCGCTCCCCGTTACATCGAGACGCGGTTGAGCACGTTTGCCAAGGAGGCGCTCTTCAATCCCAAGACCACCCATTGGCTGGCCAGCTACGATGGCCGCAACCAGGAGCCCGAAACGCTCCCCGTCAAATTCCCCCTGCTCCTTCAGCAAGGCGCCGAGGGCATCGCGGTCGGATTGGCCTGCAAAATGCTGCCCCACAACTTCATCGAGCTCATCGACGGAGCGGTGGCTTACCTCAAAGGCCGAAGCTTCAAACTCCTGCCAGACTTTCCGGCGGGAGGGGAGGCCGATTGCGAACTGTACAACGACGGTTTGCGGGGCGGCCGGGTCCGGGTCCGGGCCAAAATCCGCAAGGAGGACAACAAGACCCTCATCGTGGAGGAGTTGCCCTATGGCGTGACCACCACCTCGCTGATCGAAAGCATCTTGAAGGCCAACGACAAAGGCAAAATCAAGGTCAAGCGGGTAGAAGACAACACGGCCGAATTCGTAGAAGTGATGATCCACTTGGCGTCCGGTGTTTCTCCGGACCGGACCATCGATGCCCTGTTCGCCTTTACGGATTGTGAAGTGCGCATCGCCCCGAACGCCTGCGTGATCGAAAACGACCGCCCGGTATTCTTGGGGGTCAAAGAAATCCTCAAGCGCAGTGCTGACCGCACGCGAATGTTGCTTGGCCGCGAATTGGAAATCCGGCTCGGAGAACTTCAAGAGTCGTGGCATTTCGCCTCCCTCGAAAAGATCTTCATCGAGAAGCGCATTTACCGGGACATCGAAGAATGCGAGACTTGGGATGCCATTCTCAAGGCCATCCACGAAGGACTCGCGCCCCACATCAAACACCTGATCCGTCCGGTCACCGACGAAGACGTCACGCGTTTGACCGAAATCCGAATCAAGCGTATTTCCAAGTTCGACTCCGACAAGGCGGACCAACGGATCGCCAACCTCGAGGTTGAAATCGATGAGGTCAAAAACCACCTCGAGCACCTCACGGATTACACCATTGAATGGTACCGCCAGCTCAAGAAGAAGTACGGCAAGGGCCGTGAGCGCAGGACCACTTTGCGCACGTTTGGCAACATCGACAGCGCCAAAGTTGCGGTGGCCAACCACAAGCTTTTCGCCGACAAAAAGGAGGGCTTTGTGGGCATAGGTATGCCCAGGGGAGAAGGCGAGTACATCTGCGATTGCTCGGACATTGCGGACATCATTGTGTTTCGGAAAGACGGCACAATGCAGGTCTCCAAAGTCAGCACAAAGGCCTTCTTTGGAAAGGACATTCTGTATGTTGGGATTTGGAAGCGGGGCGATGAGCGCACCACTTACAACCTCATGTACCGCGATGGCAAAAAGACCGGCGGCGGGCGCACCTATGTCAAGCGCTTTCACGTGACGTCGATGACCCGAGACAAGGTCTATCACCTGACCAAAGGCGTCCCAGGAAGCCAGGTCTTGTGGTTCAGCGCCAACCTCAACGGCGAGGCCGAGCAGGTGACGATTTACCTGAGCCGGATGCCGAGGCTCAAGTCGCTCAAAGTCGATGTAGACTTTGCAGAAATTGCCATCAAGGGCCGGGGTGCCGCGGGCAATACCGCCACCAAGTATGCCGTCACAGGACGGGTAGACCTCAAGAGTGCCGGTACCAGCACTTTGGGTGCCCGAAAGGTGTGGTTTGATGAAGCGGTCAAACGCCTGAACAGCGAGGGCAGGGGACGGTTGATCGGCGCCTTTGGGCCCGATGACCGGTTGATTGTGGTCGTGGCTTCAGGGGCCTATGAGCTCTTGAAACCCGAGCTGAGCACGCACTTTCCAGAGGACATGGTGTTCCTGGACAAGTGGCATTCTGACCGTCCTTTAACCGTGGTGCACAGGGATGGCGAAAAGAAAGCCGTCTACGTGAAGCGCTTTCATGCAGAATCATCGAGCAAGACCATGGATTTCATCGGGGAGTCCGAAGGGTCGTCTATGCTGCTCTTTACAGACCACGGTGCTCCAGTGATCAAATGCAAGTCCAAAGACTTGGGCGAGCAGAGGTTTGACCTCAATGCTTTTATCTCGGTCAAAGGCGTCAAGGCCAGGGGCAAGCGCCTGTCGGTCGACCCCAAGGCCAAGGTGAGCTTAGAAGACACACCGAACCCCAACGCTGAGGAGCCTTCTGATGATGCGGCCGCCGAGTCGGTGCCACCAGAGGCGGCACCATCAGAAGCACCAACGCCAAAGGAAGGGGCCACGCCACCTCCTGCAGCGCCTGCAGATTCACCCCCCATCGAAGAGCCCGCAGCACAAGTGGCACCTTCGGCCAATGCCCCATCACCCCCGCAAGAGCAGTCGGAGCCCAAAAACTCCGATGATGCCGACGGGGGGCCTCAGCCCACCCTTTTCTGAAGATATCTTCGCCACATGTACCGCTTGATTCCTTTTTGCTTGGCCACGCTATTGCTGGTGGCCTGTTCAGATGCACCTGCCGACCGCGACTCTGCCAATGCGAGCGCCGTCAATGGCACCGACACTTCGGATGCATTGATCCATCCCGAATGGTCCCGCAATGCGGTCATCTATGAGATGAACGTGAGGCAACACACGCCCAAAGGCGACTTGCGCAGCGCGATGCTGGACCTGGCGCGCATCAAGCAAATTGGGATTGATGTGATCTGGCTCATGCCGGTCCATCCCATTGGCAAAGTCAACCGAAAAGGCGGAGAGAACAGCAACAACTTTCTGGTCCAACCGGGCAGTTCATCCTTGGGCAGCCCCTACAGCGTTCGCGATTACAAAGCCCTCAATCCCAGCTACGGCACGTGGGAAGATTTCGATGCCTTTGTGGCCACCGCCCACGATTATGGGTTGAAGGTCATCATCGACTGGGTTGCCAACCACACGGCCTTCGATGCCGTGTGGACAGAAGATACTGAAGGTCAAGGGTATTACCTCCTTGATGATGAAGGTAAAATCCAGCCCCCGACGGGCACCGATTGGGTGGATGTTGCCCAGCTCGATTGGGACCGCGGAGAAGAGAATGGACTCTATGATGCCATGGAGGATGCCATGTTGTTTTGGGTCCGAGACCATGACATTGACGGCTTCCGCTGCGATGTAGCAGGCAAGGTGCCGACCCCGTTTTGGAACAGGGTCAGGAGGTCCTTGGAACAAGCAGAGCCCGAGGTGTTCATGCTGGCAGAGGCCGAAGAACCCGAGCACCATGAGCGGGCCTTCGATGCCAGTTATGCTTGGGAGTTTCACCACATCACCAACGAGGTCGCCAAAGGCGCCATGAACGCCGACAGTGTCAGGGCCTACCTCGACCGCGAATTCGAGCGGTTCCCAGAGTCGGCCTATCGCTTGAACTTCATCACCAACCACGACGAGAATTCTTGGAACGGAACGGTAGAGGAGCGCTATGGCGACGCGGCCCGTGCCATGGCCGTGATGTGCGGGACGCTGTTTGGAACCCCCTTGGTCTATGGAGGCCAGGAGAGTGAAATGAACAAGCGTCTGCGCTTCTTTGAAAAGGACACCATCCCTTGGGGAGACTTCAAGGCGATGTCTTTTTACCGCATTCTTCACGATTTGCACCACCGCCACCCCCCGTTGCGCAATGGTGAGTTCGGTGTGCGGCCGGTTCAATTGGTCCAGGAAGGGGACATCCTGTTTTATGAGCGGGCCTCGGAAGGAACCAGCATCAAGGTGGCCATCAACTTGAGCGACAAGCCTGTGCGCTTCAAGCCCGAAGGCATCGATGGCTACCGCTTCACCTTCGCCCGGAGCTCATTCACAAGGGAAGTCTGGGAGCCATGGAGCTTCGAGGTGTTTGTCAAAAAAGACGCATGAAATACATCGCATTGATTGCCCACGATGGCAAGAAAGAGGAGCTCGTTGAGTTCGTCTTGCGCTTCCAAAAGTTCTTCTCTCAGGTTCCCACTTTGGCGACCCAAACGACCGGAGGAAAGTTGAGGGAGAATGGGTTGAGCGTAGAAACTGTGGCGTCGGGTCCCAAAGGCGGGGATGCCCAAATCGCTTCTCGGATCACCGAAGGAAAGGTGGCCGGCGTCATCTTTTTCCGGGATCCAATGGGCAAGCATCCGCACGAGCCGGACATCAACATGCTGCTCCGTCTGTGCGATGTCTACAACATCCCGTTGGCCACCAACCCGGCGACGGCGGAACTGATCGCGCGCAACATCGTCTGAACCTCATCCATGCGCCGTTGGTCGGATTTTCCCGAAGACAACAGGGACCGCTCCGTTCGGCAGTGGTTGGCTGGCGCTTTGCAATCGGGCCTTCCGGACTTGCAACCGTCGGAGCGGGAGTGTTGGGCCTTGGCCGACCGCATTGTGGCGGGCGTCGATGACCGCAGCCGCACGATGTTGGAGGTGGTGGAGCGCAGGTATGACGAGGGTGAACTGGACCGCATGGCGGGTTGGATGGACCGGGTCATCGGCGGTGAGCCCGTGCAACACGTGGTGGGATGGACCGACTTTAGAGGGCTTCGTATCGCTTGCAGTCCAGCGGCATTGGTGCCCCGTCCGGAGACCGAAGAGGTGGTGGAATGGCTGCTTGAGGGCATGGAGGGGGTGTCACCCCATGCGCCGGGTCGGCCGTTGCGCGTGTTGGATGTCGGAACGGGCACAGGCTGCATGGCCTTGGCCATCAAGGCTGCCAGACCGCATTGGGAAGTTTGGGGTGGAGACCTGTCGGATGCGGCATTGGACTTGGCCCGTCAGAATTCGGCAGCGCTCGGGTTGGAGGTGCATTGGGCCAAAGGAGACGCACTGGATGGCCATTGGGCGCCTTGGCCGCCCACTTTTGACGGGATCATCAGCAATCCCCCTTACATCCCCAGTTCGGAATCCAGTGCAATGGAAGATCTGGTGACCGAGCACGAGCCCGCCATGGCGCTGTTTGTTCCCGACCACGACCCCCTTCTTTTCTACACCGCATTGTTCCAAGGCGCGGCCACACACCTCGCTCCTTCGGGATGTATGGTGGCCGAGTGCCATTCGAAATTCACGCGTCAAGTGGCCGATTGTTGGCAACTCGAGGCGGCGGAAACCGAGGTCCTCTGCGACCTTCAAGGCGCCGAACGGGCGGTCCGCATCAAACGGCATTGAACAGGAAAACCATGCAGGAAGAGCAACGCATCGAGGAGCTGCGCCGCACCCTCCACAGCCACAACCACCAGTATTACGTGCTGGCGGAACCGACCATCAGCGACCGAGCGTTCGATGCGCTGTTGTCGGAATTGGTGTTGCTCGAGTCCGCCCGCCCGGACCTCTTTGATCCCAACAGCCCTTCTCAGCGCGTTGGAGGAGGCTTCACAGACCAGTTCGAAAAGGTGGCACACAGCAGTCCCATGTTGTCGCTGGCCAACAGTTACAGCCGCGAGGAAGTCCAAGAATGGGCAGACCGCATCCACCGCGAATCTGCGGGGGAGACCAGCTTCACCTGTGAATTGAAATACGACGGGGTGGCCATTGCCCTCCAATACGAAGGGCGTCAACTCGTGCGCGCTTTGACCAGGGGCGACGGTACAGTAGGGGAGGACATCACCAAAAACGTCCGCACCATCCGGTCCATACCCTTGACGCTTCCTTCCAGCGCCCCCGAAAAATTGGAGGTGCGGGGTGAAATCATCCTGCCTTTTGCGGCATTCGAAGCATTGAATGCCAAGAAGCAAGAGAAAGGAGAGAAGTTGTTTGCCAACCCCAGAAACACAGCTGCCGGTACCCTCAAGCTTCAGGACAGTGGGGTGGTGGCCCAGCGCGGTCTGGATTGTTTCCTGTACGATGTGCAACTCGAGGCGCCCGAGCAGTGGGAGGTTCAAGGCCACAGTGACGGTGTGAAGTCTGCTGCAGAATGGGGTTTCAAAACACCCTTGACGCTCTCGCGCGCTTTTGAAGTGGCCCAAAGCGTCGACGGGGTCATGGCGTTTTTGGCACACTGGGACGTGGCGCGCAACGCGCTGCCCTTTGCGATTGATGGGGTGGTGCTCAAAGTGGACCGCCATGCCCAACGCAAGACCTTGGGCTCCACAGCAAAAGCGCCGCGGTGGGCCTTGGCTTTCAAATTTGAAACCGAGCAAGGATTGACCCGACTCCAACGCATCGCCTATCAAATCGGCCGCACAGGAGCGGTGACACCGGTGGCCCACCTGGATCCGGTTCCCATCGCCGGGACGACCGTCCAAAAGGCCTCCCTTCACAATGCCGATCAGATCGCCATGCTCGACATCCGGGAAGGCGACATGGTGCGGGTAGAAAAAGGCGGGGAGATCATCCCCAAGGTGGTCGGCGTGGTCCTGGAAGAAAGGCCAAAGGACTCCACGCCGCATGTGTATGCCACAGAATGTCCGGATTGCCAGACCCCATTGGTGCGTGCCGAGGATGAAGCGCGGCACTATTGTCCGAACGCATCGGGGTGTCCCGAGCAGATGAAAGGCCGCATTGAGCACTTTGCTTCTCGCCGGGCCATGAACATCGACGGCCTCGGGTCAGAAGGCGTGGAACAACTGTGGTCCGCGGGATTGATCCGCGACGTAGCAGACCTCTATCGGTTGGAAGTTTCTGCGCTCTTGACCTTGGACCGCATGGGCGAAAAGCGCGCTGGTAAGTTGCTCGCGGGCATCGAGGCGTCCAAAGAAGTCCCTTTTGAAAGGGTGTTGTTTGGATTGGGAATCCGACATGTAGGGGAAACGGTGGCCAAGCGATTGGCCCGACATTTCGGTTCGTTGGAAGCACTCACCGAGGCCACACAAGAAGCCCTGCTGGAATTGGATGTTGTGGGCCCAGTTATCGCCGAAGCCGTCGTAGAATGGTGGGCTCAAGCAGACAATGCTGATCGCGTCAACGCCCTTCAAAACAGCGGGTTACAGTTTGCTGTCGCCGACGTGGAAGATGCCGCCGTAAGCCGCGTTCTGGCCGACAAGAGTTTTGTTGTGAGCGGGGTATTTTCTGTTCCGAGAGATGAATTGAAGCGTTTGGTAGAACAGCACGGAGGCCGGCTGCTCGGAGCAGTGTCCGGCAAAACCGATTACCTACTCGCTGGGGAGAAAATGGGCCCGTCCAAACGGGAAAAGGCCGAAAGGCTCAATGTGGAGGTGCTCAGCGAGGCGGATTTTCGCGCCTTGTTGCCTTGAAATTGAATCAGGCTCACCGGGTAAGAAGCCTCTGAGACTCGAAACACTTTGTTACCGAATGGAGTATGAGGTGACGTTGCGCTATATTCATGTCACCTTATTCTCTGATGATGAAGCATTTAATACTTTCGCTTTTCGCGGTGCTGGCTGCTTGTTGTGCCACAGGAAACCTCAACGCTCAGAACTGCTCCGATTCGGAAGCATGCAACTACAACCCTGCCTTTGACGGTGGGGTTTTGAATGCTCCGTGCCTTTTCATTGAAACGGTGATGGTGCACACCGAGGGCGATTTGGAGGGGATGACCACGTACCGGGTATTTTTCCAAGGAGAGGCGCCGACTGATTTCGTGACTTCAGTGTTTGGCAATGAAGCAACGCCGTTGACGTTGACCACCACCACCAGTTTTTATCAAAACGCATTGGGCTCGGCTTCGTCTGCGGCTCAGAACCCCTTGCTTTTTGACGGGTTTCCAAATCTGATTTACGACAGTTACGTCACCATTGGCCTGTCAGAGAGTGCCGATGCAACGGCTGGTGAATCCAATCCCAGTTTGATCCCCTCCCCATCCCAAGACTGGGTTGCGGCATTTGATCCAGGCAGCGGCGCCGACGGTGGAGACATTGTCATCAATGACATCGTCGGAGGCATCTGGTACATTTTCAATGGCGATGCCAATGGATTTGCAGATGAAAACAACAGGGTATTGCTGGCCCAACTCACCACCGATGGAGAACTGGGAGGCACACTCAATGTGCAGTATTTCCCAGAAGGAGGAGATGCCCAAAACGTCACGCTTGACATCGCCAATGCCTGCGAGGCTCTGCCAGAGGACTGCACCTATGCAGAACCATTCGAGGATTGCGATGGCAACTGTTTGAACGATGCCGATGCGGATCAAATTTGTGACGAAGTAGACGACTGCATTGGAGCATTGGATGCTTGCGGCGTGTGCAACGGCCCTGGTGCCATCTTGGATTGCGGGTGCACGGATACCCCCGAAGGAGATTGCGATTGCAATGGCAACCAATTGGACGCCATCGGCACATGTGGAGGAGACTGTGAAGCCGACCTCAATGGAAATGGGGTATGCGACACAGAGGAGACCGATGGGTGCACCGATGGGACAGCATGCAACTACAATCCGAATGCCACCAACGACGACGGCTCTTGTGCCTTCCTCGATGCTTGTGGAGTGTGCGACGGACCCGGCGCGATTTACGCCTGCGGTTGCGACGAGCAGCCGACAGAAGACTGCGACTGCGATGGCAACCAGCTCGACGCCTTGGGCGTTTGCGGTGGCGCTTGTGAAGCCGATGCCGACAGCGATGGCATCTGTGACAACGAAGACGATTGCGTGGGCACTCTGGATGAGTGCGGTGTGTGCAACGGACCTGGAGCCATTGAAGCATGCGGTTGCGACGGTTTCCCTGCCGGAGCATGCGATTGCGAGGGCAATGTGCTGGACGCTGTGGGCGTCTGTGGCGGCGATTGTGAAGCCGATGCCGACAGCGATGGCGTGTGCGACGATGTGGACGACTGCATCGGCGACCTCGACGCTTGCGGCATTTGCAACGGACCTGGAGCGGTCTACGCTTGCGGGTGCGATGAGCAACCCGCCGAAGACTGTGACTGCGATGGCAACCAGCTCGACGCCTTGGGCGTTTGCGGTGGCGATTGCCCAGCGGATGCCGACCAGAACGGCATTTGCGACAACCTTGAAGGCAGTGGCTGCGGAGACCCCGAAGCCTGCAACTTCGATGAGTATGCCGACCCTCCAGTCGATGAGCCCATCACCGACTACTGCACCATCACCGAAGTGGTGGCCAGCCATACCACGGGCGACCTGGCGGGCATGACCACCTACCGCGTCTACATTCAGACGCTGCACCCCACGGACTTTGTGACCTCGGTTTCTGGAAATTCGGTCACCCCGTTGGACGTTTCAACCACCACGACATTCTACCAGGATATATTGGGTGGCACGACGCCAGAAAATGTCAACCCACTGCTGCTGACCAACTTTCCGAACCTGGCCTATGACAGCTGGGTGTCCATTGGCCTTGACGGCCCGGCAGACGCTACGGCAGGGGAGTCCTCTGTGACCGTTGTGAATTCTCCCAATCAGAACTGGGCACTGCAATTCGAACCTGGATTCGGAGCGCCCGGTGGAAACATCAACATCGACGATGCAGTGGGCGGCGTGTGGTACATCCTCAACGGCGATGCCAACGGCCTCCCCGATGCCGACGGCCGCGTGCTGCTCGG
>JAKMCX010000196.1 GCA_022428285.1 Flavobacteriales bacterium
CCCCTGCCTGAATGGGAGCGTTCGGCATTGGACTTCAAAAGGGCATACGTGGCGGGGAACCAGGCCAAGGCGGGAAGGCTGAGCAAGAAAAGCCCACTGGCGCCAGACACCATGAGGGCCAAGCTCGTGGCGATCATGGCCAGCGAAATCCAAGTCGTCCTGTGCCATTTCAGCTCGGGCTCAGGATCGGCCTCCATGTCCACACCGTGGAAGGCCTCTGGCTCGGCTGCCGGGTCCGGTGCGAACCGGTCTGCAAGGGCATAAGCAAGCCAACAGACGAGCAGCATCAAGCCCGCCAAGACGGTGATAAACCCATCAACGAACCCGGCCCCTCGACTTTCAAGGGCGATGACCGTGATGAAGAAGAGCAGGAAAGTCAGGATGGCCACCCCGATGCCAGAGTGCCGTCGCCTCGGCCCAGCAAAGGCAAAGCTGATGGCGGCAAACAAGGGCGCTGCAAGCCCGAGCTGGACCCAGGGGCTGTTGAACAGGGAGCCCACCATCCCTCCAATCAAGGTGATGAGGTTGGCGATGGTGGTCCAGTGGACAGGTTTGCGTTCTGACTGCTCTTCGTTGTCCTGTGGTTCCAGTAGCAGCAGGGACCGTTCCTTGTGCGCCATTCCGGCAACTTCTCGGGCGGGAATGAGAACGCTCAGAGGTCTGGGTTGGGCCCTCTCGCGTCGTGACGATTGAATGGGCGTTGGCTCGGTGTTGTGTGTCTCCCCGGGCGGGACGACTTCCATTGTAGAGGGCGCAGGTTTGTCTTGAGATTCGGACTGTGCGGCTGTGGGGTCGTCAGGACTGTCGGGAACACTGCGGTCCTTGGCTTTGTGGACGTAGTAGCCGCGGCTGTAGCGCTTCTTCTGGAAGGTGGTGCGAGAAAAGTCGTTGCCCACGGAGCAGGAGGCCAACAGCCCGATGGTGAGCAACAAGCAGAATGATCGCATGTACTGAAGTTAGATCCGCGATCCAGGAGAATGTGTCAATAGTGACGGCGCTTTCGTTTGCGCTTGAAGAGGTTGCCCACCTTGTTGGCTGCCCGGCGCGTCCACGGGATGGGCTTTCCGGATCGGAACAGCCCCTTGTACCAGCTGTCTGGCCCGCCACCGCGGCGCATTCTTTTGGCCGCCCGGCGCTGGGCACGCCAACGTTTGCGTGTCGAGCGGTCCTGCGCCTTCCAATGGGTTTTCCTGCCATTGCGGAAAGCCTGTGCCTGCTCCTTGTCGCGCTCCTTTTGGAGCTTCATCTGCACCTTTCGCTGGTACTTGGCGCTTTGCGTGCGGTCGCGCTGGGCCTCACAGTTGGCCGCGAGTGCGAGCAGCAAACCCGTCAATACCCCCAACCGAAAAGCCCATACACGCATCATGGAGTCAACGTGATTCAACAATAAACCGTGCCCAGACTGTTGGGATGCGGTGTTCGTCCTCTTCGGGAACGCCATACAAGCTGAGGGTGTAAGTTCCCGCTTCCAGCATGTCTACAAACAGTGTGAAGGTCGTGAGCGGTTGTTTGTCACGTTCGATTTGGCCCACGGCCATCAAACGACCTCGGGCGTCGGAAACCATGTAGGTGAGGGCGCTGCCCGATGCGGCGAGCAAATTATTTTCCTCGAAGACGATGTGCAAGCCGTCATCTGAAGCGGTCACGGGGTTGGGATACATCAACAGGTCATCGGTCTCCGTCAAGGTCTTGCCGCCCAAGGCCAGGTGGGCTTGCCACAGGTCGGGCACGCCATACCCGATCACGGTATCCGGTGTACTGAATTGATGCGCGGATTCCATCAGCGCCTGCCGGATGGCCCAAGCAGGGCGGTCAGGGTGGGCGCTCCACAAACTGACAGCAGCACCGCAGAGGATGGGGGATGAAAATGAGGTCCCGTTGCCCGTTCGGATGCTGCCGTCTGGGTGGACGTACGATGCATCTTGTCCTGTGGCACAGAGGTCGGGTTTAATCCGCCCGTCGGCAGTAGGACCATAACTGCTGAAAGAGGCATGCTGGCCGAAAGACGTAACGGCCCCAACGGCAATGACGCTATCGCCATCGGCCGGGGCGGTGATTTTCTGCCAGGGGCTGTTGCCGCTGTTGCCCGCTGAACTGAAGACCAGCATGCCCCGGGAAGCGGCGATGTCGGAAGCCTGCGAGATGGGGAAAGTATCGCCATCGAGGTCCCCCACGAGGTGGCTTTGTGATCCGGCATCGAAGAGCGAGTAACCCAGCGAGGTGTTGAGGACATCGCACCCTATGCTGTCCGCCCTTTCTGCTGCAGCCACCCAATGGTACTCCTCCACCAAGTGCTCCCATCCCACGTCTTCGGTGCGGAACAGCATGTAAGTGGCGTCGGGTGCAGTCCCCATGTAGTGCTGACCACCTGGGGTGTCGAGGAATCCTGCCATGGTGGACAAGACCATGGCGCCGTGCGCATGTTCATCGTAGATCCAAGGAGAAATGGCGCCGCCGTTGGGGAAGTTGCCTCCGACCAGGATGCGGCCTTCACCTCGGGCGCGGTCAAAGGCGGGATTCTCATCGACGCGGTCAAACCCGCTGTCCAACACGCCGACCATCATGCCCCCTCCGCGGTGTCCCAATCCATGGATCAAATCCACCTTGAGCTGCCGGACTTGTGACCAGCAGGCGCCGTAGGGGCCTGGTCCGCTCTCAAACAGGTCCTCGGCTCCGGAACGCGCTTGGGGCAGTTGAGGAGCGGGTTGGCTGCCACCGTACCAGCGCGCTCGCCGCACCTGCGCCACACCATCCAGTGCTGCAATGTCGGCGAGCAACGCCGCCATGCCGGCCGAATCGACCACGGCTGTATCCACTTGGATCACGATGCCATTGAGCCATCTGCTGCGGTGGAGCAAACGCAGGGCTTGGCCATTTTCTCCTGCTCCCAAGGCCAATACGGCTGAGATGCGCGGAGGCGATACAGGCAGGTCCAGAGAGTCGAGGGGGATGCCCTGTCTTTGTCGTCTTTCCAGGGCGCGGGGGGAGAGGAGCTCAAGGCCCGCTTCCGGCGCATAGAGGTCGACGCCACAGTCCGCTTTGTCGGTGAAGCCCACCCAGTGGTGCAGGGGGGCGACCTGTCCCTTGGATGGGGTCAGCGTGAAACACCACAGCACCGCAATGAGCAGCTTGCCGCAAAATGAACCGGCCTGATTCATTCTTCCGTGCCTGTGAGTTTTCCGAGGGTCCAGCGCTCTGTGCGAATGACCCCGCCGCTTTCGTCGAAGTACCGCCAGGTGCCGTCTTTCACACCCGCGGTGTATTCTCCCATTTCCTTCATGGGTTGGTTGCGCAACTCTCGGCGCATGGGGTCCACGCCGGGACGGCCTCCTCCGCTCATGGGCGGGGCTCCTGCGCGACCGGCCTCTTGATCGGCTGGGGCCATGACCCATTCGCCCAGGTCGTACCAAGCGGTAAAAGGCCCATCCATTCTTCCAAATGCAAACCGTGCGACCCATTCCGGCCGGCCGCTGGGGTAGGTGGCTTCAAACTCCCCATTCTGGGGTTCCTCCTTGACAACCCGGCCGCCCTCATAAGTGATGAGGGAGCGGGGTTTTCCGTTGGGGTTGAACAGCGTCCAGACGCCCACAGGTAGGCCACTTTCGTAGTTGCCTTTACTGAGCAGGGCGCCTTGGTCTTGCATGACCGTCGCCTCACCGTGCCGCTCATCTTCTCGCCACATTTCTTCGGAGCGGAGTTGGCCTTCACGGTTGTAGCTCTTCCAGGTGCCGGCTTTTTTTCCGGCCCGGTAGGTGCCTTCCTCCAACAACTGGCCATTGGGATGGTAGGCTTGGTAGCTGCCATCGAGGGTGTCACCGTCATAATGTTCGTTGACCCGCAAGCGACCTTGCTTGTCCAGCGCTTCCCAGGCCCCCGTTTTGAGCTGCTTCCATTCGCCGTCGAGCTGCACCGTCGTGTATTGTCCACGATGTGAAACCGTGCCGTCTTCGCGATACAGCACGGCCGTGGCGATGTCGCTGCCTTCCGCATGGTCCACTTCACTCAATACGCGGCCGGTCTCTCGGAAAAAGGTGAAGTGCCCCACGGGCCGGCCGTCCTTGAATGAACCGCTGTAATACAACGTCCCATCGGGGTAGACCCGGATCCAGCGGCCTTGCTTCAGTCCATCGGCATCCGTGAAGTTGAAGTCCGCTCCTGCTTGACCAGCCGGCCAATCTGAGGAGTTCGTTTCGGGTTGCGACCACAGGGCCAGTGGGAGCCACAAGAGCAGGGCCAGAGGGAAGAGGGAAGTGCGTCGACGATTCACGAGACCAAATTGGGACTGAACGGCGAAGCAACGCAGGTTTTGCTCCCTTACTTTTGCAAACCGATTCACCAATCCAATTCACCACCCCATGATCCAACGTACCAAGGTCACCGTAGTCGGTGCAGGCAATGTGGGCGCCACGTGCGCCGATGTGCTCGCCACCCGTGAAGTGTGCAACGAGGTTGTCCTGCTCGACATCAAGGAGGGTTTTGCCGAAGGCAAGGCACTCGACATTTGGGAGACCAGCCCAGTCAACAGCTACGATACCCGCACCGTGGGTTCGACCAACGATTACGCTAAGACGGCGGGATCCGATGTGGTGGTGATCACCAGCGGGTTGCCCCGGAAGCCTGGGATGAGCCGCGACGATTTGATCGCAACCAATGCCGGCATTGTCAAGAGCGTGACCGAGCAGATTTTGCCGCACAGCCCTGAGGCCATCATCGTGATCGTGTCCAACCCACTGGACGTGATGACCTACCAGGCTTGGAAGACCGCCGGACTGCCCGACCACCGCGTCGTGGGCATGGCCGGTGTGCTCGACACGGCGCGCTACCGCGCTTTCCTCGCTGAGGCGTTGAATGTGAGCCCCAA
>JAKMCX010000198.1 GCA_022428285.1 Flavobacteriales bacterium
AAGGAAGTGTTTCCTGATACGAATTTGAAGGAGGACAACAAAGGTGCGGGTAAATGGCAGACTGACCGAGGCGGTGAATACTTTGCTGCGGGTGTTGGAGCGGCTGTTACGGGGCGTGGTGCGGACTTGTTTATCATTGACGACCCTCATTCGGAACAGGACGCGTTAAGCGAGACGGCGTTTGACCACGCGTATGAGTGGTACACATCAGGACCTCGGCAGCGTTTGCAGCCAGGTGGTTCGATTATTCTTGTTATGACCCGTTGGGGTAAGAAGGATTTGACGGGTCGATTGATTGCGAACCAAGGCGGGGATGTCATGGCGGATCAGTGGGAGGTCGTGGAGTTTCCTGCGATCATGCCTTCGGACAAACCGTTATGGCCTGAGTTTTGGGACAAGGACGCGCTTTTGTCCATCAAGGCGTCACTGCCTGTTGGCAAATGGAACGCGCAGTGGCAACAACAGCCTACCTCATCCGAGAGTGCGATCATCAAACGGGACTGGTGGCAAGCGTGGGAAGAGGATAAGATCCCTCCAGTTAAATACATTCTTCAAGCATACGACACCGCGTTCTCGAAAAAGGAGACGGCGGATTATTCAGCTATCACAACGTGGGGCATCTTCGAGCCAGAAGAGGGCGGCGCGGACAATATTATCTTGATGGACGCTCGACGAGGGCGTTGGAACTTCCCTGAACTCAAGGAGATAGCGTATGAAGAACACGAATACTGGGAGCCAGACATGGTGTTGGTCGAAGCGAAAGCGACGGGTACACCACTCATTGACGAGTTGCGGCTGCGCGGTATTCCTGCATTGGGCTTCTCGCCTGGTAAAGGGCGGGATAAAATAACGAGGATGCACATGGTAGCACCGCTATTTGAGGCGGAGGTAGTGTGGGCACCAACGGACAAGAAATTCGCGGATGAAGTAATTGAAGAAGTTGTTTCATTTCCTAATGGTGACTATGACGATTTTTGTGATAGTATGACACTAGCATTGATGCGTTTTCGCCAAGGGGGCTTTATAGCCTTGGAAAACGAGAACGTCGGGGACGATTTTGTTCCCACTAGACGGGAGTATTACTGATGGCTATTCCACCCCGCCCGATGGGCACGTTAGTAGACGGGGGACAAATGCAAGGCGGGATGGATGAAAACCTACCCGCTGTTGATGTATCTGTTCCAGAAGTGGAAGACTTTGCAGGGGGCGCAGAAGTTATCCCTCAAGAGGACGGCACGGCTGTAGTACAGGCTTTGGCGGACATGATCCAACAAGCAGAGGCGGAAGCTCCGATGGAGCACAACGCAAACTTGGCGGAGTTTCTGGACGAAGGGTATCTTGGTGAGTTGTCGAGCGAGTTACGAGCGGCATACGAAGAAGACCAAGAGTCGCGCTCCGAGTGGGAAGAGGGTTACACCAAGGGGCTAGACCAGCTTGGGATTAAATATGAGGACCGTACAGAGCCGTTTCAGGGTGCCAGTGGGGTAACACACCCTCTGATAGCTGAGAGCGTCACACAGTTCCAAGCGCAAGCGTACAAGGAACTCTTGCCAGCGGGTGGTCCAGTACAAACACAGATCCTTGGATTGCAGGATCAAGCGCGGGAGGCTCAAGCCCAGCGCGTAAAGAATTTTATGAACTACCAAATCATGGAAGTGATGGAAGAGTTCGATCCAGATATGGATCAGTTGCTGTTCTATTTACCCCTATCAGGTTCTACATTTAAGAAAGTTTACTACGACGAGGCTAAACAGCGGCCTGTGTCTAAGTTTGTTCCTGCTCAAGACTTGGTTGTGCCATACCACTCCAGTGATTTGCAGACAGCCCCTCGGGTTACGCATGTTCTACGGATGGATTACAATCAGGTTCGCAAGATGCAGGTCGCGGGTTTCTACCGTGACGTGGAGTTGCTTACGAGTGATCATGGTCCAGACGAGGTTCGTCAGAAGGTTGATGAGTTACAAGGCACGAGCAAGACGTATGCGGATGACGTATATACGATCTTGGAAATGCATGTGGACTTGGACATCGAGGGTTTCGAGGACATGTCTCCTGACGGAGAGCCTACGGGTATTCAGCTTCCGTATATCGTAACGATTGACGAGGCATCGGGAGAGATCCTTGGTATTCGTCGAAACTTTGAGGAAGGCAGCGAACTAGCTAAGAAGCAGCAATACTTTGTGCACTACAGGTTTATGCCTGGTCTTGGTTTTTATGGCTTCGGTTTGATCCACATGATTGGTGGATTGGGTCGTGCGGCGACCAGCATTCTGCGTCAGTTGATTGATGCAGGTACGTTGGCGAACTTGCCAGCGGGTTTCAAGGCGCGTGGCGTTCGAGTACGGAATGACGACGAGCCGTTGCAGCCAGGTGAGTGGAGAGACATTGATGCACCTGGTGGAAACATCAGAGATTCGATTATACCGCTGCCATACAAGGAGCCGTCGGCTACACTAGCACAATTGCTAGGTGCGTTGATCGAGGGTGGCAGACGCTTTGTGTCATTGGCTGACCAGCAGGTTAGCAACATGAACCAAGAGACGCCTGTGGGTACAACCATGGCGATGTTGGAACGTGGCATGAAGGTGATGTCTGCTATTCACAAGCGGTTGCATTACGCACAGAAAACGGAGTTCCGTATTCTAGCTCGGATCATTGCTGAGAACCTACCGCCTGAGTATCCATATCAGGTTGCGGGTGCGGAGCAGACGATCAAGGCTGAAGACTTTGATGCGCGTGTGGATATCATTCCCGTTAGCGATCCAAACATATTCTCCATGGCACAAAGGGTGACGTTAGCTCAAACTCAGTTGCAGTTAGCACAGTCCAATCCCCAGATGCACAACTTGCATGCGGCGTATCGACGGATGTATCAGGCCCTTGAGGTTCAGAACATTGACGAGATTCTCCCACCGCCGCCAGAGCCACAGCCAACAGATCCTGCCTTGGAGAATGCCAAAGGTTTGATGGG
>JAKMCX010000208.1 GCA_022428285.1 Flavobacteriales bacterium
TATTGGCCAATTGGTTGGGGCCGATTGCTGGGATGGGGGTGCCGTCGGTGAATTCCGTGGTTTTCAAGTTTTCTGCAAACCAACATTGTTCTCCGATCTGGACAACCTCATAGGTGTGCCCGTCCATAGTGGGAGATGTACAAGTGCGGAGGTCGGCCACTTCATCGGGTGAGCATGAAGCCAACAGCAAAGTGGACGCCAGAGTGCTGGTGTAGAGTGTTTTGAATCGCATATTAATAGAACTTCATTCGTTCTTTTAACGTTGCTTCGTCATTAAAAAAAATAAAACCATTGTCAGTCAAAAGGCCGTGGACTCTTGAATTCCCGCCATCCTGATTCAGTGCTTATGATGATGTGAAATGGAGGGTTCATGCCGGAATGGTGCCGATGTGCGCCGTCTTCTCATCCACCATGCTTTGTGATGACAAAGACAGGGGGCTCTTTATCGTGGGAGGCTGTGTCATCTTCTGGGTTTCCATTAGGTTCGCGGCATGGCTACTGGATTCTTTGCCCTTTTGGATGACATCGCTTTGCTCATGGATGATGTGGCGCTGGTGACCAAAGTGGCCGGGAAAAAGACGGCGGGGATTTTGGGCGATGACCTTGCGGTCAATGCCGAAAAGGCGGTCGGTTTCAAGGCTTCCCGAGAATTGCCTGTGCTGTGGGCCATCACCAAGGGGTCTTTTCTCAACAAGCTGGTCATTCTCCCCCTGGCTTTTCTGCTGAGTGCGTTTGCGGCGTGGTTGATTGAGCCCATTCTCGTTCTTGGCGGTGTGTACCTGTCCTACGAAGGCGTGGAGAAGTTGGTGCATCACATTGGGCCGCACCGGCCATCGAAGCAGAAAGGTGAGCCGGTAGAGGTGGATGAGAAGGCCCGGATTAGAAGCGCGGTGCTTGTGGACTTCATCCTTTCTGTGGAAATCATCATCCTCGCATTGAGCTCCGCTGCCGATGCCGCATTGCCTGTTCAAATCGCTTCGGTCAGCATCATCGCTTTGCTGGCCACTGTTGGCGTGTACGGTTTGGTGGGGCTGATTGTGCGGATGGACGACGCTGGCCTTGTATTGATGCAGCAGTCGTCTGTTGTTTTGAAGTCTGTTGGAAGGGGCATGGTCGTGGGATTGCCCGTCTTGATCCGCGTCATTGGTGCGGTTGGTACGGCCGCACTCATCTTGGTGGCAGGAGGCATCTTTCACCACCACCTTCCGTTGGTGCACGGCTGGGCCGGACCTTTTCCGGGCTGGGTTTTCGATGCCATTCTCGGTCTAACAGGCGGCGCTTTGACCTTTGTCCTTGTGAAAACCTGTGGCCGCGTTTTCAGACGCTCCTCCTGAAGTTTGGGCGTTCATGTGAACGCAAGCGGGTGTGCGCCTGTTGTTTGACCATGGGACGCAAACGCGACTTAAAAAACGTCCATCCGAAGCGCCCTCCGCTGGTGCCCGATGGCGATGCTGAGGCCCTCAATGAATGGGGCGAGGAGTTGCACCGCATGACGGAGCACCGCCGCCGTACCCATGAGCGTCACAAGCCCAAAAAAGCATGATGTCGTCCCAAGAAGTTCCGAGGCTCTAGGGGCAGACCAGGCCGAACTGCCCGAGGAGCATTAGGATGTCTGAAACGGTCACGGCTCCGTCATCATTGACGTCTTCCGGGCAACTGGAGTCGCAGGGAATCCAAGTGCAGGTGCCGTTGTCCCAAGTGGCACCTTCGTCATAGTTGGTGGCATCGGGGTAGAGACATCCACCGCCTGCCGTTCCGGGAGGGATGGGGCAGTGTTCCGGTGGAAACAAGCAGGTGCCGTCTTCAAATGCCGCTTGCGCATTGTAATTGCAGGCTGCGGGGTATGTGCATCCCCCAAATTCAATGACGATGCAAGGCCCGTCCTGCCATGTAACATTGCCTCCTATGTACTGCGCGTGACACGCGTTTTGGTAGGTGTTGCCGTCGCACCCACAAACTTCATCCACGTTTGGAGCGCAGTCGATCATGACCCCCAGGTCGAGGTATTCTTGGCTGATGCACCCTTCGTTGCAGCTGTTGACACAATCCTCGAGCGTGGTATAGAATGCGGGGCTGTAATCCACGGGCCCCACGGTGGTTCCGCAACCACTGATTTCGGTGCAATACCCGTTTAAATGGGTATATCCCAGAATGGCGTCACAGAGGCCGAAGTCCACGCCTGCCAGGTTCTCGCAAGGCTCCACCTCGACGGTTTGCGGTTCAATGGTCAGTGTGGCGGTGCTCCAGGTTTGATTGCCACAACCGTCGGTGGCATAGAAGCCGACGGTTACATAGATGGTTTCCATGCAGTCGATCAGAGGAATGGCGTCAAAGTCATTGCCGTATTCCACGGCGCTGCAGTCATCAAAGGCCAAGGCGCCTGCCATCGAAGAGGCCCAAGAAAACATGGCGGTTTCCGCCTCCATGGGATCTGAGCAGCCAATGGTGGCGTCGGCTGGTGGTGTGGTCCACTCCGGGGCGGTGGTGTCAATGAAGTTGATGGTCTGCTGTCCTGTGGTACTGTTTCCGCTGGGGTCTGTAGCGGTGAAGATGCGGACGAGGGTGCTGGAGCCACCACAGGACCCGGCGAATTCTTCGGCGGTTTCTGTGAGTGTCACCGAGCCGCTGTTGTCGGAAGCGGTGGCTTCTTCCAATACCACGTCTGATCCGCATTCGATGGTGACATCACCGGGCACATTGAGCACGGGTGGCGTGACATCAGCGTTCGAACAAGGGCCATCGGTCCAGACCGTTACGCCAAAACCGTAGGTGGCGATGCAAGAATTGGAATAGGTGTTTCCATCACAGCCACATACGGGTTCGAACAGCCCAGGGCAGAGAACAGTGGGGTCGATGAGCGATTCGTCTATGCAACCGGGTTGTGCCCAAGCATGGGTGACGCTCATAGAAAGCGCCAAGGAAAGCAAGCAAAGGTGGAGGTTGATGTTGGGTTTCATGAGGCTCTATTTGTAGAGGAGGGTCTCAATGACAGTAAACGCCACATTGGGGTTGTGTGACCTGGTGTTCAAAGGAAACCGCATGGCCGCCGCATGTCCGTATGGATGATGGCGGAGGCCTGTAAGGTGGGATTTTGTCTGGTGTTCCGCTTAAGATAACACATAAGCACAGCGTGTTGCGGTCAGTTGCATGCAGGCCTTGGTGTCATTTCCCAAGGGAACCTGCCAGGAAATCTGGAGGAACCCGGATGCAGCGGTCTTGTACTTGGTCGCTTTTGTGCAGCTCTTGCTTTGGACCACCCGTCTTGAAACTGACCCGGAGGTGAAGATGACGGTGGCTTATGGATAAGTGGAGGTTGCAGCCCCTTGAAGCTCAGGGTTTTCCGTCTAAATTTTGCCCCAAATCAAACAACATGACTGGTTATTATGGATATGAGCTCAACTGGCTCGGCATTACCCTCGCTGCACTCGCACCTCTGCTGATCGGAATGATTTGGTACCACCCGAAAGCTTTTGGCAAGCCATGGATGGACAGTTTGGGCTTCACCGAGGACGACCTGAAAAAGGGCAACATGGCGGTGACCCTTGCCGTGGCTTTTCTGATGTCGTTTACCCTGGCATACTATTTCGCCATGCGGTACCATGCGCATGGTGACAACGGGGTCATGGCCCATGCTGCGTACCACGGTTTCATGACTTTTGGATACCTCGGAATGCCTGTGCTTGTGACAAACTTGTTGTTTGAGCGCCGCAGTTGGCAGGGGATCCTCATCAATGTGGGATACTGGTTCCTGGCCGTCATGGCCTTGGTGTTGGTGGTCCATTTGATCCCCGGCGCAGAGGTGCCAGAAGCCTCCTGAATCAGAGGTTTTCCGAAAGCCCATTCAGGCATTGAACATCCGTTTTTTTAAGACGTGTATGGGCTGGAGCCGTTCCGGGTCTATCTGGACGTGGTATGGCCCCGTTGGCCATCGAAAAGGCAAGGGCCTTGAAACAGGTGGTGTTCATGCCCAATGTCGCAAAGGAATTGGAAACTGGATGCCGGATTGGGTTGAGACAGAGTAACTTGGCGCAATGGCAGATGAGCGTCCTCTTTTTGAAGCGCAGTTTAACCCGAGGTTGCAGCGGTATTTGTTCCTGTCTTTGGCGCTGCTCTTATTGGTCACGGTGTTGGGCATTCCACTCTTGCTGGTGTGGCTTTTGGGCTGGGGCCAATGGGTGACCCGGTTGTACTATCAGAGTTTGACTTGCAGCCTCACCACCCGGCACTTGCGGTTTTCCAAAGGGCATTATTTCAAGACCGAAAAGACCATCCCCTTGGAGAACATCCAGGACTTGACCTTCATCGACAACCCGCTGCTCAAATGGTTTGACCTGCGGATCCTCAAGGTGGAGACCGCTGGAAACAGCGCGCAAACAGGGGCGGACATGAAGCTGGTGGGCATTGTGGACGCTGCGGAATTCAAAGAGAAGGTCATGCGTGCCCGGGACGATTTTCAGGAGGCCCGGATGACGGGGGTTGCGCCCAAGCCGGAAGGCGACGACAATACCTTGACTGTGTTGCGTGACATCCATGCGGTTTTGCAAGGATTGCGCGAAGACCTCAAGACAAACTCATGATGGCCCCTATGGTCGGGCACGAGCCGCCATGTAAATGCATAATTCAGTAATTTGAGCCTTTACTATTGGCCTCATGTCCAGTACCATGACCACTGCATCTCAATTGTCCCCTTGGCGTTTTTTGAAGTACACCTTGTCCTTCACCATCCCCCTGGCTACGCTTTTCTCCTTGCTGGCGGAAGGCAACTGGACCTGGATGGCCATCGCCTATAGCTTTGGCTTCTTGCCGTTTATGGAGCTGATTCTGCCTTCGACCAAGAAGAACCTGACGGATGCAGAGCGGGAGGTGGTTTCTGAGGACCCCATGTACGATGGCCTTTTGTGGTCCATGGTGCTGATTCAGTGGTGTTTGCTTGGTTATTTCCTGTACGATTTGTCACTTGGAAACCGCACCATGTGGTCGCTCGAGTGGTGGGGGTACGTCTCGGCGATGGGGCTGTCGTGCAGCATCTTGGGCATCAATGTGGCCCATGAACTGGGACACCGCCGCGAGAAGCACAACCACTGGCTGTCTCAGGCGCTGCTGGTGACTTCGCTCTACACCCATTTCTTCATTGAACACAACCAAGGCCACCACCGCAATGTGGCCACGCCAGATGATCCCGCTACCGCCCGCCGCAATGAGTGGTTGTTCACTTTTTGGTTCCGTGCTGTTTTTCTCGCGTGGTGGTCGGGGTGGAAGATTGAGGCCAAACGCATGCGCCGCTCTGGAAAACGGGCTTGGCATCCCTCCAACGTTTTTCTGCGCCTACAGGTTCTCCAATGGGGGCTCCTGGCAGCGGTGTGGTTGGCGCTGGGCTGGGAAGTGGGCGTCGCTTGGTTGATCGCTGGAGCCTTTGGAGGATTCTTATTGGAGGTGGTCAATTACGTCGAGCACTATGGCCTGTTGCGGGACAAGGTTTCAGAGCACAGATACGAGCGGGTGCAGCCCCAGCGCAGCTGGAACTCAGACCATCCTCTGGGGCGCATGGTGCTGTTTGAATTGACCCGTCATTCGGATCACCACCACCAGTCGGCCAAGCCTTTCCAGACGTTGGATACCATAGAAGAGGCCCCGCAATTGCCCACTGGATATCCGGGGATGATGCTTTTGAGTCTGGTGCCACCATTGTATTTCGCAGTGATGAACCCGCGTGTGGACCGGTTGATGTCCGGCGCTGCAGCTTAAAGTCACGGTGCAGTTGACGTTTCCCAAAAACAAACTGATGGGGGTTCTTCTCATCGGGTTGCTTGCGCAGGCTTTGCTGGGCATACTGGGACATGCGCAGGCCGATGATGCCGGAGCAGCGGCGGGCTTGGCCGCGCGGTACAGCGGACGTCTTTCTTTTTTGGTGTACCTCTCCGTGGTCCTGGCCCTGATCATGTGGCACCGGGATGCCTCGCGTTGGAGGGGTGCTTTTCTGTTGAGTGCTGGATTTGCCTGGGCGCACCTTTTGCATTTTGGTTACTTGACCCACAACCTCATCCTCAACGGCATAGCGCCTGAGGTGCCCAAAGCCATTGGCGGTGCATTGGCCTACGCCCTGATCGTGGCCCACCCTGTGTTGATGTTGCGCCGCAGACCTGAGCAAGCTTGGCACCCGGTTTACGTGTTTTACGTGGGGCTCGTGATGGGCTTGACTTTTCTGGCGAGGTACAGGGGCGAATTCCCGGGTGCCGAGCCTGAGCCGGCGCACCTGTTGGGCATGGGGCTGGTTGCTGTGGCCTTCTTGGTTTATGCCCATCAACGGTTCGTTCGAAGACCTGAGCCCCGCCAAAGGTGAATCCGCGCCATCTTTGGACATCATGGAAATCAAGCCTTTTGTCCTCAGCTGTCTGGTCTTTTTGACAGCGCCTGTTTTCGCTCAAAGTGTTGGTGGAGCGCTTGTTCCCATGACCACGCGGATGGCCTTGGTTGAGCTTGCGACCCTCAGGGCCGCGCACCCTGAGCCCAAGGAGTTTTTTGAGCAAACCCAAGGGCAGTACCCCGTGGCATGGCAGAATGCGCGGGCTATGGTGGGCTTTGTGGGCAAATTGCCCTCTGTCAATGCGGCTGCAACGCTGCAATCCATGGCGGATTTGTCCCCTGTTGTGCAAATGGGCGCCCAGCGTGGTGGCATCTTGTCGTTTCGGGTAGATGTCCAGCACCTCAATGTGCTCGAAGGCCTCTCTTTGGTCCAATGGCACATGGCGGGCAAGGCTGCGCCGGATTTGGAGAAAGCACGATATGGAACACGCGCCGACAGCGTTCAGGCGGGGTGGGGGTTGCCACAGGCCTATACCGGTCATGATGTTTTGGTGGGGGTCGTGGATTGGGGGTTTGACTACACACACCCCATGTT
>JAKMCX010000220.1 GCA_022428285.1 Flavobacteriales bacterium
GAAGAATGGGGCGGACTTGGAGGTTGGTGTAGATCTCGGGACTGTGCAGGTTGAACCGCCTTCGAAATTCCAAAATGCCATATTCGAGCAAGTCTTGATCGCTCTCCTCCAGTCTTTTGCGGAGTTCCAAGGTTTGTCCATGGACGATGCTGCCGTCCATGATTTTCATGAAGTTGACATACCCAGAGGCAGGATCGCTGATGACCGAGTACACCTCGACGTCATGGATGGTCGGGTTTACGACCGTGCTCTTGGCTTGGAACTTTTTCAGCGCCCCTTTGCGGCGTTTAAAGTCTTCGGCGGCTTCAAAGGCAAACGCTTTTGCCGATGTGCGCATGGCCTCATCGTAGGTGCGGACCAGGTCTTTGATGTTGCCCTTGAGAATGTCGCGGATGGCGTCGACACCGCGGTCGTAATCTTCTAGGCTTTGCTTGCCAATGCAAGGGGCTTTGCAGTTGCCGAGGTCGTGCTCCAAACAGGCCCTGAATTTGCCTGCGTCGATGTTCTTTTGGCTCAGGTCGTAGCTGCAATTGCGGATGGGGTGCAGCTTGCGGGCGATGTTGAGTACCGCATGCATGGTTTTGACCGAGGCATACGGACCGAAGTACTCAGAACCGTTTTTGATGACGTTCCTGGTGGAATGGACCCGTGGAAAGCGTTCTTTTCGGATGACAATGGACGGGTAGGTCTTGTCGTCCTTGAGTTCAATGTTGTACCGCGGCTGGTGCTCCTTGATCATGCTGTTTTCCAGCAGCAGTGCATCGACTTCTGTCTGCACCACAATGAACCGCACGTCGGCGATCTTCTTGACGAGGAGCCTCGTTTTGCCATTCTCGTAGGTCTTCTTGTTGAAGTAGCTCGCGACCCGCTTTTTCAGGCTCTTGGCTTTGCCGATGTACAACAGGTTGCCCTCTGCGTCGTAATGCTGATAGACACCAGGACTGTCGGGCAGTCTTTGGAGGATGCGGCGTATGTGTGGTGAGGCTTCCATCGGGCACGGAGGGTCCCGGCAAGTTACCTTCGGCGGCGATGTTGGAACCACAACCTGGGCATGGACCCTCTCGAGAATTGGTCACCGGTGCCACAGGGCTGGTGGGAATGTACCGGTTGGCTTGGCGTTTGGAACGCGGTTGGCCCACGGTGGCCCTGCGGAGAGCGGGGAGCAATGTGGACCAGGTGGCGGCATTTTTGGAAGAGCGCTTGGGTGCCAAATTCGAACTGGCTTGGGCTGCACTGGAATGGTGCGAGGCAGACTTGTCCGATGTGGTGGGTCTCGAAGAGGCGATGGCGGGATGCCACAGGGTGTTTCACGCCGCGGGTCGGGTGAGCTTCAAATCTGGAGATGAGGCGCAGCTCAAGGCCGTGAACCAGGTGGGGACTGCACATGTGGTCAACGCCGCCCTGGGAGCGGGAGTGACACGGTTGGTGCACGTGTCTTCGGTGGCGGCTTTGGGCCGTTCAACAGACGGTGGTGACCCAGTTCACGAGGAGTCAGATTGGGCAGAAGGAGTGGGGGCCTCGCCCTATGGTGTGAGCAAGCGGGCAGCCGAAATGGAAGCTTGGCGCGCCGAGGCCGAGGGCATGGAGTTGATTGTGGTCAACCCCACGGTCATTTTGGGCGACTCCCGTTATGGGGAGAGTTCGGGAATGGTGTACCGAAGGGTGGCGGATGCGCGCCGTTTTTATCCGGCGGGTGGAAATGGATTTGTCGGCGCCGATGATTTGATCCGCGTGATGGCGGCCTTGGATGAGGCCGCAGACGCTGGGCAGGAAGGCATTCTGAGCGAGCGGTTTGTGGTGTGTTCAGAAGACCTGTCTTACCGGGAGTTGATGGGCTGGGTGGCCCACGGCCTTGGTGTTGAAGCGCCTTCCAAGCCGCTGGCGGGATGGATGTTGGCTTTGGCTTGGCGCGCGGCCACGTTGTGGAGTGCTTTGACCGGAAAGCCGGCACAGTTGACCCGAGACATGGCCAAGAACACGCGGGTTCATCACCGTTACAACACGGCGAAAGTCCGCAGCGCTCTGCCGGGATTCTCGTTTACTCCGATTCAAGAAGTGGTCAAGGAAACCACGCGGGGAGGCCTCAAGCGCTGATCAGTTCCACTTGCTGTTGCGCTCCAGGGAGTCCAGTGTGACTTGAACTTCTTGCAAGATGGCAGGCAGTGCTTCGGGTTGGCTGTACCACCATTTGTAGGTGGCGGTAAAGGCGGAGTCGCTGACGCCAGCATTTTCCAAAACGAGGGCCCGTTGGGCGGCCCGAACAGCATCTCGGTCGCCTCCAGGCAGCATGCGTTGTCGGTATGCTGCCTCGAGCAATTGTAGGTCTGCGTGCAGGTGAATGAAGGTGGTGCGGTCGACCATGTCCGCAGGAGGTGTGGGAACGTCTTGTGCGGCCCGCTGTTGGCAAGCGGAAACCGCAACGAGGCAAACCCCGACAAGCCCAAATTTCCAAATGGGGGTCATCGGTTGAATGTCATTCTGCGGCCTGCTGGCGCGCCTCCATTCGAAGGCTCGATGACCTGCTCGCCATTCCAGACCTCAGTTCCATTGACCCAAGTGCCGACGACGCTGGCCGAGAAACGGTCGCCTGTGAATGGAGACCAGCCGCATTTGCTCAAAATGCTGTCTTCGGTCACCGTCCAAGACGCGTTGGGATTCACCAAGACAAAATCGGCGAAATAGCCTGGGCGCAGGAAGCCCCGGTCTTCGATGTCAAACAACTCTGCTACGCGGTGAGCGGCGAGCCTGGGGATGTCGGTCAGCTGCAGCCAGCCTTGGGATACGCCTTCGTACAAGGCGACCAGTGCGTGCTGCACAAGGGGTCCTCCAGAGGGCGCGGACCAATACCCGTTGGCCTTCTCGGCTTTGGTGTGGGGCGCATGGTCTGTGGCGAGCACGTCGATGGCTCCACCGGGCTTGAGCGCCGCTCGGATGGCGGCGCGGTCCTCTGCCGTTTTAACGGCTGGATTCCATTTGATGTGCGTTCCCCTTTGGGCATAGTCTGCATCGGTAAACCACAGGTGGTGCGTGCAGGCTTCTGCGGTAATGCGTTTTTCGGAAAGGGGGAGGGAACCGTCGAAAAGACCGAGTTCGCGCGCTGTAGAAATGTGGAGCACATGCAAACGCGCTCCGGTGCGTGCGGCGAGTTCAACGGCGCGCGAAGAGCTGCGATAACAGGCTTCTGCACTCCGGATGATGGGGTGTTGACCGATGGGAACGTCTTCACCAAACTGCGCACGGGCGGCAGCCGCATTGGCCCTGATGGTGGCCTCGTCTTCGCAGTGCGTGGCGATCAACATGGGGCATTCTTTGAAAATGCCTTCGAGTACCGCGGCATCGTCGACCAGCATGTCGCCCGTTGAGCTGCCCATGAACACCTTGACCCCACACACAGAACGGGGGTCGGTCAAGAGCACTTGGTCGAGGTTGCCATTGGAGGCGCCCATGTAAAAACTGTAGTTCGCGGGACTCACTTCTGCGGCCCGGTCGTACTTGTCTTGGAGGAGCCCCTGGGTGAGGGATTGCGGGACGGTGTTGGGCATCTCCATGAAGGAGGTGATGCCACCTGCTATGGCCGCACGGGATTCGGTGGCGATTTCTGCTTTGTGTGTCAAGCCCGGTTCGCGGAAATGGACTTGATCGTCAATCAAACCAGGAAGCAGGTGCAGCCCTGAGCAGTCGTGCGCTTTTGCCTGGCGCGCAGCGGTTGCGATGGACGGATCTGTATGCTCCTTGAGGTTCGTCCCTATGGCCTTGATGCGGTCTCCTTCGACCAAGAGGTCGCCGGTCTCGGTGCGGCCTTCATGCACGAGGGTGGCGCCAGTGAAGAGGTGGTTCATGAGGGTGGTGTGGCGTCGGCAGGCAGTATGTCGAAGCGGCGCATTTGCAAAACACCAATGAAGGCCTCTTTGAAAATGTTGAGGCTCATTTTCGATGTGCCCAGCTCACGGTCTACAAAGGTGATGGGGACTTCTGCGATGGAGAAACCAAGCCGCTTGGCGTTGTATTTCATCTCAATCTGGAAGGCATATCCGATGAAGTGGATGTGGTCCAGTCGGATGGTCTTCAAAGTCTCAGCGCGGTAACACTTGAACCCTGCAGTGGGGTCTTTGACACCCAGGCTCAAAATCGTGTTGACGTAGAGCGAGGCGCCATAGCTCATGGCGATGCGGTGCCAGGGCCAATTGGAGACGGCACCGCCTTTGGTGTAGCGTGAACCGACAGCTACACCCGCACCATCCATGCAGGCTTCGCGAAGCCTTTCCAAGTCTTTGGGGTTGTGGCTGAAGTCTGCGTCCATCTCAAACAGGAAGTCGTAACCGGCTTCCAGGCCCCACTTAAATCCTGCGATGTAGGCGGTTCCCAACCCGAGCTTGCCCGAACGTTCGAGCAGGTGGATGCGCCCATCATGGGCCTTTTGGGCTTCACGAACGAGGTCTCCAGTTCCATCCGGAGAACCATCGTCAACCACCAAGACATGAAACGGCTTGCCGCGTTTTGGAGTCAGCGCCATCACCGTATCGAGCATGCGGGTGATGTTCTCCTTTTCGTTGTACGTGGGTATGATAACGAGGCTGTCGGACACGGCGGGCAATATCGATTAAAGGGACATTCTCAGCAGGCTCAACTCTTCTCGGTTGAGCATTCGCCAATGTCCACGTGGCAAGTCTTTTTTCGTAAGTGGCCCCAATATCGTGCGGTCTAACCGATCCACATCGTAACCAAGATGTTCCAACAATCGGGAAAGTGCCTTGGGTCGGTTGGAGTGAATCTCTACCCCAATTTCCTTGGGGCGTTTTTCTGGGTCGATGAAGTGGGCAGCTTCCACTTGGAAATGCTGGCCTTCGATTTTGACGCCCTCGACCATGGCGTCCAAGTGCTCTTGGCGGGCTTTTTGTTGCAAGGTCACATGGAACAGCTGGCGGATTTTGGTGCCGGGCTGACGCATGCGTTCTGCGATTTCTGGATCGTTGGTGAACAGCAGCAAACCGGTGTCCATGCGTTCGATTTTGTCGATGGGCAGAAGCACTTCTTTGGTGGCGTTGCGCACCAGGTCCATGACGGTTCTGCGGCCTTGCTTGTCCCCTGCCGTGCCCAAGAAGTTCTTCGGTTTATTCAGGACGAGGTAGTGCTTGGCTTCTGGCTTGATCCTCTGGCCTTCGACCACCACATCGTCGGTCCGCATCACTTTGGCGCCCAAGGCAGTGATGACCTCGCCATTGACGGTCACGGCGCCTGCTGTGATGAGCAAGTCTGCTTCTCGGCGGGCGCAAACGCCGGAATTCGCGATGAATTTGTTCAGGCGAATGGGTGCGCTGGGATCCTTGAGGGGAGCGCGTTTTTTGGGGCGGAACTTTTGGGGGCGGCCGCCTCGGGTGGTAGCAGGTCGGCCTTTTTTGTGTCCGCCGCGGGATTCTTTGTGGGGGCCGTCAGACCCTGAAGGTGCAGCCTCTGAGAGGGACTTGCGAGAGCCGAATCCGCGTTTTTCTGATTTTCCGGACGCTGCATCTGGGCGCTTCCGATTGGGGTTTTCGGAGCGACCTGTGCGCTGTGGACGGCGTGAGCGTGGGGAATCGGACATGAAATGCGCGGTGACGTGCGAAGATAGTCAGGCGCAAGCGCCGACGGGCTCAGCGGCTTGGAGTCGTTCTGACCCGTTCGTCAGACCCCGGTTTTCCGGAACGTCCAAAATGGTAAGCCACAGTGACGCCCCGTTCTAGAAAAGCCATGGAGTGCCGCGCAAAACTGGCGTCGAGTAGAGAAGCAGCGGCGCCTTCTACGACGGGTGTTTCTCCGCTCAAATCGCTAGAAGCCAAGAAATTACTTCTTCCTATGTCCATCCAACCTGCTTGGATGCGGGCGAGCATTCGAAAGCGTCCGTATTGCAGCCAAGCGCCTGTACTTGCGCTCACTCCCCAGCCGGTGATGCGCCAATAATGCTTGGTGCGAATGCCCATCCAACGGACGTCGGTGGCACACAATACCACCCCTAAGCTGGCCGCCGTTTGCAGTCCGAAGCGCCATTTTTTATTGGCAGTGTCCCACGTTTGACGTGTGCGTGCCGCCCTTCCGAAACCGAAGTTGCGTTCGGCAGCAATGCGGATGAAATTCATGCCGTCAGAGTGTTCGAAGTTGAAGTCCCGCCACGCCCAATCAAACTCTGAATTGGGAGCATACACGGTGCTGTCGATGAACCCGCTGACCCGATGGAGGGTGTGTGGGATTTTGTACTTCAAATGGTCCCATCCAGCGCTGATCCAGAAATCCCCTGGAACAGCGATTCCGTCTCGGATTTTGCGGCCGATTCTCGCGTTGAATTGAGGGATGGTGAATGCGGCAGGGTTCAAATGCACTTTGGGGTCGAACGCCGAAGGCATATCGGTGGCCTTGACGTCGTGGAGGGTCAGGTCAATGCCGGGCCCCACCAAGTTCAGGTCACCCTTGCTGTATTGGGCGCGGTGATAGCCCCAGTGGGCGTACCACTTGCCGTGGGCTTTGGGTCCATCTACCCAGCCTATGGCTTGGCCCATGGCACGGCTGCCGGTTTGGCTGTGCACAGAAGTGGCCGTGCACAACACAGCGATCAGAGCGAGGACAGAAGCGGGATGAAGACGTCTGTGAGATGGGGACCTACGCTGGTGCATTATTGGGCGAATGTACGCCTGACTGTGGGGTCCGGCAGTCACCTTGGCCCCCATGGAAACGTACACACAAGGATTGGGTCGATGGGGTGAAGAGCGGGCTTTGCACCACATCATGGGCTTGGGTTGGGAGGTCTTGGCGCGCAATTGGCGGAGGGGTCGATTGGAGGTTGACCTGGTGGCCCGCGATGGCCCAAGTTTGGTTTTGGTGGAGGTCAAAACGCGCACGGAACCGGTGCAGGCCGGGTGGCACAGGATGGTGTCCCAAGTGCAGCAGGAGCGATTGATTCGCGCGGCCAGGGCGTTTTTGGCGCAGCACCCTGACCGCAGCTTGGATGTTCGGTTCGATGTGATTGCAGTGCTGAGAAACCGGTATGGCCACAGGGTGCTGCATACCCAAGATGCGTTCTACCCATTGATTCGCTGAAACGGAACGCACGTTGGAATGTGGGGATTCAATAGACAAAGGGTGCGAAATGGCCCAATTGTTGCGTTGCTTCACTACATGGAACAGCGTTCGACATATTTGATCATCATCGCGGTGCTCGTTTGCACAGCGGGGTATTTGGGATTCAAAGTTTCCCAGCAGGGCACCACCATTGAGGTCCAAACTGGCGAAATCAATGCGGGTGAAATCGAACGTCAGTCATTGGATTTGGATTTGCAGAAGCTTCGGTTCAGCTACGACACGTTGCAGACGGAGAACTCATTGATGATGGCAGAAATGGCGGCCCAGCGCAGCGAAATTGACGGCCTGATTGGCAAGGTGCGCGATCGGAATTACAGCGTGTCCAAGCTGAAGAAGGAAGCGGGAACGCTCCGCAAAATCATGCAGGGTTATGTGGTGACCATTGACTCTCTGAACCAGGCCAACATTGCCTTGCAGGCTGAACGGGACGCCATGGCGCAGGAAGTCACGGAAGTGCGGGAGCGCAACGACGCCTTGGTTCAGAAGCAAGACAACATGGAGGAAATCATCGAGGCGGGCCGGGTGCTGCAAGCGATGGACCTCAATCCTATGGCCATTCGGGTGAGTTCTACAGGATCTCAAAGGGAGACTTCGCGTGCCAAAAGGGCCGAAATGATCAAGACCTGTTTCACGCTTTTGGAAAACAGGATTGCCGAAAAAGGCGAGCGCACATTGTTTTTGGAGGTGCTGGATCCCAGTGGTCAGATCATGCCGCCAGGAGACCGTTCACCAGTGGCCATGTCAGGCGGGGTGCCGGCTTCTGCAGCGAGGGTGTTGGATTATGCGGGCGAACAAATGGAGGCGTGTATTTTCTTCACCGCAGACCGTCCGTTTGAGCCGGGTGTGTACACCGTTCACCTCGTGGATGGACAAGAGCGCATCGCGACCACCGACTTGATTTTGCGCTGAGCTTATCGGTCCCCTTCACCTCATCGGATGAGGCTCACTTTTCCTTGACGGGTCTCGATGCCCTTGAAGGTTGGGAACCGGACCGTCCAACTGTAGACCCCTGTTGGAGCAGCGTATTCTCCTTGGCCAATAGACGAGGTGCCTGGGGCGGTGCCTGGCCCTCCTACGCCACCCGTCCAATAGGCCCTCGGATCTTCTGAGGCCCAGATCAGGTCGCCCCAACGGTTCCAGATTTCGACCCGGTATCCGGGAAGCACAGTGAGGTCAGGATACCCCTGCAGGTAAGTGCCCGCGGCATTGAGCCACGCTCCTTCGGGCCTCCAGCCATCGTTCAAGCCATCGCCGTCAGGGGTAAACCCAGAAGGGACGTAGAGCGGATAGTAAAACTCTACCTGAACGGCGTCTGCGGAGCGGCATCCGTTGGTGTCAATGACGTGCAAAGTGAATGTGCCGTCGTCTTGGAGCAGGATTTCTGGCACCAGACAGTCGGAGCAGGACAGGGGGTCGGCAGGGCTCCACCACAAGGAGTCGATGGGCGAGCCGCTCACGGAGCCAAACAGATAGGTAGGCTCGAGCCATGCGTTGCGCTGATCAGGACCGGCTTCTACCGTGGGTGTCGGCCAAACATTGATGGTGACGTCGGCAGAGGCCACGCACCCATCGGCGTCGGTCACATAGGCGGTGAAGGTTTGGCTGGTGGCGGTGACCACGGTTGTTTCTGCCAGACCGGGTTGCAACACCAGTGCGCCGGGTACCCATTGATAGCCCACACCTCCCGAGGCACTGACCGCAAAGGGCTCACCCGGGCATACCCATCCGCCAGGCGTTACAGATGCTTGAGGGACGATGACATTGACCTGAACCTCATCGGTTCCGGTTCCGCAAAGGTTGGTGATGGTAACGGTGTAGGTGGTCGATTCCAAGGGACTGGCCGAAGGGGTTTGGCTCGCAGGATTGTTGAGCCCTGTGGTTGGACTCCAGACCCATGTGCTGCCATCTGCAGCACTGAGTTGTGTGCTTTGTCCATCGCACAGGTTGACCTCCGGGTAGACTTCGCCTCCGGGAGCCGAGGGGACCACGGCCACGGTGATGTCGTGAGACTCTTCGCAGCCCTCGGCAGTGGTCGCAGTGGCTGTATATGTGGTGGTGGTGGTGGGTGAAGCCAAAGGGTCGGCAGCAGAGGGGTCTGACAGGCCTTGTGGTGGAGTCCATTCGTAGGTCCAATTCGCTGCACCGGCTACAGGACTGGTTACGGCGAGCGGGGCGACATCTCCGAGGCAGATTTGGGTGTCGTTGCTGGCCGAGGTGGCCATGTCGACAACCTCTACCGTGATGGAGGTGGACGCTGTCCCGCAGAGGGTGACGTCGGTGAGTGTGTAGGTGGTGGTGGTGGTGGGACTGGCGGTTGGGTTTGCCGTGTTGGCATCGCTCAACCCATTTGGGGGTGTCCAGCTGAGGTCACCGTTTCCACTGCCTTGCAACGCCGTGTTTTCGCCATTGCACAAGGGGTCTACAGGGGTGATTTGGGGGTCGGCATTGGGGGCGATGGTGACGTTGACATAGGCGGTGTCTGCGGCAAGGCACCCGGTGGTGTCTTGTGCAATCACCTCCACTTCGAAGGTGCCGTTCAGCCCATAGAGGTGCAGCGGTTCAGGTTCATCACTGAAGGTGGCGTCACCGAAATCCCAGGTGAATGCAGCGGGTCCTGAAGTGAAGTTTTCGAACTGAACGCTGTCCCCCTGGCAAAATTGGTCGGGGCCATCGATGTCGATGTTGGCATTGAGCTTTCCGAGTTCAAACTTGAACACCCCCATGTTGCAGTTGGGACTGGGGTTGTTGGGGCTCCATGCGTTGTCTGTCGAAGGGAAGTCGTTCATACCGCCACAGCCGGCACAAACAGATTGGTACACCGTGCCGTTGGGGTCAAATCTAGAAGACCCCCCGTCTACGTGCTCATTGGCAAAGGGCCCACCGAAGTAGGTGGCGTAGACCAAGTCGGTGGCGTTGGGGGACAGAACAGCGAGGTAGAAATCACTGCCGTCTGTACTTCCTTGGAAAGGGCTGTCTGTGAGGGGCAACCCAGAGGTGGTGCTGCCCGCCACATCTGCTGTTCCGCTGTTGGCGTTGGTTTGGCCCCCCCAGCCGCTGATGTAGACCTGCTCGCATTCGCTGACCAGAAAGGCTGTGGGGCTGATGTCAATGTTGCCTGACCCTGTGCCAAGGGTGGTTTGCCAGGCGATGTCACTCAGGTCCTCAATGAAGCACGTGATGTATTGCCCGCTGCCTGGGTTGGCATAGACGTCCCCTTGAATGGGCATTCCAGACCGGGCTTGGCCGTACGCATAGGGCCGGCCTGAGCCGTCGCGTTGGACGAAATAAACCTGGTCGTAGTCAGCCAGACCGTGGTAACTGCCAAATTGGACGGTGATGTCGTTGGTACTGGCCGTCATCCTTGTGATCCAGCCTTCGACGTAACCGGCGGGAGCGGGCTGAATGCCGCCGTTGGGCAGCGGCAAGTCATTGGAGAGTGTTCCACCGCCGACGATCACGTCAAGGTTGTCCAGGTTGCCAAAGGAATTGTCTGGTGCGACCTCCAAGCAGTATGCAGCGTCGCTGGCTGAACCGCCAAAAGTCCTGCCGCACAGCAGGGTGGTGAGGTCGGCATCAAAACCGGCGATGAGGGCGTCAAAGCTGCCCGCATGGGCAGGACTGCCCGGCATGTTGAGGTCGGTAGAGGTGGTGGTGGTCGCGATCCACAACGACCCTTCTGGTCCGATGTCGATTTGGCCCCTGTAAAAGTCTCCAAAATTGGCACGGAGGCCGTTGGCACTGTTGACCCCGTCGATGCCCGAGCCGCCAAAAAACGAGGCCGCTTCCATGGTAAAGTCAGCGGCATTAAACGAAGCGAGCACGCAGTCCACCCCATTGGGCTGGGGATCGATACCGTAAATCGTGATGTCGGTGGCGGGGCCGGCCGCGAGGTTTGATTGGAAAGCGCCTGCGGTAACCGGGAAGTCACTGGACCCCGTGGTGCCAAACAAGGCAATGCGGCCCCAGTTGGGATTGAAGGCGAGGCTGTGTGGAATGTCGGCATTGCTGCCGCCGAGGTAGGTGCTGTAGAGCAAGGCAGAACCATCCGCACTGAATACGGTGAGGGCCATGTGGCTCACCCCATCGGAGAAGACCCCCATGGTGGTTTGGACGGCGTCGGGCGTGGTTGGATAACCCGGTGCAAAAGCCACTGCGCCGCCGACGAGGGAGCCATCGGGGCCATTGCTGGCTGTGGTGCCAAAGTTGTCTCCCGTAGATCCTGCAAAGGTGGAAAATGCGATTTCAGGGTCCAGCACCAATGGCAAGCTGGGCTCGTGGGCGCCCACATTGAGCCGGACGGCATTGCCTTGGACTTGGTACGAGCACTCTACGGTGAGCATGGTGCCGTCGGCTGTCAATTGATAGGCAAACGGGGGCGCGAGTTGTGCGGAGAAACCCTCAGATTTATTGTGAAGCGGATGGATGAGGTCTAGGCTTCCGTCTGGATTCAAATGGGGTGTTACGCCGGTGTATTCCCATGCGACCAAGGAGGGGTCTGCCCCAGGTGACACGGTGCATTCAAACTTGGCATTTCCGTTTCGCGTGCCACGCCAGCGCACGGAAATGCCCGGCCAGAGGTTGTCCCGTTCTATGCGGCGGGAGGCTTGCACGTGTTCGGCCCAATGCTCAGGATCTGGGGACAAATAGAAATGCAGCTTGGCACTGTCGGTTTCGCTGGTGGTCCAGTCGTCGGCGTTGCTGTCGTCGGCCTGTTTCCACTGGGCCTGCCAGAGAATGCCCTGCTTCTTTCCAGCGTGGTGGTCGTCCAATGCTGAGGGCGCCCATTGCCAGCAGGTCCAACCTTGGCTGTCCACTTGCACGCTGCCGCTGACCACATCCGCCCGGTGCTGAACATGGTCGGGCCATTGTCCATGGTTGGGCACAAACCTGACTTGAGCGGTCAGGGACGAGGCCCAGACAGTGAATATGATCAGGAGGAAACGCACTATACCTGAACAAGTTCGGTCAGGATTTCGTTGCCCAATCAAATAAAACCTAATGAATGTTGTCGGCGAGGATGCGCATTTCGTCGGTTGGGACGGCATCTTCATGAAGGATGCGGTAAGTGCACTCTGCCACGGGCATGGAGACCTTGAACTTTTGGTTGATGTGGTGAATGCCCAGCGCGGCAGGGTAGCCTTCTGCGATCATGTCCATTTCCACCAATGCACCGCCGACCCGGTAGCCTTTGCCCACCATGGTTCCCAAGGTGCGGTTGCGGCTGTGCGGTGAATAAGCCGTGGCCAAAAGGTCTCCCAGATAAACCGATGCACTGACCTCCCTTTCTTTGGATGTCACGGCGCGTAAGAACCGGTCCGTCTCCATGAGGGCATTGGAAATCAGTACTGCTATGAAATTGTCCCCCAGCCCCATGCCGTGGGCGATGCCGGCCGCCACAGCATAGATGTTTTTGAGGACAGCAGCGAGTTCGATTCCAAAAACGTCGTCTGTGATGTGTGTTCTGAGCCAAGGGTTGGCCAGCCGGTCCGCAAGCTGCTGTGCCAGCGCTGGGTTCGAGCTGGCGGTCGTCAAGTAGGTCCAGTTTTCTTGGGCGACTTCTTCAGAATGACTGGGACCTGCAATCAACCCAATGCTGTCATAAGGCACCCCCATAACCTTGTGCAGGTAGCGCGCGGGTATGTGGTGTTCATCGGTGACCAACCCCTTGATGGCATTGAAGACGGTTTTCTTTTCTAAGCCTTGGACCCCGTTTCCTCGCAAGGCGCCGTCCAGATAGGCGCTGGGTATGGCCAAGATCAAGATGTCGCTGAGGTTCACCACCTGTTGGATGTCTGTCGACATGTTCAACCGCTCCAAAGGCAAGGAAAGGCCCCTCAGGTAATGTGGGTTGTGGCCTGTTTTGGCGATGTGACCCAACGATTTTTCGCGCCTGACCCACCAGTTTACGGGGGTTTCTGAAGCTTCTGTATGCAGCGCAAACAGGTGTGCGAGCGCCGTGGCCCAGCTTCCACTTCCTATGATGCCAATGCGCTCGTTGGACAGGGCTTTTTTGGCCATGGGGCCAAGGTACATCCCTAGGCGGGAAGCCTTATTTTTGCCGCACATTCAGGGTGCAATGCCCACCCTGAGGTCCCCCACAATACCCCTTTTTGACATGGCCCAACAGGATGACCACCTCAAGCGCGTGATTGGACACGCCAAGGAATACGGCTTCGTTTTCCCTTCAAGCGACATCTACGATGGTCTAAGTGCTGCCTATGACTATGGCCAGTTGGGCGTTGAGCTCAAAAACAACATCAAGGCCTACTGGTGGACCGCCATGGTGCGGATGCACGAAAACATTGTGGGTTTGGATGCGAGCATTTTCATGCACCCGACCACTTGGAAGGCTTCCGGCCACGTGGACGCCTTCAACGATCCGCTGATCGACAACAAAGACAGCAAGAAGCGTTACCGCGCAGATGTGTTGATTGAGGACCACATCGGCAAGATTGACGCCAAGATTGCCAAGGATGTGGCCAAGGCCCAAAAGCGGTTTGGCGGTGACTTCGACAAGGACCAGTTCCTGGCGACCAACGGAAACTGTGTGCGGCGACAGGCCGAGATTGACGACATCAATGGCCGCTTCAAAACCGCCATGGATGCCGAGGACCTCGATGCTGTGAAGCAGTTGATTGTGGACTTGGGCATCAAGGATCCAGAGACGGGGTCGGCCAATTGGACGGACGTCCGTCAGTTTAATTTGATGTTCAAGACTGAACTCGGCGCGGTCAGCGGCGATTCAGGGGTGATCTACCTCCGTCCAGAGACCGCCCAAGGCATTTTCGTGAATTTCCTCAATGTGCAGAAGTCTGGCCGCATGAAGCTGCCCTTTGGCATTGCGCAGATTGGAAAAGCCTTCCGAAATGAGATCATCGCCCGTCAGTTCATTTTCCGAATGCGTGAATTCGAGCAGATGGAGATGCAATTCTTTGTGACACCGGGTACACAAGCAAAGTGGTACGAATACTGGAAGGAAGCCCGGATCAAATGGCACAAAGCCCTCGGTCTTGGCGAAGAGGCTTACCGTTTTCACGACCACATCAAACTGGCGCATTATGCCGACGCTGCCTGTGACATCGAATTCAATTTTCCGATGGGGTTCAAAGAGCTCGAAGGCATCCACAGCCGGACGGATTTTGACCTGAATGCCCACGAGGAGCACAGCGGCAGAAAGCTGCGTTTTTACGACCCCGAAAAAGAGGAGAGCTATGTCCCTTATGTGGTCGAGACCTCCATTGGTTTAGACCGGATGTTCTTGGCCGTGTTGTCCAATGCCCTCCAGACAGAAACCCTCGAGGACGGCTCGGAGCGCGTTGTGATGCGCATTCCGGCAGCACTTGCTCCTGTGAAGTTGGCGGTATTGCCCCTCATCAAGAAAGACGGTCTCCCAGAAAAGGCACGGGAAATCATGAACCTCCTCAAGCTGGACCACAGTGTTCAGTACGATGAGAAGGACGCGATCGGCCGGCGGTATCGCCGTCAAGATGCCATTGGCACGCCTTTGTGCATCACCGTCGACCATGACACCTTGGAAGACCATGCGGTGACATTGCGTGACCGCGATACGATGCAGCAAGTCCGCATCCCCATTTCAGAGCTTCCTGCCCGCGTTGCTGAGCGCGTAGGCTGGTCGACCCTTTTTGCCTGAACCACAAGACCCAGAACCCCATGGCTTTTCAAGACCTATCCTTCGACGGCGTGCGCGCCCTTATCCGTGTGGACTTCAATGTGCCGCTGACCAAGCCCGCCGAAGATGGTGGACGAGAGGTGACCGACAACACGCGGATCCGTTCCGCCATACCTACCATTCAGCGCGTGCTCGATACGGGTGGAAGTGTGGTGCTGATGAGCCACCTCGGCCGGCCCAAAGGCCACGATGCAGCACTTTCATTGCGTCACATTGTGCCGACCCTGGAGGGACTGCTTGGCCTCAAAGTCAAGTTTGCTGCAGACTGTGTTGGGGATGAGGCATTGGAAGTCACCCAATCCTTGGCAGCGGGTGAGGTGGCCGTGCTCGAAAACCTGCGCTTCCATGCAGAGGAGAAGGCGGGCGATGAATTCTTTGCTGGTCAACTGGCTGAGAATGGGGATTTCTATATCAATGACGCCTTTGGAACGGCGCACCGCGCTCATGCTTCCACTGCTGTTATCGCCAAGTTTTTTCCGCAAGACAAGGCCTTTGGCTTTCTGATGGAGGGAGAGGTCAAGGCCATGGATAAGGTCCTCGGTGAGGCCAAAAAACCAGTTGCTGCTGTCATTGGCGGGGCCAAAGTGAGCTCAAAGTTGGCCGTGCTCAAAAACCTGCTGGACCGGGTGGACAAGCTGGTCATCGGGGGCGGTATGGCCTACACTTTTGTGCAAGCACAAGGCGGTCAGATCGGGGGGTCTTTGGTGGAATCTGACATGCATGGCGAGGCTTTGGCCTTGCTCGATGC
>JAKMCX010000244.1 GCA_022428285.1 Flavobacteriales bacterium
GTGTCTTGTCAATCCCTGCTCCACACGTCAGCCACCGCGCACAGCTTGGTTTTCACACCCATCTGCGGATGAACGTATTTCACCTTGATTCCCCTGGACCCCAAGGTCTGAACCACCTGGCCTTTGACCCGGTCATCTCCCAACGGCATCCACACATTTTCGCCAACCCTGTAGCTGTCTTTCTTTGGGCCCACAGCACCGTCACTGTAACCCTGTGCCGACCCAGAAGTCTCCGAGGTCCCAGAAGTAACAGCAGCCACTGCATCTCGGACTCCCCCAAACAAACCGGAGAAACCGGATGCCCGCTCCACAATCACAACTTCCTCCTCTGGCTCTTCTTGCGGCGCTTCCTCTCCTGCCTCGACCACTTCTTGGCCTGGAATGGAGATCTTGCAATTCCGTGTGCACGGCGCATTTGTTGCACCCAAACGGCTCGCTGTCCTTTCGAGCTTGTACTGATGCTCAATTTCCCCAAGTGCATCCGCGGTCACATAACTGACCAAGCGGTTCTCGTTGTTGAACATCAAATACACCGAGGAAGCTTCCTTGTAATGAGGCTCTCCTACAATCCGACCAGATTCCGTATCCACCTCGCTCGACTTCACCGTTCGGTAAGCCTTGAGGTAACGGTACTCCAACATCATGTACCCCTTTTCAGTGTTTTGCAACAAATCATGAGGCTCGGATCCCAAAGTCTGGTTGACCTGTGACAATGACATGCCATCCTCCAGATTAAAAAGCCGCTCAACGGTGGTATGAAAACCCACTACAGCACGCCTCTCTTGGGCACCTGCGGTGAGGTAAAGCCCTACAAAGAGGGGCAACAAAACCAAATTTCTATAGAATTTCATAGCGCTCATTTGTCATCCATTTTGACTCCATCGACCATTATTTGCAGGCTGGCTCCACCAGTCCCGTTCAGCAATTCACACCAACTGCACTCGGGCTTCTCCTGCAGCGCACTGGACCGCTCCATCTTGATGCACGGGTCCGTACAATTGGGATTGTCACTCTGCACGTAGTAGTGCGTTTCTGTGTCACATGGGCAATACTCACAGGCGCTCTGTTTGTGGCGGGCAGCCGCATTGAAATTGATCGCTTGAGGGTCTGTGCAGCCGATATAGAAACACTGTCCGTTGTCAAACACCGCATTGCGGTCATAATTCGAAGCGGTGGGGTCTGTGCATCCGGTGTAATACTCACAGCTGCCGTTGTCTTCTTCGGCACCAGCATCATAGTTCAGCGCGGCAGGGTCCGTGCAGCCAGAACACACCACATAGTCCTCATCGCTGGCACACAAATAGGGCATGCGGTTGACCAAACATGCCAGTTCGTGGGGAAGTCCACCCTCTGACTTTTCGCTCAAAATGCTTTCCAAACGGCCATTCCGGAAAAAGAGCCGGTACACCTTGACCCCTCCTTGGAAAACCCGAAAACCATCATTATTGACAATGTTGACCTCCAAATCATCGACGGGAATTTCCTGTGCTGCTGTTCGCGCATGGTAGATGTGAACCTCACATCCGTCATCCGCTCCGAGAATGTCAAAAGGAAACACCCCGAGCTTGTTCTTGACCTCGAGCTTGTTCATTCCAATCCTCACCGTCGCCATCTCGCGAATAGAGCAGAAGTAATCTGTGACAACCTCATCATAGCGGCAGCTGCCGTCGTCTATTTTGGCTCCAAGGTTAAAGTTCACAGCGGTGCGGTCCATGCAGCCCTTCTTTGGCGGATCAGGCTTCTGCGCTATTGGCTCCGCTGGTGTTTCCACCGTGGGTTGCGCCATGGTGCACCCCACCATGAGGGGTATGGCCCACAGGATGGGCCAGCAAGTCGTCTTCATGTGTTTGGTTGTTAAGTATTCAGGCCCAAAAAACCCGAGAAAAGCCAGAGAAAAAACCTGACTTCCCGAACTGAAAAGCCAGTTCCAAACACACCGGGTTAACAACACATGTTAACCGCAATAAGAACACATAAAAACCTCTTATTGAAGCAGTTGAATTATGAGTAATCACATTTTAACACACGCAAATCACAGGACTTCAAGTCCTGCGCTTAATGAATCACGCTGAAACGGGTGTGAGGCCATGACCCACAACGGGCCACATAGGTGCCTGCAGGCCATTGAGAAACATCCAGTCGGCCGTCTGACAATGGACCGGAGTAATACTCTCGGCCCTGCAAATCCCAAACCGTTACGGATTTCTCTAGCGGAACATTTGATCCTGCTGAAGCCCCCCAAACCGGTGGGAAGTTGTAGGTGCTATTGGTAGGATTGGGAAAGCCCTGCCCATCTCTTGCCCCAGCAAGTGTTGTCGGCACCCCAGTCAGGCTGCTCTCGAAATGCACCATTTCCGTGTCTTCATACACGTGGTCTACCATGTTCCAAAACTCACAGGCCAAGGTTCCCGTCCAACCTGGGTCCGGCGCTACCAAGACGGTAAACCTCTCTCCCGGCCAAATGTCCAAACTGTCCACTCCGAAGGGTTCGGGAACTGAACGCCCATCACTCATAAAACAGGTCGCGTGCAGCTCCGCTGGAAAATGGCACCTCACCCGGCTGTAGGCCATAGAGCCCAATCGCAATGCCAAAGTGTCACCAGGCGCTGAGTGCACCACTTGCTCAGGTGCAGCCAATTGGCTCCCCTCCATTCCATTCACCATAAAGACGTCGGGTCGAATGTCGTGGAAAGGAAAACTCTGCACCGAGTTCAAGTTGGTTTCCACTTCGAGGTCGCTAAAAAGCAATGGCACATCCTCATCATAATGCGGACCACCAGAGAAAAGGGTTTGATCGGGGCGTTTTACCAGAATCATACCGTACATCCCCATGGTCAAATGAAGCGTGGTGGTCACATGACAGTGATACAGAAAAGTCCCAGCATGGGTCGCTGCAAAGGAGTAAGTCGCACTGCCCCCTGTAGGCACCAAGAATGACGTCGTCGGGACCCCGTCGTTGGCCTGATCGACATCCAAGCCGTGCAAGTGTATGGTGTGACTTTCCGGGCTCGGATTGGTGAAGTTGAGGTCTACACTCTGGCCTTCGTTATAGGTCAGCAGTGGGCCTGGTAAGGTGATAAAACCGTCTGTAACCCAACCATATCCCCACATTGGAACGGCACTGCCGTCGTCCAAAAAATGAAGGCCATCCATTTCAGAGAACAGCTGCGGCGGCAAGGCCTGGGCGTGTAACTGCACAAAAAACCCACTTCCCAGAAGGAAAATCGCCAAGGCAAATCGACGCACACTTTGAAAATTTCCTGCCATGATCATGGGGTGATGTTGAGCACTGTAATCATGCCTCCGGGGTAAAGCCCGGCATTGGTAACCGCAATCAGATTGTGATTGTGCACAGGATAAGCCCCTGATTGAAATGCAACCAATCGGACCACACTGACCTCACTCCGCGGAAAGGGCAAGGTGTCCTTGTTCCACCCCACCCGTTCTGGGAGGTGAGTGGACTGAAGAATGTCCACGTGAA
>JAKMCX010000003.1 GCA_022428285.1 Flavobacteriales bacterium
CACATGATCCAAGCCGGCGGCGGTCATTTTGCGGTGGTCACCAGTTTAATGGGGCTGTTTTCGGCCCCGCTCAGATCGGGGTATGCCGGTGCCAAGCACGCGATGCACGGCTGGTTTGAGGCCCTCAGGGCAGAACACCACAACGACGGCATTCGCGTGACCATGGTGGCCCCCGGCTTTGTTCAGACGGCCATATCGCTCAACGCACTTACCGGAGATGGCTCACCTCAGGGCACCATGGACAGTGCCACCGCACAAGGCATCACGGCCGAGCAGTGTGCCGCCGTCATCCTGCGCGGAATCGACCGCAACAAAGCCCTGGTCACGCCGGGCAAAAAAGAAGTCCTCGGTTACTGGCTCAGTCGCTTTGCGCCCAGCCTGTTGCGCCGCATTGCCCGCCGCGCCAAGGTCACCTGATCTTAAACGAATTCGCGGCCGGCCACATCGAGGACCTTGGTGGTCTTTTTGAGCGTCCGCAACACCAAGAAGACCACGAAGGCAAAGGCCAACGCATAGGCCCAGAAATCTTGGAAAATGCAGGCTGGAGACGAAAAGAACGACGCCTGAAGTCCAGCCTCCCGAAAACCGTGCAGGCCATCCACCCACGCAAAACTCAGGAACATGGCGAAAAACCCGTTGTATTCTCGCTTGAGGACATTGCGCAGGGAGAACCCCACATCGGGAGACTTCCACTGGCCCAAGGCGGGCCAAAAAGCAGGAACCTCCGAAGACCAATCCAGGTAAGCTTGACCGAATTTTCCACGCAAGAACTGCTCCTCGGCAAACATGATGCGCTCATAGTACAACGCATAGACCAACAGGAATGCCACGGCAAACCAGAGGTGGCCCATGTACATCACAATGCCGAGCCACATCAGCAGGTTGCCCAGATACAGCGGGTGACGGCACATGGAATACATGCCCTTGGTGTTGAGCGATTCGGCGACTTGTCCCTCTTTGGTGTTGCGGCCCGAGGTGCCTGCAGGCGTGAATCCCACGCAGAGCCCCCTCACCTTCTGACCGGCCATTCCAACGGCCAAGCAGACCAATGGCCACACCCATGACGCGTCGGGTGCAGCCGACATGGTGTTCCATGACACGTCACCAAACAGCACCACTGGAATGGCACCAAAGAACAACACCAACGGCAGAAAACTGCGCCAGCGGAACAGCCAGTTGCCCGACCGGTCCATTTCCTCAATCAGCGCCATCAGTCAAAAATGGGTTGGTTCCAACGCTTCAAAGAATCGGAGGCCACGATCCCCGACAGCACCTCTACGGTCAATCCATCGGACAGTCCGAGCTCCACATCGCGGCGTTCAAATTGCTGCGGCCCCACCTGGACCTCCACAAACGGCTTGGGCCCCTCGTATTGAACCAAGGCTTCGCTCAAGGCCAGCACCTGCTTGCGCTGATCGAGCACCACATCGGCATTGGCACTGAAGCCCGCGCGAATGAAGTCTCCTTCCGCCAAGGTCACGGCCGCTCGAATCTCGAACTGCACGGCGCCGTTGTCTGGCACACCCTTGGGTGAGATGTACTCCAACGTGGCATCGAACTTCTTGCCGGGCATGGCCCCTATGGACAGGATCAATGGAATCCCCACCCGCAAGTTTTCGATTTCACTTTCATCGATTTGACCGCGGAAGATCAAGTCCGTCATGTCGGCCACACTGGAGATGGTCGTGCCTTCATTGAAGGTGTTGGCTTGAATGACCTGGTTGCCTACTTCGACAGGCACATCGAGCACCATGCCGTCGACCGTGCTGGCGATCATGGTATTGGATGCTTCACCTGCGCGGCTGGCAGCCCCTTCTTTCACAATGCGCAAGTTGTCTTCCGAAGCCAGCTTCTCTTCTTGGGCCTGGAGATAGGCCGTTTCCGATTGCTGGAAATCTTGCTGAGACACGACACCCGAAGCCAACAAAGACTCTTGGCGCTCAAAGTCACGCCGGCTGTTTTCCAGCGAAATGCGGCTGCGTTCTACCCGGCTTTGGGCCGAGGCCAATGCCGCCATATCGGGCACCACACGCACACGGGCCAAGACGGCTCCGGCCGTGACCGTATCTCCTGCTTCCACAAACAACTCATCCACGATGCCGCTGATTTGCGGCTTGATGAGGATTTCTTTGCGGGGCCCAATCGTGCCCGAACTCACCGACTTCTTGATGATATCGGCGATGCGGGGTGCTTCCACACCATACCGGGCCTCGGGCGCCTGTTCCTTTTTGTACAGGTGATTCAAAGTGTAGCCAGCCCCAGCGAGGACCAGCAGGACAAAGACGAGGAGGAGCGTAACGCGGCCTTTCTTCATTTTTCTAATTCAATCATCCTTCTGAACGCAGGGCTTCCACTGGCTTGATGGCCAATGCCCGGATCGCAGGCAGGACGCCCGCGAAGATGGCCATCCCAAGCAGGATGCACAACACAGTCAGAACAGTTCCAAAATCAATTTCTGGGTGGCGGAAAACCCCAGCATCGCCGCCCCCTTCGAGGTAGCCGTCTACCACCTCCAAAAGTCCGACGCCCAGGACCATCCCCACCAATCCAGCAAGCAACGTGAGAAACAACGTCTCACCAATGATCTGCTGGAGAATCCGAGTCGGCGTGGCCCCCAAGCTGCGGCGAATGCCGAGTTCCTTGGTGCGCTCCTTGATGGAGATCAACATGATGTTGGTGATGCCAATCACCCCCGCCAACAGCGCCAAGGAGCCAAAGAGCAGCGAAATCAAGCGCATGCCAGAAAACAGCAATTCTGCTTTTTGGAACTCCTCCGCCATGGACCAAGATCCAATGGCCCGGGGGTCGTCTGGGTGAATGCTCAAGCGCGACTTCATGAGCTGTTTGGTCGCTTCCTCCGCCTCTTCTGCATCCACACCATCCTTGATGAGCATGGACAGCCACCCCACCCTGCCCCGGGTATTGAAGGATTTGGCAAACGTGGAAAAAGGAATGTAGATGCTCTCTGCCTCGTTTTGGGCGTCCTCGCCATTCCCTTTGGGCGTGTAGACCCCCACCACCCTAAATATGACCCCTTGGATCTGAATGGTTTCGCCCAAAGCCTCCTCCCCCAATTCGAACAGGATCTCCTTCACGCGGCTTCCAATCACACACACTTTGCGCTCTTGGTCCAGGTCGCCTTCATTCAGGAAGCGGCCCTCGGTGATGTTCATGGGCTTCACCTCGGGGTATTCGGCGATGGCCCCGTGCACATCAAACGCCCCACTCTGCTTGCCCCTGAGGACGTTGTTGGTGCCGCGGTATCCACCGAGTTGAATCTCTGGACACACCAAATCCAAGTGCTGCGTATTGGCTTGAAGCCAATGGACATCGTCGATGTCCATCTCCACATAGCGGCCCCGCTGGTATCCTTTGTAAGGAAGGCTTGTGCTCATGGTCCAAGCAAACATGCTGTTGGACACATCGCTGCCCATGTCGGCCTTGACCCCATTCTCCAATCCTTGAGCGGCGCCCACGGTAATGATGATCATAAACAGCCCCCATCCCACGCCAAGCGCAGAGAGAAAGGCACGCAAGGGATTGCGCACGACCACCTGGACGAGCTCTGTCAATCGGTCGCGGTCCAGCCCCATCATTCGTAGCGGAGGGCTTCAATGGGACGAATGCGCACAGCGCGCAGAGCGGGCACCAAACCAGAAATGGCACCGGCCACCACCAACACCACCAATGCCGTGAGGGTCACCCTCAAATTGACTTCAGGATTCGCGAAATAATCGTGCTGGGCATAGGGCGCCACCACGTTCAAAGTGGCCACTCCGGCAATCAATCCCAACGCCCCGGAAATCAGCGTCAGCGAAATGGCTTCAATCACAATCAAGGAGAGGATGCTCCCCGAAGTGGCGCCAAGGGCTTTGCGCACCCCAATTTCTACCGTGCGCTCCTTCACCACGATGGCCATGATGTTGGCCACACCGATGGCCCCTGCCAGAAGCGTGAACCCTCCAATGATCCAAATGAACAACCGAATCCCCGTGAAGATGCGTTCGAACATGGCAAACTCCTCTTGGTTGTCGCGTACCCGGACCGCGCGTTGATCGTCGGGGTGGACAGAATGCCTCAGGCGCAGGTCACCGTCGACGGCCTCGACCATGGCCGTGGACCCTGCCAGGTCCAATTCTCCTGTAGACAGCACCATTTGGTCCACCTCATCGCTGCCGTTGAACACCCGTTGCATGGTGGTCAAGGGGATGTAGACCATGCTGTTTCCCCAACGGCCATTCTTAGAAAAATGACCCACCACACGAAAAGTAATGCCATTCAAAGTCACAAAAGCACCAATGGCTTCGTCTTGTTTGAAGAGCTCATCGAGCAGGTTCTCACCCACCACGCACACCTTACTTTCCTTGGCCAAGTCGTCGGTGTGCAGCCAGCGTCCCCCCATGAGCGGCAACAGCTCCAAATCGTCAAAGTCTGGCTCCACCCCCACAATCGGATAATTGCCTTGTTCACTTTGATAACCAACGGTCGACCCCCACATCATCCTGCGGCCCGACCAAGCCGGAGCATCGATGACCTGCTCGGTGATCCGTTGCTCGTCTTCATTGCGCATTTGAACCCGGCGATTGGGTTGGCGGCCCCTAAAAGGCAGCGTTGTGGTGCCCGTGCGCACCCAAACAGTGTTGCGGGCTTCATCCCCAAAATCCTGCTGTACTCCATTCTGCAAACCAAACCCCAAGCCTTGCATCACCACGAGGATGAAAATACCGAGCCCCACCGACAGCCCGGTCAACGCCGTCCTCAAAGGGTTGGCCGTGACCGTATGGGCAATCTCGATCCAGGTCTCGCGGTTAAACATCAGTCTCAGGTGCTTGCTCCGCGTGCAGTAGGCTCGACCACCTCGCCGCTGCGTCCATCTTCAATGATGACCCCATCGTGCAATCGAATCGTACGGTCACACTGAGCAGCAATGTCGGCCTCGTGGGTTACAATGATCACGGTGATGCCGGAAGCATTGACCTCCCGCAACACTTGCATCACTTCATGAGACGTGGTGCTGTCCAACGCTCCAGTAGGCTCATCGGCCAAGATGACCCGGGGCGAAGTGATGAGCGCCCTGGCGATGGCCACACGCTGTTTTTGCCCACCAGACAGTTCAGAGGGAAGGTAATCGGCACGGTCGTCCATGCCCATCTTGCCCAGCATTTCCATGGCGCGCTGCTGTCGCTCGCGGCGGGCCACTTTCTGATAAAACAAGGGCAGCGCCACATTCTCCAGCGCCGTCTTAAAGGCGATCAAATTGAAGGATTGGAATACAAACCCCAAAAAACGGCTTCGGTACCGGGCCCCCTGCTTTTCGCTCAAGCCCGACATGTCCACATCACCCAAGGTGTAGGACCCCTCATCAAAACCGTCCAAAAGGCCAAGCACATTCAACAAGGTGGACTTGCCGGATCCAGAAGACCCCATGATGGCCACCATTTCACCTTGGTCAATGTTCAAGTCTATGCCCTTGAGCACAGGCAACGTTCCTCCAGCCAAGGGATAAGACTTTTCAATTCCACGCAGCGCGAGCATGTCGCAAAGGTACGGACCACCATGCCGCAGAGTTTTTACAAAAAAAGCCCCGCTGGGTGGCGGGGCTTTTCTTAAGGCGTTCTTGAATGACTTCAGTCTTGAGCATCCTTGATGCAACGCACGTAATTTCCCATAGTTCGAGGCAGGAAACCAGCATCGAAGTCTGTCTCGGAAGTGCTGAATGTTCGGGCCCAAGCAAGCCCTCCAGCCAAGGGATAAGACTTTTCAATTCCACGCAGCGCGAGCATGTCGCAAAGGTACGGACCACTATGCGGCAGAGTTTTTACAAAAAAAGCCCCGCTGTTCAGCGGGGCTTTTTCCTTCAGATTTCGTCCGGAGGACGAAATCCAAAACCAGACCGGTCGGCCTCCGGCCTCCAAAGTTTCAAAGTGTCAACCCTCCTTCGCTTCGCTCAATCGGCATCCCTGAGACACCGCGCAGAAAAGC
>JAKMCX010000015.1 GCA_022428285.1 Flavobacteriales bacterium
GCATGGGCTTTGAAACTTTCGGCTTTGCCGGTGGTCGCGCAGATGTTTGGGAGCCTGAGGAGGACGTGTATTGGGGAAGCGAAGCCGAATGGCTGGCGGACAAGCGATACAAAGGAGAGCGTGAACTGGAGAATCCACTCGCCGCTGTGCAGATGGGTCTGATTTATGTCAATCCCGAGGGCCCCAACGGCAACCCTGACCCCATGGCTGCGGCCCGGGACATTCGCGAAACCTTTGGCCGCATGGCCATGAACGACGAAGAGACCGTCGCACTCATCGCAGGTGGACACACCTTTGGAAAGACCCATGGCGCAGCCGATCCCGGTGAGCACGTGGGTGCTGAGCCCGCGGGTGCTGCCATTGCAGAGCAAGGCACGGGCTGGAAGAACAGCTTTGGAACAGGAGCCGGACCCGACACCATTACCAGTGGTTTGGAGGGCATTTGGACCTCCACGCCTACGCAATGGAGCAACAACTACTTCGAGAACCTCTTTGGGTTTGAGTGGGAGATGAGCAAGAGTCCTGCCGGAGCCACCCAATGGGTGCCCAAAGGAGGCGCGGCAGCAGATTTGGTGCCGGACGCCCACGATGGCACAAAGCGCCACCAGCCCACCATGCTGACGACAGACCTCAGCATGCGCGTGGATCCCGCTTACGAGAAAGTGTCCCGCAGATTTTACGAGAACCCTGATCAGTTCGCCGATGCTTTTGCACGCGCATGGTACAAGTTGACCCACCGCGATATGGGGCCACGTGAGCGCTACCTCGGGGCAGATGTGCCATCAGAGGTGTTGATCTGGCAGGATCCGATTCCAGCGGTGGAGCACGCCCTCATCGATGGTGCTGATGCAGCCAAGCTCAAGGCGGACATCATGGCTACCGGTTGTTCAGTTGCAGAGTTGGCCTCTGTGGCTTGGGCCTCCGCCTCCACGTACCGCGGAAGCGACAAGCGCGGTGGTGCCAACGGAGCGCGCATCTGTTTGGCTCCTCAGAAATACTGGGAGTCCAACAACCCTGTGCAGCTCAACAAAGTAACCGATGCCCTTTCCGGAGTGCGCGATGCCTTTAATGCGGCCGCACCTGGAGGGAAGCAAGTGTCCATGGCCGACATGATCGTCCTCGGCGGATGTGCAGCTGTAGAGGCGGCTGCCAAGGCCGCAGGTCACAATGTCAGTGTACCCTTCACGCCCGGCCGTGGTGATGCAACGGCAGAGATGACCGACGTGGAGAGCTTTGCGGTTCTTGAGCCCCAAGCCGATGGTTTCCGGAATTACTCCTCAGGTTCGCGCGCCAATGTCACTGCAGAGGAAATCCTCATTGACAAGGCCCAATTGATGACGCTGAACGCGCCGGAGATGACGGCACTTGTAGGGGGGATGCGCGCCATGGGCGCCAACTGGGACGGTTCCAAGCACGGCGTGTTCACAGACCGCCCTGGTGCCTTGACCAACGATTACTTCGTGAACCTGCTAGACCTCGAGACCGAATGGACGGCCTTGGACAGCGGCGAGCATGCCTTCGTCGGAAAAGACCGCTCCACGGGTGAAACCAAGTGGGTAGGTACCCGGGTGGACCTCATTTTTGGGTCCAACACCGAGCTGCGCGCTTTGGCTGAGGTATACGGATCCGGTGACGGAGAAGCCCGCTTTGTGGGTGATTTCGTCGCGGCATGGAACAAGGTCATGAACCTCGATCGCTTCTGATTCCTTCTTGAATCATGTGCTCAAAAAAGGCCCGCTTCGGCGGGTCTTTTTGCATACCAAGATATTATTTTAATCGACGAATTAGATAATAACGTAGATAAATCGTAAATTAATGCGTGCGCCCGTCCACGCCATATTCTGTCATGCGCTCCCGTCCCAGCCTGGGATGGGCTGTGGCTTTTGGGCTGGCGGTGTTGGTGGGCTTGCCATTGATGGGCCTGTCGCAACAACACCTCATGGGCGAGCAGGCCCAGGTCACGGCATGTGGTTTCTACTTCCTCGACGATGGCGGAGCGCTCCAAGACGCCTCTTCTTCGGTTGACCTGACCACCACCTTCTGTCCCGAAGTCGCAGGGGGTGAGCTCACCTTTTCTTTCAGCACTTTCTCTTTGGGGGCAGGAGACTCTTTGTTCCTGTGGTGGGGCCCAGAAGCGACCGGGCCGCCTGCTTTTGCTTTTGGAGGAGGGGCGCTGCTGGGCAGCGACCTCGGCAATGGGGATGGCACTTCAAATCCTTCGGGCTGCATGACTTGGCGGTATGCACCGTCGGGGTCCGGGAGCAGCAACTGGGCCGCTTTGGTCAGTTGCAGTGCGCCATGTGACCGGCCATTGGTGTCGGCATTGGTGGGCATCGAAGGCGAGCCCCAAGCGTCACCTGCAGAAGCTTGCCTCGGCGCAGCTGTAGGTTTTGACGCCAGTGGAAGCACCGCTGCCGTAGGATTGGATCAGGGCACGTGGGCATGGGATTTTGGCGATGGCTCGCTGTCTTCTGAAGGGGGCATGGTCGAACACATTTACACCGAACCAGGTGTCTATCCCGTGCAATTGGTCTTTACAGACAGCACCGGGTGCAGCAGCGTCAATAGCTTGGGCTGGACGGTGCATGTTGCCGCTCCCATAGGCATCGATGTCCCATCCGTTGGGCCACTGGTGTGCGCAGGTGGAGCTGCGGTCTTGGCCTTGGGGCCAGGAGGCGTCACCACCCAGCCGGTGGAAAGCCAGCCTGTGGCCTCTTTTGGGGCGGGGGTCATGATTCCAGATTCGGTGGGGCAGGCTTTCTCTTCAGAGATCACATTCAGCGGATTTCCGGCAGGACAGGGCGTTTCGGACGTAGGAGACATCGGCGGAGTATCGATCAGTCTCGAGCATTCCTTCATTTTGGACCTGGCCATAGAGCTGGAGTGTCCCAATGGCAGCAGCATGATGTTACAGGGATGGCCCGGTGGATTCGGGGGTTGTGTCGATGCGGGAATTCCCGTCACGGGTGACACGCCGCCCCAGCCCGGCACGGGCTATGATTACAGCTGGACCCCAGGGGCCACTGAAGACTGGCAAGCTGCCGCTTTGGAGCTGTTGCCGAACCCCAGCTCGGGTTGTGCGTCGTCCACTTTGCCGCTGCCTGCGGGCGCCTATGCTGCCGTAGGAGATTGGAACCAACTGGTGGGGTGTCCTGTCAATGGCACATGGACCTTGAACATTTTGGACACCCAAGAAGGGGACAACGGTTTCTTGTTTGGTTGGTCTATAGAATTTGCAGCGGACATCACGCCCGAACAAACGGTCTTTGAGGCCACAGTAGGAGGTGGGTGCGACAGCATGTTTTGGGCGCCGGTGGAGCCTTGGGGATTCGATTTTGCGGCCTTGGATGGCTGCTCTAGCATTGTCGTCGAGCCCACCGAAGCCGGGTCTTTTGGTTATGTGTTTACGGCGGTGGACGCTTTTGGCTGCACCGCCGATACCACCGTTTTCATCTCGGTGGAGCCCGGGCTTGACTTTGCCATAGGGTCAGATTTCTTGGATCCATTTTCGGGCGTTGAGACCACATTGTGCAGCGGCGTGCCGCTCACCCTTCAGGCCACCTCACTGGACCCTGTTCCTTCAGGGACCAGCTACAATTGGCTGTTAGATGGAAGCAGCTCCGGTCAACTGGGTACCACCTACTTCGATGTTGCGCCCGACACGGGCCAACACGAAATCATATTTCAAGCCACAACCGTCGCCCCACCGCCCATTGTGGGATTGTGCCAATTCGAATGGAGGGACACCATCGAGGTGGTCACGGCGCCCACAGTATCGCTGAATGTGCCCGATGCTTGCTCCAATGAGCCTGTCCAATGGGAGGCGCCTGCCACCGGCAATGGCCTGACTTGGGACTGGATTTTGAGCGCGCAAAACGGAGACACGTTGTCCCATGTGTCTTGGGCCAATCCTGTGTTGGGCACGCAGCCTTCGGGAGGATATACTTTGGAAGCGACGGTCACCGATGTGCACGGGTGTACCGACTTGGCCAGTGCCGACTTCGAAGTATTCACGGCGCCGGATCCGGGGTTCTCTCTGGCAGATGTGTGCGCTGGAGAGGTCCTTTCATTTTCTCTAAATGACAGCGTGGGCTATGCCAGCCCTTCCACCTCGGCTGTGTGGAGTTTGGTCGGTGGGGGAGACCTGACCGACTTGGGAGGACACCTCGGTACCACCGCCACTGGTGGAGGAGGCTTTCCACAAATCAC
>JAKMCX010000021.1 GCA_022428285.1 Flavobacteriales bacterium
GGGGGGAAGCGGAAACGCATTTCTGCGTTTTCGAATTGGTCCACCTCAATGCGCTCCATCTTGTCGAGCTTCTTGATCAAGCTCTGTGCAAAGGCGGCCTTGTTCTTTTTGGCGCGGAACTTATTGATGAGTTCCTCGGTGTGCGCAATGTCCTTTTGCTGTTGCTTCGCAGCGGACTCCTGTCGGGCGAATTCCTCTTCGCGCCAAGCCATGTATTTGCTGTAAGAGGCCTTGTGGTCATGGACGCGGGTAGAGGTGATCTCCACGGTGCGGTCCGTGACATTGTCCAGGAAGGTCCGGTCGTGAGAAATCAGGACCATGGATCCGGGATAGTACTTCAAGAAATTCTCAAGCCACTCGATGGATTCGATGTCGAGGTGGTTGGTGGGCTCGTCGAGCAGCAACAGGTCGGGAGCGACGAGGAGCAATTTGCCGAGCTCCACCCGCATTTTCCATCCTCCGCTGAACTCGTTCATTTTGCGGTCCATGTCCGCAGGGCGAAAGCCCAAGCCTTGCAAGACCCGCTGGGTCTGTTCTTCTTTGGCGCCCGTTCCCATGAGGGCGAGTTGATCGTTGGCTTCACCCAGGCGGTCAATCAAGCGCGCGTATCCATCGCTTTCGTAGTCGGTCCGCTCAGAGATCTCGGTGGAGATCCGCTCGATTTCGGCCTCGAGCTCTTGGTAGATTGCAAAGGCGCTCTGTGCCTCCTCCAAGACCGTGGCCTCCTCATTGTGCTCCATCTCCTGGGCGAGGTAGCCAATGCGGTATTCCTTGGGCGTGTTGACGGTGCCTTCGCTCGGGTTTTGAACGCCGGCGATGATCTTGAGCAAAGTGGACTTGCCGGCTCCATTCCTACCCACGAGTCCGACCCTGTCTTTGCCCCCTACAGCGAGGGAGATGTTTTCGAACAAGGTGCGCTCTCCAAAGTGGACGCCGATCTGATTGAGGTTGAGCATGGATTCAGTGCAGCAAAAACGCCCACAAAGGTGGGCGTTTTCGAGGGGTAATTTCTATCGTGGGGTCAATAATGCCACAGGTCGTGCTCAATGGTGAAGAGCTCGTCCTTGATGCGCTGAGATTCGAGCAAGGCATCGAGGCCTTGAGCGTAGTCGTTGATCGAGCGATCAAAGACGTTGGTCTCCTTGATGATGTAGCTAGAGAAGTACCTTTTCTGGAAGATTTCCTCAAAGGTGCGCCGCTGTGCATCGTTCGCATAGTTGTAGCACTCAGCGTTGGCGAAGACATACCTGCACTCAGGATAGTAGAGCCAAAACAAAGGAGCCAAGCCTTGCGAATTGCCTTCGTCGTCCTTTTTCTCGATGATGGGAGCCATACCGATGATGCGGATGTGACGCTGGCTGCGCTGACGGTCCCACACCCAGTCTTCCTTGATGCGGTAGCGTACGATGTCTTGGCTGTTGATGCTGGTCTTCGCTTCCATGGAGCCAATGACTTCTCCGGTGACGGCGTCGAATTGGGGAATGATGACCGTTGGATTGAGCATGGAGTCCACTTGGCTCGCGCTCAAGGGGTACCTGAACTCATCGTCTTTACCAGCAGGGCCGGTGCCGTAAGCGGTCAAAGAGCCTTCCACTTCCAAAGCATAGCGGATCACATCAAAGAGGTTCTTTCTGTCCTCAATGGGGTCCACTGGGAAGTAGAACATCTGGTTGATCTTCTGACGCAGGTCAATGTCCTGCCAGATGCGCCGCACGTACATCACATCTGCTTCCCGCAGGTGGGGATAGGGTACAACGCGTTTGGTCAAGTTGGTTTCCTTGACGTAGGCACCATCCAGAACGGTTTGGACCTGGGCGTTCGTGGGGGAGCAGACCAAGAAGGTCAGCACAGCCACGGTGATATTTCGAACGGTCTTCATCATGATTAGATCACTTTGAGTTTCATTGTAGGCAGCGCACGTTCCGTGTCATCGGGCATAGAAACCACGATGTCCTCGATGTATACAACTGAGCCTCTGCCGACAGAGCGGAAGAGTTCTTTCATGTTGCTTGTCACCATGTTGGAGCTGCTGCTCTGTTCTACAAACGTGCCACCCTTGGTTACGGTTACATTAAACCGCTTGACTTTAACAACTACATCGAAATCGAAATTCTCCATCAGGGCACCTACAGAGGGTGCATTTTCGAGAAGAACCTTCGTGATGGTCTTGTCAGAAGGGCCCTTTCCAGCAAAACGAGGTGAGGGGTCAGGAATACGCTTTACACGGAAATCGCGTCCGGGGAGCGACTTTTTGGTGCCATCGGGCAGGGTAGCGGTTACTTCGATGGAAGCTTCAGTACCTGCGCCAGGATCCACGATGAACGTTTCTCCGTCGGGTTTGATTCTGTGACCACCTGTGATGCGCACGTCCAATTTGTCGCTGCTCACGCCGGGAACGGAGATCTCGACAGGATTGGGAACACCTCTGTAGAAAACGTTCATCTTGGTAGGGCTCACTACAAGAGCAGGCTCTGCAACGGTGAATTCAGGCGTATAGAAAGGGTAGTCTCCTACGTTTCCATCGGGTCCTTGGAACCGGATGAGGCCCTTGTAATTGCGCTCTCCAAGCGACATGCCGCGTGTGGCAATTCGGATTTTGCCCAAGCCACCTTCGATGCGCAGAGGATCTTTGTCGTTGTAGGGCAAAAGGCTGCTGTCGCGGCCATTGAATTCCCTGCTGTCGACATAGATATTGGGGCTGTTGGTGGCATCGAATGCAGCCAGCAGCACATCGGCCCGGAAGCTGTCACCCCGGAGGATGTAGTTGCTTTCAGGCACCACCAATGGCATCAGGTTCGTGAACTTGTAGCTCTTCCCTTCGATGCCAGCAATGAGCTCGGACATCATGTTGGACTTCGCGTTGGCGATGTCGATCTGAAGTTTGGACAGAATCGGAATCACAGCGGCAAGGGGAACGTCAAAGAAGTTGGCCGCTTCCCACAGCACTTCTTTGCCATCCTCCATCTCCTTCTCGTATTTGAAGGTTTGATCAAAGGAAGCCTTGAGGCCGGGGGAAACTTCAAACTTGTTGCCTACGAAGTCATTGAAGGTGACTCCTTTCAAGTTGTTCTTGAAGAGTTCAAGCTTGTCCTTGAGTTCGGAAGCGGTGAATGCTCCTGTTTTGGGGGCACCGGGTTCACCTCCGACCAAGTAGGAAGTGATTTCTTGGTACTCGTCCTTCTTCTCGAAATGGGCAATGCTCAGTACAGTGTCCCTGCGGGTCAGCTTGTCTTGGGCAATAAACTCCGAGATGTCACCACCGGCTTCGACCACTTCTCTTTTACCGCTTGCCACAGCCAAGATGTTGGCTTTGAGCTGGGTGATGTGGTCGTACAGTTCGTCTGCTTGGGCTTCGACGTCTTTAGCAGCGTCGTAGTAGGGCTTAACCTTTTGCTGGTCTTGGAGGTACTTGGCCTCAAATTCGAGCATGGTTTCCCTGGACTTGCCTTGTACGGTGAGGTTGGTCTGGCGCAGACCTTTCTCAACCTTGACAAATCCATTTAGAATCTCCTTGGAGATGTTGAGTGCCAGAAGTGCAGTCAGGACGAGGTACATCATCCCAATCATCTTCTGACGCGGCGTTTCCTTCGCTCCTGCCATGATATTCGTTCAGTGGGTCAGGAAAGGATCAGCCACGCGAATTGCCCATAGCATTGAGCATGTTCGCGTACACCGTATTCAAGGCCTCGAGGTTAGTAGACAATTCTGCGATATTCTCCTTGTACTTCTTGGTGTCTTCAACGCTATCGTTGAGATTCTGTACCAAGGAGCCCATGCCTTCAAACAACTGACGGCTGGTTTCCATTTGCTGGAGCTGTGCCTCGTACATGCCGTTGAGGCTTCCGAGGTTCTCGTTCATTTTCTGGAGTTGCTCGCCTGCGGCAACGCCCATTTCCTTGTTGTCGGACAAGCCGGTCAAGCTCTCGCTTACTTGCGAGTAGGTGTCAGTCAATCCGCTGACCTTCTCTGTGGCAGTGCGCAGGGCACTTCCGTAGTCAGATGTTGCAGCAGCAGCATCGGTGACTTCGCTCAACGAGTTGGCCTGATCACCGAGGTGGCGCATGCCATCTCCGAGACGGGACAAAACGGTGTTGTCAATGCCAACATCCTTAAGCATGTCGTCGAGTTGGTCGACAGGCTTCTTGGGGCCTGCTTCAGCATCGTCATCGGCAAGCTCAGGATAGACCAATTCCCATTTGGGATCCTTGTGGGGAGGCTCAAAAGCCGACATGAAAAAGATAAACGCTTCCGTACCCAGACCAATGATCAACATCTCGGAAGCACCTTCCCAGTGTTCAATCTTGAACAGGGCACCTACGATGACAATCGCAGCTCCCCATCCGTAGAGTTTGGACATGAATGACTTCCAGGCCTTTCCGCCGATGCCACCGCTTTTTTTCTTCTTCTTGTTCGTCTTCTTTGCCATGGTAATGCAGGTTTTGGATACTAATGGGCGGGAACGGGTTTCATGCGCTCTGGCAGCCGCCTGAAAATGAGGTTAGTTAAAGTCTTCGGGGTCCACGTTTTTGCCCCTACCGAGGTAGCTCATGGCACTGCGGAATCCGATGTAAGCTTTTGAAGTGTCCTGGAATTCAAAGGAACGCGTGCCGGTCTGGCAGTAGTAACCAATGTCCTTCCAGCTTCCACCGCGGATGACCTTGCGCTTCAAGCTCGGGGGGTCATCTGCCATGGCGTTGTATTCATATTCGGGACTCATGTCATGACTGAAGTCATACACGGTCTCGTCAAAGGCGGTGTTGGTCCACTCTGCAACGTTTCCGGCCATCTGATAGAGGCCATAGTCGTTCGGGCTGTAGCTCTCGATGGGCACGGTGTGGCAACCTGCGTCTTCGACATAGTCACCGCGCATGGGCTTGAAGTTGGCCAAGGGACATCCATAGATGTTACGGATGTAAGGGCCACCCCAAGGGAATGGAGCCAGATCGATGCCGCCCCTTGCTGCGAACTCCCATTCTGCTTCTGAAGGCAGGCGGAACTTCTGCACCATGGTTTCGCCGTTCTGCGTTTTCCAAGTGGCGAGCAGTTGGGTCCTCCACGCATTGAAAGCGCGGGCTTGGCCCCATGTGACGCCCACGACGGGGTAATCGTCATAGGCGGGGTGCCAGAAATAAGTCTCGGTCAACGGCTCGTTGTAACCGTATGTGAAGTCGCGGATCCAGCACAGGGTGTCGGGGTAAACGTTGGTGTTTTCCTCGATCACAAACTGCGCGCGGTCGCTGTGACCGCGAACGCTGTGCAGTTGTCCAAGCTGATTGGGCTCGTTGATTTCGTAATCGAGACCGCTCTTTTTGGCAGCGGCTTGGAGATTGAGCCAGAAGTACTTGTAGTTCAATTTCCGGGTGTCCAGCTGCTTCTGGTCATAGAAGCGGTCGGAACCTTGGTAGTAGAACTCGTCATACAGAGCGTCGAAGATGTCTTCGTTCTCCCAGTCGATGGGCTCTTCCCACTGGAGGACGTAGCCTTTGTTGATGAACCTGTCCAATTCACGGCCCGATTCGTCTTCAGTGGTGAAGTACTCTTCGAAATCGTTCTCCTGGAGGACATCGCGGAACAAGCTGTCGCGGACGTAATTCACGAACTGACGGTACTCGTTGTTCGAGATCTCGTGGATGTCGATGTAAAAAGCGGGTATGGTCACCGTTTTGGACCGAGCGGTCAGGGCGTAGGGTACGTCCTGGTCACTGGGGCCCATCGTGAAGGAGCCGTAGTGGATGTAGTTCATCCCGTAAGGATTCACTTGTACCCAGTCCTCCCGAGGGTATACGCCTACCAGCTCACCTGCAGGTCCGCCGTAGCAGCCAGCAAATGTCACAGCACAAAAGGCGATGATCGCAGCGTTTCTCATGGTTTCTATCCTTTAGTCGAACGTGTTCCGTTCCGTATTCGAAGGTTGCAGATCCTAGGATTACGAAGAAGACAACGGTCAGGTTACGTCTTTTCGTGTATTCGGCTTACAGGAAGCGCGGATTCACGTGACGGGTTTGCATCGGAATGCGTTCGAAGTTGAACATGTAAGAGACGAAAATTTCGTGGGAGCCACTGCTGTAGTTCGTCAGTTCACTGACGGTAGCATCGTAGCTGTATCCGAAGCGGAAAATCTGCTCAGACCTTGTGAGCTTTTCGTTTTTGGTTGTGCCGTATTCGAAACCGAGTACGGGAGCCACTGCGTCTCCGGGACGGAAGGAGATTCCTCCATAGAGGAGCTCGTTCCACAAGACGTTGGCGTGGAGGTCCACGGTGGTGGCATTCAAATCGGTCTTGGCCAGCAAGTGGGAGCGCAAGCGCAAGGACCCGTCTCCCAATCCCTGCTCGTAGCCTGCCTGCACGTAGAGGTGGCGAACGCTGGAGATGTTCAAATCTTTGAGGTCTGTAGCGGCCAAACGGGTTGTGCTGATGCCAGCGTAGTAGCTGCCGGGCACGCGGTACATGACCCCGAGGTCGGCGTCCACGGTTGTGCCGCTTTTAGAGCTCTGTGGGATAACAGCGTCGCCTTCGTCGATGTAAATCCACTCATTGCCCAAGGTCTTGCCCATGTAATTGGCCGCGAGTCCCAAGCTCAGGATGCCGCCGTTGGCGTCAGGTTCCATGTGGTAAGCGTAGGCCAGCTTGACAACGGTGTTTTCTTCCTGACCCAGTTTGTCTTGGAAGAAGCTAAGTCCAATGCCACCGGGAATGAATCCTGGCTTGCCGTTGTACTGCACCAGCGTGGTCTGTGGATTGGTCTCCAGTCCATTCCACTGGTTGCGGTAAAAAGCGCTCACATATTGCAAGCGCTCGGCGCCGGCAAATGCGGGGTTGAAGGACAGTCTGTCCTGGTAGAATTGCGTGAGTTGCGGGTCCTGTTGGGCCACAGAAGTGAGGCTGAACAAGACAGCAGACAATACGATCAGTAGGCGATTCATTCCAATCAGCTGATTTTCAAACGGTTCCTTGCAAAAGTCACCCGAGGGTGGTCGGCTAATATACCGAAAATGACCAAGGATTGCGCTTGCAAACTCCATTATCCAAGCCTCGTCGTGGATTTCATGCGGATAGCAAAAATCCAAAGGCCGCGGTGCCCGGTCGTTGTGGCCTAGAATGGGTCCTAGAACCCCGTGTCGATTTATGACAGCTTTTGCTGTGTTCGCCACCAGCGGTCCGGAAGTTGTCCTTCGGCAGCCGATTGGTAGTCGGCGTAGGTGCAAGGCACCAGCAACACCCGGCCTCTGCGGTTACCGGCCCCTGGAGTGGGTATGTCCATCCACCAGCGGTCGCTGCGTGGGCTCTTGTAGAACACCACTTCGTTGTCCTCATTTTCGAGCACCACCCGGTATTGTAGATAGTCGTCGGTGGTTCCGCGAGGGTGGTCGCCCATGCGGTGCATGACCCCTTCCAAAAAGCACCACACAGCTTCTGCTACCAATTGGCCTCCGCGCCCGTCGCCGTCTTTGGACGGGTCGTGCTCAAAGAAGCCCACTGCAGAGAGCCGGTCGCTGTACCCTGCGTAGCGTGCAAGTTGACAGAATTCCTCTCCGTTCAGGCCGTTGGGTCGGGAAATCCCCGAGGCCGGGTGGTCAGCGGTGCGCACCGCGCCCACATCAAAGGAGGCCAGGTCCGAATCCCTGAGGATGGGTTCTGCGATGGAGATGTCGGCGCGCAATCTGCCCAACCGCACGTTGTCAAAGTGCATGCGGTCCATGAGCTGAAGGGTGTCCCCATCTACGAGGTAGCGCTGGTGACCCAGGGTGTTGAGGTCAAACAGATGGGCCCCTTCGGGCAAGATGAGTTGGTTGAGCCAATTGCGACCATCGGTGATTTGAGGGTCGCCGCCAAAGTCCACTGCGGCGTCGATGACCGTGACATTGATGGGCCGGTCTTGGCTGGCATAGGCCCGGTACATGGGGTATGTCTGTACCTGTGATCCTCCGATGACGAGTGGCACAATGCCGCGCATCATGAGTTCTTGGCACACCACGTCGAGGGCGGCCATGGTGTCTTCAGGTGTTTGGCCTGCGGCAATGTTGCCCAAGTCGGCCACTGGAGCCCAGCGGTCCATGACGGTGAGGTGGTACAATTTGCTGCGCACCCACTCTGCGGCGCGGTCGGTCTCTGCGCCATCGGCGCTCCCTCTGCGGTCTAAGACGCCCACGATGGCGGCAATGCAGCCGTCCAAATCAGGGCGTTCGCCTGCGCGGTGAATGCGCAAAACATCGCGCATCCTGTCTACACCGTCGGAAATGTCGAACAGTCCGGCCTCAGTGGGCTCAACCCAATCAAAGATGGATTCCATGAAGGCAAGCTACTCGCCGCCGTCAGGACTTTTTCTTGGCCTTCGTGGACTTTTTCGCCGTTCCCTTGATGATTTCCTGAGCGCGTGCCCAATCCATCTCCAAGATCTTCTCCCCGACAGGGATGCGCACGGACTTCTTGTCGGCTACGAGGTAGTATTGGCGGCCTTTTAGGCGGATGGTCCACTTGTCGTCTTCGGCAAAGGCCTTGATCACGCCGGCCTTGAGTTGCTCCACGCGCGCCCAGTCGATGCTGTCCACGTCTTCACCCTTTGGGATTTTGACGTTGTCCTTGCCCGCTTTGATGTACGGCCCCCAGCGTCCCATGATGATCCGGGTGTCTGGATCTTCGTCAAAGGTCTTGAGGAGGGCCTTGGCATCGGCTTCGCGCTTGGCCTTTACCAACTCGATGGCGTAGTCTAGAGCAATGTCGTAAGGCGTGCTATCGCTGTCCTTGGGGATGCTCACAAACTTTCCGTCGTGGCGCACATAAGGGCCAAACCTACCGATGGCGGCCACCACTTTCTTGTCTTCGAACGTACCGAGGTCGCGTGGGAGCTCAAACAGCTTGAGCGCCTCTTCGATGGTGATGCCTTCGAGCGTCTGCCCTTTGAGCAGCGATGCAAACTGCTTCTCTTCATCGTCGGGAGCGCCGATCTGGGCCAAAGGGCCGTAGCGGCCAATCCGCACGAGGACCATTTTGCCTGAAGCAGGGTCAACACCCAATTCACGTTCGCCGCTGGCCCGCTCTGCGTTTTCTGTGGTCTCTTCGATCTGCTGGTTAAAGGGCTTGTAGAAGGCCTTTACCATGCGCTGCCAATCGTCTTTTCCCGCTGCGATGTCGTCGAACTCCTGTTCCACCTTGGCGGTGAACTGGAAGTCCATGATGGTGGGGAAGTGCTCTTGGAGGAAGTCGGTGACCACGTTGCCGATGTCGGTCGGGAACATCTTGTTCCGTTCTGATCCGGCCATTTCCTTTTCGGTTTCGGAACGCACACTGCCGTCTGCTTGCAGGGTGAGCGAATTGAAGTCACGCTCCTTGCCTTCGCGGTCCTCTTTGACCACGTAGCCCCTTTTCTGGATGGTGGCAATGGTGCTGGCGTAGGTCGACGGACGTCCAATTTGCAGCTCCTCGAGCTTTTTGACCAATGCTGCCTCACTGAATCTTGCCGTGGCTTTTGTGAAGCGCTCGGTGGCCTTCATCTCTTTGAGGGTCAGCGAAGCGCCCTGTTCCATGCGGGGCAGCATGCCGCTTTCTTCCTTCTCTTCGTCCGATCCCTCGAGGTAAATCTTCATGAAGCCGTCGAATTGGATGGCTTGTCCGCGTGCAACGAGCATCTCCTCCCTTCCGGGGATGTGGATGTCCACTGTGGTTTTCTCGATGATGGCATCGGCCATCTGACTGGCGAGGGTCCGCTTGAAGATCAGCTGGTACAGGCGCTGTTGGTCTGATTCACCGGAAACCTCGGTGCGCGACATTTCCGTTGGACGGATGGCTTCGTGTGCCTCCTGGGCGCCGGCCTTGTTGGTCTTGAACGTGCGCAGTTCGTGGTACTTCTCGCCGTAAGTCCCGATGATGTGGTCCTTGGCGCCATCGAGTGCCACATCCGACAGGTTGGTCGAATCCGTTCTCATGTATGTGATGAAACCACTTTCGTAGAGCTTCTGGGCCACTTGCATGGTGCGGGATACGCTGAAACCAAGTTTTCGGGCTGACTCCTGCTGCAAGGTGGACGTGGTAAACGGAGCTGTTGGCTTCCGTTTGGTGGGCTTGCGCTCTACGCGGTCCGCTTTGAGGTCTGCACCATGGGTGGCTTTGAGGATGTCCTCGGCCGTTGCAGGATCGCCAATGCGCTTGTTGAGGTCTGCTTTGAAACCGGAACCCGCAGTTTCGAGCAACGCTGATACCTTATAGTATCCTTCTGGCTGGAACGACAGGATCTCGCGCTCCCGGTCGACGATGAGCCTCACGGTGACACTTTGAACCCGACCTGCAGACAGAGAAGGACGCACCTTCTTCCACAACACTGGAGACAGTTCGTAGCCCACGAGGCGGTCCAATACACGGCGGGCTTGCTGTGCCATGACCAGCGGCATGTTCACGTCGCGTGGATGCTCGATGGCCTTGAGGATGGCGTTCTTGGTGATTTCGCTGAAAACAATGCGCTTGGTCTTCTGGTCGGGGAGCTGCAGGGCTTCCTGCAGGTGCCAGCTGATGGCTTCTCCTTCACGGTCCTCATCCGTCGCGAGCCATACAGTATGTGCTGACTTGGAGAGTTTCTTGAGTTCACTGAATCTGCCTTTGTCGGCTGTGATCTCATAGGTGGGGGTGAAGCCATTTTCGACGTCAACTGCGAGTTGGCCGCCAGGCAAATCCCTGATGTGGCCATAGCTGGACCTCACTACATAATCAGTACCGAGGTAGCCTTCGATGGTCTTGGCCTTGGCCGGAGACTCCACGATGACGAGATTTTTGCTCATTGTTGAATGGTTCGGGGCACAAAGGAAACGACAAACTTGGATTTCTGTGCGAACAAAGGTGTACTTGTCATTCACTTAAAATGTTTCAAGCCTTCCCGCCGTAGGCGCAGAGAAATTTGGCATGGCTGATACTGACACGTTGTCAGGTTTGCGGTAGTTTTGTTCTCAACCGCATTGAATTCCCACCATGAGACCCGGCAACCATACGATTGATGAGCAGCGCCAAGGCGAAGCTGTTGGGCCCCGTTCAGGCACCGAAGGTGGACGAAAGTTGTACCTGGAGAGCTACGGTTGTCAAATGAATTTCAGCGACAGCGAAATCGTGGCGAGCATTCTCGGCGAGGCGGGCTTCACCACCACGCAGCAGCAGGAGGAAGCGGATTTGATTTTGCTCAACACCTGTTCTATTCGGGACAATGCCGAGCAACGCATTCGCCACCGCTTGCAGCACCTCAAAGGGGGGAAGCGCAAGAATCCGAAGCTCAAAGTGGGCATCTTGGGATGCATGGCCGAGCGGCTGCGCGACCAACTCTTGGAAGAAGAAAAGTTGGTGGACCTGGTCGTGGGCCCCGATGCTTACCGCGACTTGCCACGTCTGGTGGAAGAGGTCGAGGGTGGGCAGAAGGCGGTCAATACGCTGTTGAGTCGGGAGGAGACCTATGCCGAGATCCAGCCCGTGCGCTTGGACGACAAAGGCGTGACTGGATTCATTTCAATCATGCGCGGCTGTGACAACATGTGCAGCTTCTGTGTGGTGCCCTTTACCCGGGGCCGCGAACGGAGCCGCGATCCGAAAAGCATTGTAGCTGAAGCATTGGACCTTTATAACAAGGGCTACCGCGAGGTCACTTTGCTGGGTCAAAACGTGGACTCTTACAAATGGAACGTGGACGCCAAGGGCAACGTCAAAGATGCCGACGAGCCCGTGGTGAGGTTTGCACAGTTGATGGATTTGGTGTCGGATGTCAACCCCGATTTGCGCGTGCGCTTTTCGACGTCCCATCCCAAGGACATGACGGATGAGGTGTTGGAAGTGATGGCCCGAAAGGACAACCTCTGCAAGTACATCCACCTGCCGGTGCAGTCCGGCGACAGCGGCGTGCTGAAGCGGATGAACCGCGGCTATACCCGGGAATGGTACTTGAACAGGATTGCGGCCATCCGCAGGATCATGCCCGATTGTGCCATCAGCACCGACGTGATCTCCGGCTTTTGTGGCGAGACTTTGGAGGAGCACGAGGCCACTTTGTCGCTGATGAAGGAGGTGCGTTATGAGATGGCGTACATGTTCAAATACAGTGAGCGTCCGCGCACATTGGCCGAGCGAAAGTTTGAGGATGACGTTCCAGAAGAAGAAAAGGGACGCCGTTTGGCAGAAGTCATCGATTTGCAAAGGGTACACAGCCGCGAACGCATGGCGGCCCAATGCGGTCCTGTCTATCGCATTCTGGTAGAAGGACCTTCGAAGAAAGACAGCGAAGAGTACCAGGGCCGCAACACATACAATGGGGTGGTGGTCTTTCCCAAGGGCGATGCCCAAATTGGGGAGTACGTATATGTGCAGACCACGAAGTGCATGGCCGTCACCTTGCGGGGTGAACTGATTTCAGAACAAGAAGCCCAAGAGGTCGGATACATCGCATGAACCTGCAAAGCGTAAAGACCCGGTTTGGAATCGTAGGGACAAGCTCTGGATTGGAGCGCGCCCTGGCGACAGCGGTGCGTGTGGCTCCTGCAGACATCACCGTGTTGGTGCGCGGAGAGTCGGGCACCGGAAAGGAGGCGCTTCCCAAAATCATCCACCACAACAGCGCCCGCAAGCATGGCGCTTACATCGCTGTGAATTGCGGGGCCATTCCAGAGGGCACCATTGACTCCGAACTCTTCGGACACGAGAAGGGCAGCTTCACTGGGGCGCACGAGGCGCGCAAGGGCTATTTCGAAGAGGCAGACGGCGGTACGGTGTTTTTGGACGAGGTGGGCGAGTTGCCGCTGGCGACCCAAGCCCGTTTGCTTCGCGTGCTGGAGACCGGCGAATACTTGCGCGTGGGGTCTTCAAAAGTGCGCAAGACGGATGTGCGGGTGGTGGCAGCCACCAACCTTGACTTTGAGCAGGCGATGGTCAGCGGAAAATTCCGTGAGGACCTGTATTACCGTTTGAACCAAGTGCCACTGATGCTGCCTCCGTTGCGCGACAGGGGCGAGGACATTCATTTGTTGTTCCGCAAGTTCACAGGGGACTTTAGCGAGCGCCACCATATGCCGCCCATCCGACTTGGCCCAGAGGCGGTGGAGTTGTTGAAGCGCTATCCCTGGCCGGGCAATGTGCGCCAGCTCAAGAACATCGCAGAGCAGATCAGCGCCATCGAGACGGAGCGGTCTGTGGACGCTGACCGGCTGTTGGACTACCTGCCAGAATTGCCAAGGCGCGATTTGGCAACCATTCCAGAGGGTGAGAAGAATGGGGCGGGTCCGGGATTGAATGAGCGGGAAATCCTGTACAAGCTGCTGTTCGAGATGAAAACGGACCTCCATGACTTGAAGTCTTTGGTGCTCAAAATGATTCAGGAAGGCCGGATCGATGCGGGTTCCAGTGAAGACCAGTCTTTGGTCAACCGTGTATTTGGCGAGCAAGAGGGCACGGACCTGTTGAGGCTGCCGGAGAGGGCTGGGGCAGAAGCCGGTTGGACGCCTCCCCCTGCGGCCACAGATGCCGACGCAGGGTTTTCGGAATCCATGGAGGTAGAAGAGTCGCTTTCCTTGCTCGACAGTGAGCGCGAGTTGATTCAACGGGCCCTGAGCAAGCATGGCCACCGACGGAAGCAGGCTGCGGCCGAGTTGGGCATTTCTGAGCGGACCTTGTACCGCAAAATCAAAGAATTCGGCCTCAAATGAGGGAGGTGACCCGACGCTGTGGAAAGGCGCTCTTGGTGGGGCTGTTTGCGGTCCTTTGGGGTTGTGGTGTCTACACGCCTTACGGGGCGCAAACTGCGGGCGCCAAGACGTTTTCGGTGGACTATTTCACGCCCATTGCGCCGCTGGCAGGTCCTGAAGTGGGCCAACAATTCACAGAGGCCCTCAAGGATTTGATCCAGCGTCAGAGTACGTTGCGTTGGGTGGCCGACGGAGGAGACATCCAATACAGCGGTCGAATCGTGGGCTATGACGTCTCCACCAGTGCTGTTGCGGGTGGCCAGGAGGTGGCTTCTCAAAACAGGCTCACCATGCAGGTGCAAGTGCAGTATGTGCATGTGATGGAACAGGACCTGGCCTTTGAACGGACGTTCAGCCGGTTTGCAGATTTTCCTGCAACCAGCGATTTGTTTGATGTCGAGCAGGAGCTTGTAGAAGAGATCAACGAACAGTTGACTCAGGAAGTCTTCAATGCGAGCCTCGGCAATTGGTGACCTGACTTCGCATATTGCAGAACGATGAAGGACAAGACTGAAGATTCGGAACTGATCACCTTGCTCGACGCGGTGCGTGGAGGTGAGGCGTTGGGAAGTGCAGTCAATTGGGAGGATTGGGCCCAAACACTGGACCGGTGGGTCGAGGCCTACCCTGCGTTTGGAGCTGGGCGCATGTTGCGCGCCAAGACGGCGCGGGAATCGCGTTCGCTGTCTGCCGCGGAGCGGTTGACAGAAGCTGCGGTGTTTTCTACGGAGCCTGGACGTCTGTTTGATTTGCTGTTTCGCGCGGGCATCGAGGCGGAGATCGCCTCCTTTGCGCGTGCCGTAGAAGCGCTGGAGCCGGCAGTCGAGGACGCCATGCGGTTGCGCTGGCATCCTTCTGGGACTGCGGAGCCGGCGGAGCTTGCAGAGACCGATACAGAGGCAGAGGCGGCGCCCGATGGTCCCACCGTGGAGGAATCAACGCAAGACCCGAATGTCGGTGCGGTAGACCTTGTGGATGAGGTCGAACCGGAGGAGGCCGATGACGCTCCACAAGCCGAGGTGGTGGTGCCAGAGCCCGGGACTCTGGCCCGAGAGGTGGTTCTCGGGGCCATAGAGCGCAGCATAGAAAAGGAGATCCGCGAATTGTCGGAGGAGGACAGGGCGCCCGAAGCTTCGGCGGGACCGCCTTCGGACCGTGAAATCCCTTCCATGTCTCCGCTGACCCCGGCGCCTGAACCCGGTGAGCCCGTAGCCCTGGCCACGTTGTCGCCTTTGGCCCGGTGGGCTTATCAACGGAGCATGGCCACCGGCTTTGTGGAGGCTTCAGAAGCCCGAACGCCTGCCCAGGCGCTCAAGGCGGCGGCCCAAAAAATCGAGGCTGTAATGGATGCCAGCACCCAAGATGAGGGCGCGGAAGTCGAGCAGGAGGGGCTGGGCCAACGTGCGGCACTCATCGATTTGTTTATCCGCAACGAGCCTACGATTGGTCCGATTCGACAGGAAGATGAGCACCGCGGGGTGAAGGAGTTGGCCAAGGAAAGTTTGGTCGAAGACGCCTCTCTGATTACCGAAACCATGGCCCGGATTTATGCCGGTCAGGGGCAGATTGGGCGGGCCCGACGCGCCTACAAACTGCTGGCCTTGAAATACCCGGAGAAAAGCGTTTATTTTGCGGCCCAATCCAAGAAGCTCGGCCGAAAGGCTACAGATGACTGAAAAACCCTGTCATTGCTGAGAGAAAGGCGGATTTAGACTTCAATTGAACACCACATTATGGGCTACATTCTTCTCGTTCTTATCCTGATTATCGCCATTTTGTTGGGCGCGGTGATCCTCGTTCAGAACCCAAAGGGCACAGGACTCGCTTCCGGATTTGAGTCCGCAGGCAAGATTGGGGGCGTGCAGCGCACCACCGATTTCCTCGAAAAGTCCACCTGGTATTTGACCATCGCCCTCTTCGTTTTGTGTATCGGTGCTACCGGTGCTTTCTCTGGAGGATCCACCGACACAGGTGGCTTCGAAGAGGACGAGTTTGTGGCGCCAGCCCCAACAGAGGCCCCTGCGCCTTTGCAGCAGGAAGCCCCGGCCAACTGATAAAGAGGGGCGTTCCTCTGAAAAATGTCAGCCTGTCAGTCAGGCTGACATTTTTTTTGCGCCAAATCTGCCAAAAGGGAAGGTGGCGTGCACTTTTGTCAGGTTGCGGAATGCGCTGCACCCGTGGCACGGGATTGGCTAATGGTTGAGCGCCACAGGCAAGGCATCACATTTACCATTAACTGTTCACATCATGTCTGTAAACATCAAGCCACTGGCCGACCGAGTCGTCGTCGAGCCCGCCGCAGCGGAGGAAACCACCGCCAGCGGAATCATCATCCCTGACACCGCGAAGGAGAAGCCCCAGAAAGGCACCGTCGTGGCTGTAGGTGACGGCAAGAAGGACGAGCCCATGACCGTCAAGGTTGGCGATACCGTTTTGTACGGAAAGTACTCCGGCACCGAGCTCTCTCTCGAAAACGAGGAGTACATGATCATGCGCGAGAGTGACATTCTCGCCGTGCTCTAACCCATTTGAAATTCACCCTACACATCATTCATTATGCCGAAGGAAATCACCTTTGATACAGCGGCCCGGAAGGAGCTGCAGGCCGGCGTCGACGCCCTGGCCAACGCCGTGAAGGTCACGCTTGGTCCCAAGGGCCGCAACGTGGTCATCGACAAGAAGTTCGGTGCGCCGAACGTCACCAAGGACGGCGTTTCTGTCGCCAAGGAGATCGAGCTCAAGGACCCCATCCAGAACATGGGTGCTCAGATGG
>JAKMCX010000028.1 GCA_022428285.1 Flavobacteriales bacterium
GCCCAGGATCCTCATCGCCGACAGCCACCAATTGGTAGCGTGTGGTTTGCACGCCACCCTGCGTTCGCATGGCATGGATCAAATTGTCGGACATGCCAGTTGTGAGGACGAGCTGCTTGATTTGGTCAAGCACTTCTCACCAGACTTGGTCATTCTCGACTTTGTGGCAGCCGGTTTTTCTGTGGAGACCATCGTGAAGTTAAAAGCGATGGGTCGGCTGCGCATTTTGGCACTCACGGATGCCCAACGTGGCAGCACCCTCGTGCATGCCTTGCGTGCAGGTGTGGACGGTTACGTCAAGAAGGACTGTGACTTGCAAGAGATAGTGGAAGCTGTGCGGGAGACCCATGTGGGTCGAAAGTTCTTCTGCGGCCAGATCCTTGAGACCATCCGCAAGGAGGGCATCGACTTGGAATCGCTGAACGTCGTAGACCCTGATTGCATGGGGGTCAGCCTCAGCAAGCGAGAACTCGAGGTCATTCGATTGATTGCAGAGGGCTTTACCAACCCTCAGATTTCAGAGAAGCTCTTTGTGAGTCCGCACACGGTGACCACGCACCGCAGGAACATCCTCCAAAAATTGGGGGCCAACAACACGGCTGCTGTCGTCATGTACGCGGTTCAGTCGGGCTTGGTCAGTCCCAATAAGTTCCTGTTTGGTCAGGAGCGCTGATTCGTATCCGACTGTTTTTCAGGGCCATAGGTCGCCATTCTCCTCAGTACTTTTGCGGTGTGCTAGAAGCGTCCTAAATGAAAGGCCCATGCTGACGAAGACCCTGTTTGATTTCCGACCTGTCGCTGAATCTCGAATCACAGCGATGAACCTGAAAGAGCTCCCTTTTGGAAGCGTCTTTTCTGACCACCAGTTCCGGATGGTCTACTCAGATGGAAAATGGCAACAGGGTGTAATTGAACCGTTTGGAGACATGATGTTGAGTCCCGCAGCAATGGGGTTGCATTACGGTCAGGCCATTTTTGAAGGAATGAAGGCTTTCCGTCAGCCCGATGGCGAGGTGGCCTTGTTCAGGCCTATGGAGAACATCCGCCGTTTCAATAAGAGTGCGGAGCGGATGTCCATGCCTTTGATGGACGAAGGGTTGTTCCTCAGTGCCTTGACCGAGTTGATCAAAATTGATAAGAACTGGACGCCAGACGGAGAAGGCAGTTCTCTTTACATCCGACCGTTCATGTTTGCTTCGGAACCGCATGTGGGGGTGCGGCCGAGTGAGGAGTATCGATTCGTCATCTTTACTTGTCCGGTAGGTCCTTATTACAAAGGCAATGTCAGGGTCAAAGTAGAGACCTTCTTTACCCGGGCCGCGCCCGGAGGCACCGGGTATGCCAAGGCTGCTGGAAACTACGCGGCATCATTGAAGCCGACGGCCATGGCCCGCGATGAGGGGTACGACCAAATCCTGTGGACTGACGCTGTTGAGCACAAATTCATCGAAGAGAGTGGGACCATGAATGTGGTCTTTGTACTCGATGGCAAATTGGTGTCGCCGGCAACGGGAGACACGGTGCTATCAGGGGTTACGCGGGATTCTGTGTTGCGCTTGGCAGCTTACCAAGGCATTGAAATCGAAGAGCGCAAGGTGGCCGTTTCAGAGTTGAAGGCGGGAGCAGCGTCCGGTGCGCTCACGGAAGCTTTTGGTGTGGGAACGGCGGCGACGATGACGCCAATTGAAGCCATCGGATTCCCTGGTGGTGACGTGGCTTTGCCCCCAGTGGAGCAATGGCAAATCATGCCTGTCCTGTCGAAGTTGTTGGACGATCTGCGCCGAGGAAAAGGGGAGGACCCCTTTGGCTGGCGTGTGGTAATTTGACCACATGAACTTTCTACCTTCCTGCAGAAGCATGCGCTTCTATGGGGTCATTGCTTTATGGCTGTCCTTGTGGCCTGTCTTGTCATGGTCGCAAGCGGGGGTTGACCTGATGGGCAGCCCAGTGCCTGGTATCACTGCTATTGGTCACCATGCAATTGGGGTCAATATGTCCCTGTTGGCTTCAGAACGTCCTTTTTCAGAGCGGAAGTGGCGCGATGACTTCCGGGTAGACACGCTTGACCGAAAGGCGCGAAAGGCACACCGCAAAGCCCAGCGTCTTCGCTTCATGAGCGGTTTTGAAGGTGGACTCAATGTGCAAACGCCGTTGTTGGATGGTACGCCTTTGGTCGACGCTTTTGGGTCGGAGATTCAATGGTCATTGCAAGACCGACGAGATATTGCAC
>JAKMCX010000044.1 GCA_022428285.1 Flavobacteriales bacterium
TGTGCCCGGGCGGCAGCACCACGCTCACGCTATCGTACCAGGGCAAACTGTCGAACCGGGCCTGCAACACAATGCTGTCTTCCGATTGGTTGTGGAAGGTGTGCGTCATCATGGTGCTGCCCTCGCAGCCTGCCAGCAGCAAAACCAGCGGAAGGCACCACTTGAGGTGCTGGAGTTTGAGCAACATGGGGCAAATTTCACGCTTTTCTGGCGCACCCGTGCTGGGGCTCATTCGATGTCGTGTTCCGTGACCTTGAGCGTGTGGTGGTACTGCTGGTATGCATCGCCCTCTTGGAGGCGGAAGTCCCATTCTCCCCAGGGAAGGGTGGGGTCCACCCATTCATGGGAATTCAAGACCAGGGTGTCCATCCAAAGCCAGGGCGCCATGAACTTGCTGCAATCATCGCAAATCCCAGGTTCGTCCCATGTGCCGAGGTTGGTGTTCCATCCCGGCGGAATCGTGAACTCCCTCACGGGCATAAAGGACATGTTGAGCCTGTGGACTTCCACCACCAAGGTGTCATCGGACTTGTTTTGAATCCACAGATGGAGGCTCGTCTCTTTTTGGCATCCGCACAACAGCAGCGCCAAAGGCATTACAAATAAAAATCTCATGAAGAAAGCGTATGGTTACCCAACGCCTTCTCTTTCAAGATATTATTAGAAGTTGGGCTTGAGAACGAAAGTCTTGTAGAAGGTGTCAATCACCGCCACTGCTTCCTCGGGGGTGTCCACCAGATGGATCAAGTCGAGGTCCTTCTCGCTGATGGTGGCGTTTTGCTCCAGCAGCGTGGCTTTGATCCAGTCCATGAGGCCTTCCCAGAATTTTTTGCGCACGAGCACGATGGGGAAGCGCTTGGATTTGGCCGTCTGAATCAGCGTAATCGCTTCAAAGAGCTCATCGAGGGTTCCGAATCCACCGGGCAGCACGATGTAGCCTTGGCTGTACTTCATGAACATCACCTTCCTGACGAAGAAGTAGTCAAATTCGAGGCTCGTTTCTGGACTGATGTATGGGTTGTGGTGCTGCTCGTGGGGCAACCTCATGTTGAGTCCTACCGAGACGCCTCCCGCTTCGTGGGCGCCTTTGTTTCCGGCCTCCATGATGCCCGGTCCGCCTCCAGTAATCACGCCGTATCCACTTTCTACCAGCTGTCTGCCCACCTCTGTGGCGAGCTTGTAATCGGGGTCGTTGACGTCTTTACGCGCGGAACCAAAAATGCTGATGCAAGGTCCTACGCGTTGCAGGCCAGCAAAGCCTTCCACGAACTCGGACATGATCTTAAAGATGGACCAGCTGTCGTGTGCTTTGATGTCATTCCAGCTCCTCGGGTCATTGTGTGTTTTTCTAACCATGACCTATTAAGATACGAAAAATTATACGGAATTCCGCACCTCCAAAGTCGCTGCGATGTGGGGGGCAGTGGCGCCTTTGCCACTGGCTGCCACTTCCTCTGGCGTGCCTTCGCTGACGATGTGTCCTCCACCATGCCCTCCTTCGGGACCGATGTCGATCACATGGTCGGCGTTGCAAATGACGTCGAGCTGGTGCTCGATGACCAAGACGGTGTTGCCCTGATCGACCAGCCTGTGCAAGACGTTCAACAGCATTTCTACATCTTGGAAATGGAGGCCTGTGGTCGGCTCATCGAGGATGTAAAAGGTGTTTCCCGTGTCCTTTCGGGCCAGCTCTGTGGCGAGTTTGACGCGCTGGGCTTCGCCGCCTGACAGGGTGGTGGAAGGCTGCCCCAGGGTGATGTATCCCAGTCCCACATCGCGGAGTGTGCTGCACACCCGCTTGATTTTGGGATAGGCATCAAAGAACTCCAGGGCCTCTTCCACGGTCATCCCCAAGATGTCTGCGATGGACTTTCCGCGGTAGCGCACTTCTACCGTTTCCCGGTTGTAGCGCTTGCCCCCGCAGTCATCGCAAGGCACGTGCACGTCGGGCAAGAAGTTCATCTCTATGGTCCTCAGGCCTGCCCCTTTGCAGGTCTCGCAGCGTCCGCCGGCCACATTGAAGGAGAACCTGCCCGGTTTGTACCCGCGGATTTTGGCCTCGGGCAGCTGCGTAAACAGGTTTCGAATTTCATTGAAGAACCCCGTGTAGGTGGCCGGGTTGGACCGGGGGGTGCGGCCTATGGGACTCTGGTCTATGGCAATCACCTTGTCCAGGTGCTGCAGTCCGTTGATCTTCTTGAACGGGAGCGGGCGCTTGGTTTCCTCGAAGTAGTGGTTGTGCAGGGCGGGGTGGAGGGTTTGGTTGACCAGGCTGCTCTTTCCACTTCCGCTGACACCTGTTACACAAATCAGGGTGCCCAGCGGCATTTTGAGGTCGACGCCCTTCAAGTTGTGTCCGCTCGCCCCCAAAAGGGAGAGCTTTTTGCGGTTGCCCTTTCTGCGTTTCGTGGGGATGGCAATCTGGCGCCGCCCATCGATGAACTCTGCGGTGACGCTGCCTTGGGACAGGTGCTCTGAAGGCGGGCCCTGTGCCACGACCATGCCCCCGTGTTTTCCGGCGCCGGGACCAATGTCGATGAGGTGGTCGGCCTGGCGCATCATGTCCTCGTCGTGTTCGACGACGATCACCGTGTTGCCCACGTCCCGCAACGTTTTGAGGCTGTCGATCAGGCGCTGGTTGTCGCGTTGGTGCAGGCCGATGCTCGGCTCGTCGAGGATGTACAACACCCCGGTCAACTTGGAACCAATCTGCGTGGCCAACCGGATGCGCTGGGCTTCGCCGCCACTCAAGGTCCGCGCAGGTCGGTCGAGCGTGAGGTAGTCGAGCCCCATGTCCAATAGAAACCCGAGGCGGGCAGCGATCTCTTTGAGCGGTTCGGCGCCGATGGCCGCCTGCCGCTCATCCATGGCATCGGACGCCTCTTTGGCCCACTTGGCGAGGTCTACGAGGTCCATGCCCACGACGTCGGGCAGGGTGGACCCGGCGATCCGAAATTGGTGGGCTGTGGGTTGCAGCCGCGATCCGCCACAGGCGTGGCAGGGGATCTTGTGCAGGAAGCGCTGGGCCCAACGGCGCAGGGGTGCCCCCGAGCCGTCTTTGGCCGCGCGTTCTATGGTGGCGATGACCCCGTCAAAGCGCACCTTGCGTTCCTTGGTTCCCGCCTTTCCCGGCAGGACGACCGGTTGGTCGGCTCCGTAGAGGATTTTGGACAATGTGGCCTCGTCGACGTCATCCATCGGCGTCCGCTCAGAGTGTCCCCCCGCGACGAGCAGCGCCTTGACCACATCGCGTGTCCAACCCGCTTTGAGCGCCCCGAGTGGAGCCAATCCGCCCTGGCGCAGGTTCTGGGTTCCATCTGGAATCATCAAGTCGCGGTCGGCTTCGGCAACCTGCCCCAATCCGTTGCAGGAGGGACAAGCCCCGTAGGGCGAATTGAACGAGAAGAGGTTGGGCTCGGGCTCGGGGTAGCTGATGCCCGTGGTCGGGCACATCAAGGCCCGCGAAAAATGACGCGGTATGGCGTCGTCGACCGGGAGCACCATCATGCTGCCCTTTCCCAGCGCCAAGGCTGTTCTGAGGGAGCGCATCACGCGCTCGGTTTCTTCGTCGGCGGGCTTGCCGTCTTCATCCAATGCCGGCTCGTCGGGCATCACGATACGGTCCACCACGGCTTCTATGTCGTGCACCTTGTAGCGGTCCACCCGGTATCCCGGTTCCAGTTCCACCACCTCTCCATCGACCCTCGCCCTCAGGTAGCCTTGTTTTTGGATGGATTCAAACAACTCCCTGTAGTGTCCTTTCCGGCCGCGCACCAGCGGAGCCAGCAGCAAGAGCCGCTCGCCGGCGTGGTCCTGCGCGATCCGCGACAGGATGCCTTCGTCGGTAAACCTCACCATGGGCTCGCCCGTGGCACTGGAGTACGCCGTGGATGCCCGGGCGTACAGCACCCGCAGGAAGTCCAGCAGCTCGGTGACCGTTCCCACCGTAGAGCGCGGATTCCTGCTGATGGTTTTCTGCTCTATGGCGATGACGGGGCTCAGGCCTGTGATGCGTTCCACCTTGGGCCGTTCCAGCCCACCCATGAACTGTCGGGCGTAGGCACTAAAAGTCTCCAAATAGCGCCTTTGGCCTTCGGCATGCAGGGTGTCAAATGCCAGGCTGGACTTGCCCGATCCGCTGACGCCGGTGATGACCACCAAGCGGTTGCGCGGAATGGTGACGTCGATGTCCTGCAGGTTGTTCTCCCCCGCGCGCTCAACCCGGATGATGCGTTCGTCCTGAAGGGAAGGGTAGACGTCCTGTGCCATGAGTGGGTTCAACAAGTACAAAGCCTCCGGGTTTCCCCGTCAGGCAACTTCGGTGGCAGGATCCAGCTCTGGGGGTGGAATCTTGAATCCAATCGCCGCCACCAGCAAGGTCATCAGGGGCGAAACGTAATTGAACACACAGTATGGTGCAAAGGCGAGTACGCCAACCCCGAGCACCCCGCTTTGGGCGACGCCGCAGGTGTTCCACGGAATGAGCACACTCGTGACCGTGCCCGCATCTTCCAAGGTGCGGCTGAGCAACTGCGGCGCCACACCCCGCTGCTGGTAAGCCTCCCTGAACATGCGGCCGGGAACCACAATGGCGATGTACTGGTCGGCCGCAATGATGTTGAAGACAACGCTTGAAAACGCCGTGCCAAAGACCAGGGAGAACGTCCCGTGTACGGCCGTGAGGATCGCTTGGGTAATCCGCTCCAGGAATCCTGCGGCCCCCATGACGGCACCAAAGGTGAGGGCGCAGATGATGAGCCAGACCGTGTTGAGCATGCCCTTCATGCCTCCTGCGGAGAGGAGGTCGGTGACCACGGGGTTGCCGGTCTCGATCGCCGTATCCATGGCGGCGGCGGACATCAATGCGGTAAACGCCGTTCCGAGGCGGGTAGGTCCGAGCCCCAAGGCTGGCCCCAGGGCGTCTTCTGCAAGGGTGGCCAGGAGTTCAGGCTGCGCAATGGCAGCAGCCACAGCACCCCCCAAGACGCCCAGAAACAAGGCCGGCACCGGCGCTACGCGGCGCGCTATGAGCACGATGACCCCCACGGGAACGAGAAACAAAGCCCAGTGCAGGTTGAAATGCCGGGCGAGCTCGGCCTGCATCATGGCCGCGCCACCCAAGTCGGCCGCAGCACCATCGGATCCCAGTCCCGCTATGGTAAAGACCACCAGGGCGATGAGGATGCTGGGTACGGTGGTCCACAGCATAAACCGGATGTGGGTAAACAAGTCGGTGCCCGCCACCGTGGGCGCGAGGTTGGTGGTGTCCGAAAGGGGAGACAGCTTGTCCCCGAAATAGGCCCCCGAAATGATGGCGCCTGCAATCCACCCTTCGCTCAGCCCCAGGGCCTGGCCAATGCCAATGAGGGCTACCCCCACAGTACCCACCGTTCCCCAGCTCGATCCAGTGGCGAGGCTCACGGCAGCACACAGGATGCAGGCCGCCGGCAAAAACACCTCTTTGGAGAGCACATCCAAGCCCACATCGATCAGCGTGGGGATGATGCCCGAAACCAGCCAAGTCCCCGCCAAAGCGCCGATGAGCAACAAGATCAAAATCGCGCCAATGGCATCGCCAAGGGTGTCTTTGATTTTCTGCTCAAACAAGGACCAGCCCTGTCCGCGCCCCATGCCAATGGCCACGGCCAGTCCCGAAGCCAACAGCAAGGCGATTTGATTGCTGCCATAGCTGCTGTCTTCGCCAAAGGCGAGCACATCGGCGGCCAAGAGCAACACCAAAACGACAATGGGCAGCAGGGAGAGTCCGAGGGAAGGGCGGGAAGCGTTCATGGTCAAGGGCGGGATTTGCGGCGCTGGACATCGATGGCCAACGTGGCGGGCGTGATGCCTTCCACACGGGCCGATGCCCCCAAACGAGAAGCGATTTCAGCAGACAATTGGGTGGACGGCACCTCCGTCCTGGGGGTGCGGAGTCCTTCGACCCGGAGCCGCACGGGCTCACGGTTGGGCATCCATCGGCCCAAGAGGTGGTCCCACGGCGAGAGCGTCACCTGGGCCTGGGCCAGGGAGTCCAGCAGCACGGCTTGGAGGCCGGTATTGGCCTCTGCTCCGACCAATTCAATCTGGAAGAGGTAGGTCACCTGGCGGTCGTCCTCCATGGTCCTCAAAAGCCACAAGAAAGCAGCCAAACTGAGGCACACTGCAAAGGTGCGTCCCTCGATAGAACGCAGGCCAGAAAAGGGCTTGCGTTCGGCCATCAGCTGGCGCTTTTCAGGGCCTCTCCATCGGCAGCGCCTTCGGCTGAAATGCCGGCCAAGTCGACGCGGATTTCACCTTTGGCCACCTGTAGGATGGCGGTTTTGTCGTTGACGTCCAGCACCTTGCCGTGAATTCCACCCACCGTGACCACCTTGTCGCCTTTGGCGATGTTCTCCCGGAATTTGCGGGCCTCTTTCTGTTTCTTCAGCTGCGGGCGCATGATGAAGAAGTAAAACACCAGCATGGTGCCGACGATGAACACGAGGGTGCTGCCACCTCCCGCAGGGGCGGCTTGGGCGAGGATGAGGTTCAAATCAAACATGTGTTGCGTAATCTATGGAGCAGGGGATGAAATGGGGCCCATGACACGGGCCGAAAACTGCAAAACAAAAGAGGAGGGCACCGCATTGGATACCACAGTAGCGCTTTCTGAGACGGTGCCAGAGCGGTCTCCTGCATCGAATTCCAGGGTGATGGCGCCTTCTTTGCCCGGCGCAATGGGGGAGGTGGGCCAATCGCGGGCCACCGTGCACCCACAACTGGGCAACACCTGGGCGATCACCAACGGCGATGCTCCAGTGTTTTGGAAGGTGTAAGTTGCCCGGGCGACTTCGCCGGCAGCGAGAATGCCCAAGTCCACAGAGTCTGTGTTCCAGGTGACCACTGGGCCCTGGCCTTTGTCGTTTTCTCCGGGGATGTGAATGAAGGAGGCGTCCACACCCTCTGGTGCTGAGGTGCCACAGCCTGCCAAAACGGACAACACCAAACATGCCGCAAAGGCCCAGGTGTTGTCGTGTCTTGCGGTATTCATTCGATCAGACCCCTTCCTGTTTTGACAATGGTGCCGTCCTCGCGCATGGCGGTAAACAGCTTGTCCAAGACCCCGTTGACAAAGGCGCCTGACTTTTCTGTGCTGTAGAACTTGGCCAGGTCGATGTATTCGTTCATCGTGACCTTGAGGGGAATGGTCTCAAAGGTGCGGGCTTCTGCCAAGGCCATCCTCAACAAAATGAGGTCCATGGTGGCGATGCGGTCGATGTCCCAATTGGATGCTGCCGCTTCAATCCGGCTGTCGTGCTCTTTGGACAAATCCAGCGTCTTGCTGAACAGGTCCTCCAAGAACTGGCGGTCGTCGCCCTCTTCCTTCCACATGCCAGAGAGCAAGAGGTCGTCGGAATCCTCATCGATCGTCTTGACGGTCTTGAGGATGATGGAGCACACCAAATCCAGGTCGTCGCTCCACAAGATGCTCTTCTCCTCGATCCAGTCCTGCAGGTCTTCGTCGTTGACAATGTGCTTGCGGAACATGCGGTTGAGCGACTCCCGGTCGTGCTGGAAGTTGCGCTCCTTGTTCTCCATGTAGGCGCTGTACTCTTCGCTGGCCACCAGTGACTTGAAAAGCTTCTTGACCAGGTCTTGCTCCTGTCCCCAGCCGAGTTTGCGGTTGGCCGCTTCCTTGGCGATGGACTTGCTCTTGATGATGACCCTCAAGGGCTTGTTGTTCACGAACTTGGTGTTCGGGTGGAGGTCTTCGGGTGTCGGCTGCTTCTTCATGCGACCAGCTTCGATGCGCTCGATGGCGGCATCTTGGAATTCGCCGATCAACATCAATAGCAAGAGGTACAGGTCGTAGGTCTTCGCCAATGAGTCGTGCAGCAACTTGTGTGCATCGGTGACAGAACCTCCTTCGTCCACGTGAAAAGCGTAGAGGACGTGGAGCACTTTGATGCGAAGCTGGCGTCGGTTGAACATGAGCTGTGGGAAGTGCCGAAATTTCGGTCAAAGCCCGCATTGTTCCACACTTTTACAATTTTACCGCAGACTAATTTTGAACATGGCCCCGCGTCAACCGTTCTAAACATTCAGTGCCCCGTCCCATGCCCACCTCCCCGCGCCTTTTCTCCAGCGTTCAGCTCGTTTTGTTTTTGTCCGCATTGGCTTTGTGTGGGTGCGAAACCCCCATCGAGGTGAGCATCCCCAACGCCCAGCCGCTGCTGGTCGTGGAAGGACGCATAGAGACGGGCCTTCCGCCCATTGTTTTGCTGAGCAGGTCTCAGGATTACTTCGCCCCGGTCGATGCCGCACTGCTGGGCAATTTGTACGAAGGAGGGGGAGAGGTGATGTTGACGGTCGACGGAGAGCCGCACATGCTGGAAGAGCTGTGTGCAGGGGACTTGGACTCCGCAGGGTTGATGCTGGCTTCGGGCTTGTTGGGTTTGCCCGTAGAGGTACTCATGCTGAGCAACCTCTGCGCTTATGTCGGCCTTTCTGTCACAGGCCAAGAGGGCAGTACCTATGAATTGCAGGCGGTACTCGATGGCGATACGGCCCGGGCGGTGTCCAAACTCAACCCTCCGGTAACCTTGGACAGTGTGTGGTTTGAAGTGCCGGGCAGCACCGATACGCTGGGCTTCATCTACGCCAATTTTGAAGACCCTGATTCCTTGGGCAATGCATACCGTTGGAGCGCCATGCGCACAGGAAAGGACCCCGGGTTTTTGTACTCCACCATTTCTGTCATTGAGGACGCCCTGTTCAATGGGCTCGCTTTTGAGTTTTCTCAATTCCGTCCTGTGACGGCCGCCGACTTTGAGGACGATGCCAACCCCGATGAGATTGGCTTTTACAAAAC
>JAKMCX010000055.1 GCA_022428285.1 Flavobacteriales bacterium
CCGAGCGGCCCGAAGAGGTTTGGGCCTCTTCTGACGATGGCTTGGTCCACAAGACCACCGACGGCGGCGGAACCTGGACAGAATTGAGCGGAGGCCTGAAGGGATTGCCCGCAGGAAGCTGGATTTCTCAGGTGCGCATCTCTCCGCACAACTCCGACGAGGTCTATGTCACGGCCAACAACTACCGCCGCAACGATTGGGCTCCATACCTGTATCGCTCCCTAGATGGGGGTGGCAAGTGGGAGCGGATCATTGCCGAGGGCGATGTTTTGGGCCATGTCCAATGTGTCTTGCAGGACCCCGAAGTGGAGGAACTCCTGTGGTGTGGCACCGAACAGGGACTGTGGTGGAGCCATGACGGAGGCATGGAGTGGCAGCGTTGGAAGGAAGGTGTTCCCGCCGTTCCCGTCCGCGACATCGTGCTACAGGACCGGGAGTCCGACCTCGTGCTCGGCACCTTTGGCCGCGGCGTGTACATCGTGGATGGCCTTGAGGTGATTCGCGCTTGGGTGGTTGCCGGAATGGACGATGAATTTGGCGGTGCGGCGTGCACGATGTTTGCGCCGGATGCCGCTGTGATGGCAGAATGGCGCAGGCCCGCTGGTGAGCGCTTTCCCGCCGATGGCTATTGGTCGGCCGACAACAAGGGCGGAGGTGCCCGCGTTCGCTGTCACTTCAACGGAGACAGCCTAGAGGGCTTGGCCAAAGACGAAATGCTCCTGCTTCACGTGCTCAACACTGCTGGCGACACAGTGCGGACCATGGAGCCTGAGCCGGATGGCGGCATGGAGACGATGCGCTGGGACATGCGTGGCACGGGCACCTTCTGGCCTTCACGCCGAAAGCGGGACCGAGATGCGCGACCTGGAGGCGGATTCCCGGTTGACCCAGGGAATTACCGGATGGTGCTGGAAGTCAAGGGCGACTCCGCTGCCCGCATTTGGGGAGAAACCGAGGTCACCGTCATGGCCGATCCACGCAGGGCGCCATCTCTTGAGACCATGGCAGCTCAGCGGGCTCAAATGAACCGCGTCTATGATGTGGTCAACCGCGCCGACGTGGTGTTTGAGGAGCTCAAGCGCATGCGCAGGGCGGAGGATGCTGTTTCAGACCGCATCGCCCACGCCAAAAAAGGAATGGAGCCAGGAGACACCACCTTCAAGGCCATGAAAGGCTTGGCGGACTCTTTGTCTGGAGAGTGGACCGCGTTGGACGAGCGCTATTTCACTCCAAAGAACTTCAATGGTTACGACGCAGTGGTGCGCATTCAAGACCGGGTCTGGCATGCGATGAGCTACGCCGACGGCGGCATGTCCGCTCCAGGAACCAATGCCCAAGACGCGTTGAAGGCGCTTGACCGTGCTGTTACGGATGCCGAAAACCACTTAGAACGCATCCGTTCTGGGGTCTTTTCCGAATGGCGCACTGCGGCAGAAGCCATGGATTGGCCGCTGTTTGGTGAATTCGAAGATTGAAAAGAAAGGTCCCCCAGTCCCAAAGGGCTGGGGGACCTTCTCGTTCATTCGCACTCGGCGGCAAACTCGCCAAGGACCATCAACAGGTCGGCCACGTTGGTTGTGCCGTCGGCATTGATGTCTGTGGGACAGCTTGTGGGCTCAGGGCCCTGACCGCCTCCGCCATCACAGGCCCCCGGTGTCCAACTGATCAACCCACCGAAATACATGGCATAACAGGCATTGGCATAGGTCATGCCATCGCATCCGCACACCGGGTCGTATTCCTCCGTGCAGGGGTAGTACGGGTTGATCAAGGTGGGCAAAACGCAGGTGTCCCAAATGCAGGACCCATCGTCTACAGTGGCGTCGGGATTGTAGTTGACCGCATTGGGGTTGGTGCACCCTTCTACCTCTGTTGAACCGCATGGCCCAGGCGTCCAATATTGGATGCCGTGCACCATCTCTGCGAAGCAGGAGTTGGTGTAGGTCACGCCATCACAGCCGCATACAGGGTCGTAGACTTCAGGACATGGATAGAGGGGGTCGCTTGGGCCATAGCATTCGCCTTCGTAGATGCAGGACCCGTCGTCAATGGTGGCGTTCGGATCGTAATTGATCGCCATTGGATCGGTGCACCCATAGATTTCTTCACCACAAGATGGCAGGTCGATGCACCAAGTCATGTGGCAGCACTCCAGCCACTCGCCAGACGGTCCTTCCTCGTAGAATACTAGGTCGATGCAGAATGGACTCTCGGGCAGTGTATTGGGGTCCAGGTCTACATTCAATATTCCGGAGGTCAACGGATCAATGCTGATGGCCGTGACCCATTGAACAATGGTTCCAAATTGCCCTGGGTAGCTCATTTGGAGTTGACCGAAGGTGTATCCCGTGTTGTTGGAGACGCCAAATTCAAGGTGGTACCCATCGGCATCGCAGTGGGAACCATCGAAGAGGGTCATCGTCGCACAATCAGAGTCGCATGGGGGCAATTCCACACAGGCCTCAAGAAAGCAGCATGTTCCGTTGGGATCCAAGGCTGGTTCCATGGCGTGGGCAGAGACCATGAAGCAGGCAGTTGTGGCAGATCCACCTCCGGTCAGGGTCACCGAGAAGTCCATGCAGTCTCCTGGTGGGATGGCACCGGCGCCCAAGTCAAAGGTCGTTTGGTCGATGCTGAGTCCTGCGGGAAGGACTGGAGCGAGGGTAAAGTAGCCAATGTCAAATGGTGTGCTTGCTCCGTTGCAGAGGGTAAAGCTGTAATCCCAACCGCTGCCGTCGTCCAGGCATTCGATGCCTGCGTTGAGCACCGAGATGCACGTGCTGTCACTGGGCACGGTGTCTCCAGGGCATTCGAAGTCCAATTCACCTTCGCAGAGGAGGCTGTCAGGACCGGTCCAAGACCACCCGATGACGTGCGTTCCTGGGTCGTCAAAGCAGACCACGACTGCGTCGTTGATGAGCCCTTGAGGCAGCGGACTGCTGATGTAACTCAGGTCCACAAAGTCAGGCCCAAGGTTCAGGATGTTGAAGTCCACGGATGGGGAAATGCTGGCGGCTTCGCCATGGGTGTGAACAAACAAGTCGGACAGGTCGGTGGTGCTTTGGTTGTCAAATGACAACGACACGCAGCAATCGTCCGTGATGGTCAGCAAAGGCTCGATGTTGCATTCGCAGTCTAGCAACGTGAGTTCTAAGTCGC
>JAKMCX010000056.1 GCA_022428285.1 Flavobacteriales bacterium
GTGATGTCCGCATCGTTGCCCTGGATGGCAGCAAGGTTAGAAGCAATCTCACCGTCGTTGCTCTGAATGGCAGCAAGGTTAGAAGCAATCTCACCGTCGTTGCTCTGAATGGCACCCAGGTTAGAGGCAATCTCACTGTCGTTGCTCTGAATCTCCGTGAGGTTCGAGGCGATGTCCGTGTCATTGCTCTGGATGGCAGCAAGGTTAGAAGCGATCTCACCGTCGTTGCTCTGAATGGCAGCAAGGTTAGAAGCGATATCGCCGTCGTTGCCCAAAATCGCAGCAGCATTGGCGTTTACATCAGCAGCCAACGTGTCGTCTACACCCTGAAGTGCAGTGATGTCAGCATCGTTGCCCTGGATGGCAGCAAGGTTAGAAGCAATCTCACCGTCGTTGCTCTGAATGGCAGCAAGGTTAGAAGCAATATCACCGTCGTTGCTCTGAATGGCAGCAAGGTTGGAAGCAATCTCACCGTCGTTGCTCTGAATGGCTGCAAGGTTAGAAGCAATCTCACCGTCGTTGCTCTGGATGGCAGCAAGGTTAGAAGCGATCTCACCATCGTTGCTCTGAATGGCAGCAAGGTTAGAAGCAATTTCTCCGTCGTTGCTCTGAATGGCAGCAAGGTTAGAAGAAGAAGAAGCAGCGTTTGCGTTCACGTCAATGGCGAGGGTGTCGAGGGCACCCTGAATGTTGGTGATGTCACCATCATTTCCATCAATCTGACCTTGAAGGCCCGTTACGTCACCATTGGTGGCGAGAATTTCAGCGTCCAAATTGGACTGAACTGCCGCAATTTCTGAACTGTGTGCTCCATCGAGTGAATCAATGCGCACTCCGAGGGCTGATTCCGCAGCAACAGCCCGTGCCGCTTCATCAACGACGGCTTGGGTGTACCCTGCAATCTCATTGCCCACCACATTGTCTACATACCCCTTGTTGGCCAAGTGGTCGTCAGCAATGGGAGCCTCCGTGCTCAACACGTTCCCTGTAAAGGATGCGCTTCCTGCAGTGATGTTGTCACTTACAGTAAGGTCGTTTTGAACGGTCATGTTGGTTGTCAGGATCTTTCCTGTTACAGCGAGCTGAACACTAGAAGCGCCAGAACCATTTACAGTCACCGTTGAACCCAATTGAAGCTGGTCAATGTCGCTCTCTGTAGAAAGCACACCGTCGGCAAAGTCAAAGTGATCATTGGCGCCTACCAAGTTGGTCAGGCCCGTCAAGTCCGTCTGCAGCTGTCCGACTGAAGTGTTCAGTGCCAAGATGTCTCCGTCATTGGACTGGATCAAGCCGAGCAGAGTGGCATCTTCAGCCTGGCGGCTGGCAGCCTCCGCACCGAGGTCCGTTTGAAGCTGGCTGATGGCTCCAGCATTCGTGCTGGAAGACAACGTATTGGCCGAGATGTTTCCAGCATTTGTGGAAATGCCTCCAGCGTTCGTGGAGATTGCACCAGCGTTGGTAGAGATGCCTCCAGCGTTCGTGGTGATGTCCCCAGCGTTGGTAGAGATGTCTCCAGCGTTTGTGGAAATAGCTCCAGTGTTTGTGCTGATGGAAGTCGTGTTGGACGAGATGTCTCCAGCATTTGTGGAAATGCCTCCAGCGTTCGTGGTGATGTCACCAGCGTTTGTGGAGATGCCTCCAGCGTTCGTGGTGATGTCTCCAGCATTTGTGGAAATGCCTCCAGCGTTCGTGGTGATGTCCCCAGCGTTTGTGGCGATACCTCCAGTGTTTGAGGAGATGCTTCCAGCATTCGTGGAGATTGCACCAGCATTTGTGGAGATGCCTGACTCGTTCGTGGCGATGTTACCTGAGTTGGAAGCGACCAACCCGGCGAGTGCCGCATTGTCGGATGCCAAACCAGCATCTCCAGCAGCACGGTCCGCGATTTCCTGTGCGAGCACTGCAGACAGACTGTCTGCAGTTCCTTCCGGAGCACTGGCTGCGAACAAGGCCACTGGGACAGCCGTAACGGCCATCATGCCAAAGGAGGCGAATCCGCCACCACTGTTCACCTCCACTTGGAAGGAATACCCACCGGCTGACCAATCAACAGCAGCCAAATCGTCCGCACCGGCAACACTGCCTATGGTGAGGTTGATCAGACCGAATTCATCGGTAAGCACACCGGAGTGCGTCTCAGACCACACCGAAGAGGATGCAGCGTCTAAGAGGGTAAAGCGAACGTCCAAAGTCGCATTTTCCAAAGCATCGCCACCCGCATCGCGAGCAACGGCCTGGTATGCAATCCCATAGTTTTGTTGGGCTTGGAGGCCAAAAGAGGCCGTCAGCAGGAACGCCGACATAAGTATTGAGCGAAATAGTTTCATCTCGGTTAAGATTTCTCGAAGTGTGAAGATAGCACCAAATTTCGATAAAACCTTCATTTTCTTCTACGAAACTGAATTTAAGTCAATTCAAACCCAACTATAACCCGAAAAATGGCCAAAACACACATTATATATAACGTGACCATATCAGTCGATAAGAATATCACTTCCAACTGGATGAATTGGATGCTCAACGAGCATTTACGCGACATGATGGGCACGGGATGCTTCCTCGGATTCCGGTTTTGTGAACTCCACACAGAACAAGACTTGGGACCCACTTACACCGTCCAATATGAACTCGCTTCTCAAGGTGATCTGGACAGATACGAGCAGAACTTCGCCCCCGAAATGCGCGCAAAGGGTGCCCAACTGTTTGGCGAGAAAGCCCTCGCTTTTCGAAGTACCATGACTGTCCTCGCCAAGGGCGAACTTCGCGATCAATGAAAAGCCGAGGACAATCCGGGCCAGTCAGGGCCAAAAAGCACCTCGGTCAGCACTTCCTGAAGGACAGTGCCGTATCTGACCGCATTGCCGGATTGGTCCCCATGGCAGAAGGGCAGCAGGTGCTCGAGGTAGGCCCTGGAACAGGAGCCCTCACACAGCCACTCATTCACCGCTTCGGCACAGCGGTCCATGTGGTCGAAATCGACGCCGAATCGGTCGACTTCCTCGCCGGGGTGGATTGGATCGACAATGCCCACATTCACGCTGCAGATTTGCTCAAGTCATCTCCCGACGACCTCGGTATGACCGGGCCCTTTGCCCTCATTGGCAACTTCCCCTATAACATCAGCAGCCAGATTCTCTTTCGGGCTTTAGACTGGAGGTCCCAAGTGATCTCCTGTGTCGGTATGTTTCAAAAAGAAGTCGCCGAGCGCGTCTGTGCAGACTCTGGGTCCAAGGTTTACGGCATCCTGTCGGTGTTGCTTCAGAACTACTTCACTTGCGAGTATTCGTTTACCGTCGGTCCCGGTGCCTTTGATCCCCCGCCAAAAGTCGACTCAGGGGTCATTCGCCTGGTAAGGACCCCAGATACAGATCCAGACGTGCCCTACGACGCGCTCAGAAGGGTGGTCAAAGCCGCTTTTGGCCTGCGCAGAAAAACCCTCCGCAATGCGCTCCGAGCCGGAGGGTTTGATGCCGCAACCATTCCAGAGCAGTGGAAAGGGCAACGCGCAGAACAACTTTCTCCCTCTGAGTTTGTCGCCTTGACCCGCGCCCTCTACACGGAGGGTTGAGCCACACGGCTAGGTTTCCTGTGCTCCTACAAACAACGCAGACAAGTTCTGTGGTTGTATTGGATACGCACAGGCAGGCATAACCTATCTTTATACCAACGCTCTATGCAATGATCGGAGTGAACACGCTACAAGAATTTGTGGTTGCGCGACAGGCGGATTTTGCCGGCGCAACAGGTGACCTATCTAGGCTGCTGACCGACATCGGGACAGCGGCGAAGATGGTCAATAGGCACGTCAACAGTGCCGGTCTTTCAGGCATCCTAGGGGAGCACAAGGCCAATGGAAACGCTTCCAAGAACGTTCAGGGAGAGTCCCAACAAAAACTCGATGTCTACGCTGACGACACCTTTACGAGGGTCCTCAAATCCTGCCTCAAAGTAGGGGGCATCGTTTCGGAGGAACAACCCGGAATCATCCATGTGGACCACAGCGAACGCGGCCAAGGGCGCGGCTACGGCAAGTACATGGTCTGTATCGACCCGCTCGACGGGTCCTCCAATGTCGACGTCAACATTTCGGTCGGCACCATTTTCGGGATTCACCGTCGGAAGTCGCCGCTCACCGAGCCCGCCACAACCTCTGACTTCCTGCAGCCCGCCAGTGACCTCGTAGCCGCAGGCTATGTGCTGTACGGCAGCTCTACCATGTTGGTCTATTCCACGGGAGGGGGCGTCAATGGATTCACGTTTGACCCTTCCATTGGAGAGTTTTTCCTGTCCCACCCCAACATGGAGTTTCCGGCAGAGGAAAAGGTATACAGCGTAAACGATGCCCGCATCAGCAATACGGATCCAGCGATTGCCGCATTTTTAGAAAGTTGCCGCAAAAAAGGCATGACCGCACGATAGACCGGTGCCCTTGTGGCTGACTTCCACCGCAACCTGATCCAAGGAGGGGTGTACCTCTACCCGGGTTCATATGACAAGCCGGAAGGGAAATTGCGCATGCTCTATGAGGCCCAGCCACTGGCCTTCCTTGCCCATCAAGCGGGCGGAGCCACCTGGTGCCACCACCACGATTTACTGGATGTCACCCCGACATCATTGCACCAACGCACACCGCTTTTCACAGGCCACGCTTCATCAATCTCAAGGTTGAGGTCGATGATCGCAGCCTCTGCGCACCCCGTCCCCGAGCCTGCGGGGGTGAGGGTGTTGCGCTGACCGCACATCCCCAAGCCAGTACGGTCCAATCATGCACATCTTTTCGTAGGCTTGTGGTGCCAATTCGCCCTGCATGAAGGCCCACATCCCATTCGCCCTTTTCCTGCTGCTCTTGTCCACGCCCAGCGCTGCGCAAGACACCCTCGTCATCGCCGAAGCCGTGATCCAAACCGGCTTCTCCGACAAACCGGAAAGCCTTCCACGCAGCCTTCAAACCCTCGGGCCAGCGCTTTTGTCCGCTGCAGCACAGCCTTCTGTTGACGGCCTTTTGGAAAGCATACCCGGTGTGGATGCGCGACAAAGGGGACCTTTCGGTGCCCAAACCGACTTGTCCATCCGAGGCGGGTCGTTTGAGCAGGTGGCCCTTTGGGTAGACGGCATACGGTGGAGCGCGCCCCATACCGCGCATCACCTGCTCAACCTTCCCATTGACCCCGAAGACATTCAGCGCATTCAGGTCGTGCGCGGTGGCGGCGGCGCACTGGGCAGCGGAGGCGTCACCGGAGGTGTCATTCTCCAAGCCCGCCCTGGAACAGAAGACGGCATGCAAATCGGTGCAGAAGGAGGCAGCTATGGTTGGAACCGTTTGCGCCTCAGGAAAGACTGGGGCAAAGGCGCATTCCGTCACCGCATCAGTGCCAGCCGCGCCTCTTCCTCGGGCTATCGCGACAACACCGACTTGCTGATGCAGCGGCTGCGGTATTCTGGTCAGGCCGTAACGGACTGGGGCATGCTCAACATGAGCTTGGGCCATCTGTCCTCGGCATTTGGCGCACAGGACTTCTACACGGCCAATTTTCCGCAGCAATTTGAAACGGTGGGGCTGTGGCAAGGTCAAATCACCTGGACACAAACCTCCGGCGACTGGACCTACGAAGCAGGCTTGCACCACCGCAACCACCGGGACCGCTTTGAGCTCTTCCGCGAAGGCGAGGGCTATTACACCGAAGACGCCAGTGGGCAATTGACCTCGGCCAATGGCGACGCCCCTTCTTGGTACCAAGGAGCCAACCAACACCGCTCCTCCACTTCGGGTGCACGGGGGCTCGCTAGACTGGCCTCTGCAGCTGGAGAATCCCTGATTTCTGCAGACTTCAGACAAGAAGGCGTGGTGAGCAACCGCCTCGGCGTCGCCGAATTCGGTCGGGACGGAGACAGCACCTACACCTTGGGTGACCGGCGCACCAACCTGGACATCGCCGCCGGGCATTTGGCCCAGTGGGGACGCCTCACCGCGCGCGGGCTTGCCGCTTGGAACATCAATTCCGCCGCCGATCAGCCTAGGTTTATACCTGAGGCCTCGCTCTCTCTGCGCATCGATGACACTGGCCGTGCCGTTGCCTTTGCCTCTGCCCGCCGGTCTGTGCGCATGCCTTCCTACACCGATTTGTACTACACCGTTGGTGGCGCTCAAGGCAGCCAAGATTTGCTTCCGGAAGAAGCGGAGCACTTGGAATTCGGGTACCGCCTGACCACAGACTTGGCCAGCGGACATCGGCTGGTGATCTCCCAACACCTCTTCCACCGGTGGGGGCGAAACCTCATCGATTGGGTCAGATTTAACGGCTCCTCCATCACACAGGCCACCAACCTGCGCCAAGTGCATTTCACAGGACAGGAATTCACCCTTTCCGCCCAAGCCAAGGGCCCGGATGCCCGGATGCGGTATTTCACGCTCGGGCTCACCTTCCTGCAAGCCGATGAAACCAGCGAAGGTTTTGAAAGCAATTATGTCTTGGACATGCTCAATACCAAGGCCGACCTGCTGTTTGGATACCAACTCACACGTGACCTCCTCCTGGACCTCAGGTGGAGCGTCCAACAGCGCAATGACGGATACTTTGACCCCGTAGAAGGGCGCGAGGTGGACTTTGGGTTGGTCAATCTGCTGGGGGCCACCCTCCGGTGGTCACCAGAGTCGCTGCCCCTGGCCTTCCATGCACGGATGGACAATGCCTTGGATGCGCAGTATGTGGACATCGGCAACGTAGACCAGCCCGGACGATGGGTGCGGGCGGGCGTGACTTGGTCCCCACAAGCCAAGGACTAAACCGTCTGAAGCGATGACCGCCTCAGCCGCTCACATTTCGCTAGCGGCAGATGGGGCCTTGACCGGAGCTGCTGTGCCACTGAGCTTGCGCAGGACGGCCATTGCAGAACCCAAGTTCTCGACGGGCTCTACCCGCAGCCGCAAGGCCCCGTTGCGCTGGTACATCTGCACGCCTTTTAGGTTGGCCTGCATGTAGTCCAAAACGCGCTGGAACCGCACCCCCTTGTAGTAATCGCTCCCTTCTTCGTCGTGAAAGACCCCGATGAGCTTGCCCCCTTTGAGCACCAACTTTCCAAACCCAACGACCTGCGCCATCCAACGAAGACGGATCGTTTCTAGGAGGTCTTCTGCCTCCTTGGGCAAAGGGCCGAAACGGTCGAGCAAACGGGCCTCATAATTCTGAAGACCCTCCTCATTGTCCATTTCATCCAGCTCTCGGTACAGCGCAATCCGCTCTGAAATGTCCGAGATGTAATGGTCGGGCAACATCAAAGCGAGGTCTGTTTCGAGCACGGTCTCTTCGACATAATGCTCGCGAGAATCCGCTTCCTCTTGCGCCAATTCCGCAAACTCCTCGTCTTTGAGTTCGCGGATGGCCTCCGACAGGATCTTTTGGTACATCTCAAAACCAATGTCGGTGATGAAGCCACTTTGTTCTCCGCCCAACAGGTTTCCCGCCCCGCGGATGTCCAAGTCGCGCATGGCGATGTTCATGCCACTGCCCAACTCACTGAATTGCTCCATGGCCTGCAAACGCTTGCGGGACTCGGTGGGCAATGCATGCAATGGAGGGGCCAACAAATAGCAGAACGCCCGCTTGTTGGAACGCCCTACACGTCCGCGCAATTGGTGCAGGTCACTGAGGCCAAACGTGTGCGCCTCATTGATCAAAATGGTATTGGCGTTGGAGATGTCAATGCCACTCTCAATGATGGTGGTGGCGACCAGAACGTCGTAGGAACCGTCAATGAAGTCGCTCATCACCCGCTCCAGCTGCTCGCCATCCATTTGGCCATGCCCAATGCCCACACGTGCGTCCGGCACCAATCGGTTGATCATGCCCGCCACTTCGCGGATGTTGCCCACCCGATTGTGCACGAAGTAAGCCTGGCCTCCACGGGATATTTCATAGGCAATGGAATCCCGAATCAGCTCTTCATTGAACGACCCAATCTCCGTCTCCACCGGGTATCGGTTGGGAGGTGGCGTGCTCATGATACTCAGGTCACGGGCCCCCATCAATGAAAACTGCAGCGTCCTTGGGATGGGGGTGGCGGTCAGCGTCAGGCTGTCCACCGTGGCACGCAGGGTCTTGAGTTTGTCCTTGACGGCCACGCCAAACTTCTGCTCTTCATCGATGACGAGCAGCCCGAGGTCCTTCCACTTGATCCGCTTGCCCACGATCGCATGGGTGCCGATCAAGATGTCGATTTCACCCGCCTCCAAAGCCTTGACGGTTTCGGTCATCTTCTTGCCCGTCTTGAAACGGTTCACGTAGTCGACTGTGACCGGGAAGTCTTTGAGCCGCCTGGAAAAACTGCGGAAATGCTGCATCGACAAGATGGTCGTCGGCACCAACACGGCCACCTGTTTGCCATCGGTGGCCGCCTTGAACGCAGCGCGGATCGCAATTTCTGTTTTTCCGAAACCAACGTCGCCGCAAACCAAGCGGTCCATGGGCACCTCCTTTTCCATGTCCTCCTTCACCGCCTCCGTCGCTGTGAGCTGATCGGGGGTGTCCTGGTACATGAAGCTCGCCTCCAGTTCGGTTTGGAGATAGGTGTCCGGCGTGTAGGCAAACCCCTTGGAAGCCCGGCGCTTGGCGTAGAGTTTCAGGAGGTCAAATGCGATTTCCTTGACCCGTTTTTTGGTTTTGCTTTTGGTCGCTGCCCAAGCAGACGATCCCAGCTTGTGCACCTTGGGCGGCATGCCCTCCTTTCCGGTGAACTTCGAGATTCGGTGCAGCGAGTGAACGCTCACATAGAGGATGTCGCCCCCTTTGTATTTGAGGCGGATGGCCTCTTGCTCCTTGCCCCCGACATCGACCTTTTGGAGGCCACTAAACTCACCGATGCCGTGGTCAATGTGGACCACAAAATCGCCAGGCTCCAAGCTCATCAATTCCTTGATGGTCAGTGCCTGTTTGTTCTTTTTAAAGCCGTCTTTGAGGCGGAACCGGTGGTAGCGCTCAAAAATCTGATGGTCCGTGTAAATGGCCAGCTTGAGTCCGACATCCACAAAGCCCTCGCTCAGTTCAGCGGGGATGGGGGTGTATTTAACCTCATCGCCCCGATCGGCAAAAATGTCGTGCAGACGCTCCAGCTGTGTGCCCTGTCCCGCCACCACAAACGTGGCAAATCCATCTTGGTGGCGGTGCTTCAAATGCTCTGCCAGCAGGTCAAAGTTCTTGTTGAATCCCGGCTGGTCCTTTTGCCCAAAGTCGACCACGGTGCGGTCGGTAAAGCTCCCCGTTCCGCCAAACTCCACGACACAGTGAACGGCCAACCTGCGCTCAAACCGCAGCCCTGTGGTGTACATCTCACCGGGCCGCAACGCATCCGTTTGGCCGGTCCTGCGGTCATAAAACGTCTGGGCCTTGTCGACTTCTTTGTCGAGCTGGTCCACCACGCCGCGCACATCCCAAGTCCATACTGTGCAGCCTTCGCCCAAGAAGTCCAAGAAGGGCTCCCGCTCTTCCTTGAGCATCTGATCCCCGACATCAGGTACGATGACCGCGCGGTCCATCTTGCCAACGCTCAACTGATCGGCCGGGTCGAATTTGCGGATGCCGTCCACCTCGTCACCAAAGAGCTCAATCCGATAGGGATGGTCAAAGGCAAAACTGAATATGTCCACAATGCCTCCTCGGATGGCATACTGGCCGGGCTCATAGACGTAGTCGACTTTTTCGAAACCGTAGTCAATCAGGATGTCGTCTAAAAAGTCCTGGCTGATTCGGTCACCCCGCTTGATGGTGTAGGTGTTGCGCTTGAGCTCCTTGCGGGTGGTCACCTGTTCTGCCACCGCCTCGGGAAAGCTGACAATGCATACCCTTCCACGCAGGGCACTCAACTTGCTCATCACCTCCGCTCGCATCGCCACGTTGGCGTTGTCCGTGCCCTCTTCCTGGTAGGGAATCCTGGCACTGCGGGGATAGAACAACACCTGGTGTCCATCCTGACCAAGAAGGTTTTCGAGGTCATTCATAAAGTAAGCCGCGCGCTCCTTGTCTTCGAGCAAGAAGAGGTGGTCACCGCCATTGCGTTTGATGGCCTGCGCCGCCAAGAAGGCCCGCGCTGAGCCGACCAAGCCACGCGCCTCGACTTTTGCTCCCGCCGAAGACAAGGCATTGACCACATTGCCGGTCCGGGCATCGTGATCATAAAAGTCGAGGAGATCCTGTAAGGTCATCGGGCGCACGAAGATAACCGTCACCCCTCCCTCGGGTTCGCCGCGCATGGCCCTTGCTGGACACATTTTACAGAAAAACACAGCCCCATGCCCCATCCGTGGGCCACCCCTCAGTTCCAAACCGGGCGCCACCCTCTGCCAGAAAGCACCCCGCGTACTGCCCAAACCGCACATCCTCCGGCAGGAAGGCTTGGATGGAACAAATGACCTTGAACCTACCGACCTTCGCGGCATGCAAGGATGGCCCGTACACAGCTTTCAATCGTGGGAAGACTTCCTTCAAGGTCAAGTCTTGCTCATCGATAAGCCACGAGAGTGGACCTCTTTTGACGTGGTCAATAAAGTGCGCCACTTGATCCGACGCGGCGGCAACTTCAAGAAAATCAAGGTGGGCCACGCTGGCACCCTCGACCCGTTGGCCACCGGCGTGCTGGTATTGTGCACGGGGCGCATGACCAAACGCATTGCGGAGCTAAGTGCAGAAGACAAGGCATACGACGGCCACATCACTTTTGGCGCCAATACAGACAGCCACGATCTGGAGATGCCCCTCATTCCGGTAGGAGCCACAGATGCGCTCGACCTCGCTTCCCTGCGCGAACACGCCCTGGAATTCACCGGCGAAATCGACCAACTCCCTCCCAATTTCAGCGCCAAAAAAGTGGGCGGACAAAAAGCCTACATCGCCGCCCGCAAAGGAAAAGACATCGGCCTGAGCCCGGTAGCCGTCAAAGTCCACAGGTTCGACGTTACGGGGTGGGAAAACCCCACCATGACGTTCGACATCCTGTGCTCTAAAGGAACTTACATCCGATCCTTTGCCAGAGACATGGGCAAAGTCACCGGTTGCGGCGCCCACCTCTCGGCACTTCGGCGCACCGCAAGCGGCGCGTTCAAGCTCGATGAATGCTGGTCTATCGAAGAATTTGAGTCCCGTATTTCTGCCCTTCCGGCCCCCGTTTCGACAGCCGGTTGAACCTTGTGCACTTCCTTTCTGCGAGAAGCTTGAACCCCGGCGAGGCTTTGACTAACTTCGCCCGCCCCTGAAAACCCTGCCGACATGAGCGTAGAGCGCATGAAACTCAGCCAATTCAAGTTCGAGGTTCCCAAGGAACTCATCGCCCAGTACCCGCTTGACAACCGGGACGAAAGCCGGATGATGGTCGTGAACAGAGAAGCTGGCACCATTGAACACAAGAAGTTCAGCGACCTCATCGACTACTTCGACGAAGGCGATGTGATGGTCATGAACGACACCCGCGTCTTCCCTGCCCGGATGTACGGAAACAAGGAAAAGACCGGAGCGGTCATCGAAGTGTTCCTCTTGCGCGAACTCAACCGTGAGTCTCTGCTTTGGGATGTTTTGGTAGACCCTGCGCGCAAAATCAGGATCGGAAACAAGCTGTATTTCGGCGAAGACGAAGACCTCGTTGCAGAAGTCATCGACAACACCACCAGCCGAGGCCGCACGTTGCGCTTCTTGTTTGACGGGACCCACGAGGAGTTCCGCCAGAAGATTTTCTCCCTGGGAGAGACCCCGCTCCCCAAGTACATCGACCGCCCAGTCGAACCCGAAGACGCAGAGCGCTTTCAGACGATCTACGCCAAGCAAGAAGGTGCCGTCGCCGTTCCCACGGCCGGCCTGCACATGAGCAAGCAGCTCATGAAGCGCTTCGAAATCAAGGGCATCGACACCGCATTTCTGACCCTCCACATCGGTTTGGGCACCTTCCGCGAAGTTGAAGTCGAGGACTTGACCAAGCACAAGGTGGACTCCGAGCAGTTGATCATCCCAGCGGATTGCGTGAGCACCGTCAACAAGAGCATCGAGCGCGGAGGCAAAGTGGTCGCTGTTGGCACTTCCGTGGTCCGTGCCATGGAGTCTACGCACAGCACCTTCCGCCAATTGAAGACCTATGACGGTTGGACCTCTCGGTTCATCTTTCCGCCATACAAGTTCAAGTTGGCCGATGCCTTGATCACCAACTTCCACACACCTCAATCCACGCTGTTGATGCTCACCGCCGCTTTTGGTGGGTACGACTTGATCATGGAGGCCTACCAAACGGCCATGAAGGAGAAGTACCGCATGCACGCCTACGGCGATGCCTTGCTGGTGATCTGAACCACAACCTATCCAACCCCTTTGCGTAGGGGACAGAAAAAAAGCCGCTCCCATTGGAAGCGGCTTTTTTCATGAAGCAAAGGGGGCTTTTAGCTCACCCGCTTGATGGAGCAGCCAATCGCCTTTGTCACAGCGGGCTTGACCTTCTTTCCTTCCGCCATGCGGGTCATGGCATCCTGTAGGTACGTCTCTTTGACCTCTTCAGCAGAATTGACGTTGTCGTCAATAGAGCCGCGGTAAACCAAGCGGAATTCGCTGTCAAACAGATACACGTGCGGGGTGGTCCGTGCACCAAAAGCATCGGCCAACTTGTGCCCGTTGTCTACCAAGTAAGGCATGATGTACCCGGCCTCCATGGCGCGCAGCTTCATCTGCTCCATGCTGTCGTCTCCCTTGCGTTTGGCCTCGTTGGAGTTGACCAAGGCCGTTCCAATGCCTTGTTCCCGGGCCATGCCTGCCACCTGGTTGTAGCGGCCTTCCCAACCTTCGCTGCGGCCCTCTCGGCCCACCACAAAGGGGCAGGTGTTGCAGCTGAACATGACCAACAGGCCGTTCTCACCAGCCACGTCAACCAAGCTCCATTCCTGACCGTCAATGTTGGTCATTTTCATGTCTGCTGAAGGCGCCTTGTCTCCAGGGTTCAGCTCGTTGAGTTCGGTCGACTGGGCCGACGTTGTCATCATCATGCCGCACACGAAGGCGGCGAGGGTCATTTTGCGAAGCATGTTCTTGCGTTTGTATTGGACCAAGTTAACCGATGAGCGTGAGGAATGTTGCCAAAAATCCCCCCTCGCATGTGGCTCAGAGCGGGAGGTTGCCGTGCTTTCGCCTGGGGCGCCTCACGGTTTTATTTTCCAGCATCGCAAACCCTTTGAGCAAGCGAATGCGGGTATTGGAGGGCGCGATCACCTCGTCGACATATCCCCGGGCTGCTGCCCGATAAGGGTGAGCAAACAAATCTGCATACTCAGCCTCCTTCTCAGCGAGCTTGGCCGCAGGGTCATCAGACGCGGCAATTTCCTTGCGGAAAATGATCTCTGCCGCACCCTTGGCGCCCATGACCGCAATCTCAGAGGTGGGCCAAGCAAAGTTCAAATCGGCGCCAATGTGCTTGGAGTTCATCACGTCGTAAGCACCGCCATAGGCTTTGCGGGTGATGACGGTAATGCGCGGCACAGTCGCCTCGCTGAATGCATAAAGAAGCTTGGCCCCGTTGGTGATGATGCCATTCCACTCTTGGTCCGTACCGGGCAAGAATCCAGGCACATCCTCCAGCACCAGCAATGGCACGTTGAAGGCGTCACAGGTCCGCACAAAACGCGCGGCCTTGGTCGACGCCCCAATGTCCAGAACCCCTGCGAGCACCGCAGGTTGGTTGGCCACAATGCCAATGGACCGACCACCGAGGCGGGCAAAGCCCACGACAATGTTGGCCGCGAAATCAGGCTGTATCTCGAAAAAACCTCCACCATCGACCAGCTCCTTGACCACATCCCGCATGTCATAGGGCTGCTGGGCACTTTCGGGAATGATGCTGTTCAACTTGGGCCGCGATTCATCGCTCCCGGTGTACGGCAATGATGCCGGAACCTCCTCACAGTTTTGCGGCAAGAAGCTGAGTAAATCCTTGATACGGTCGATGGCTGCCACCTCGTTGGGTGCGGTGAGGTGGGCCACACCACTCTTACTAGCATGTGTCCTGGCACCCCCCAGCTCCTCTGCTGTTACCTCCTCGTGGGTCACGGTTTTGACCACGTTAGGCCCTGTCACAAACATGTAACTGCTGCCTTCGGTCATGAGGATGAAATCGGTCAGAGCGGGGCTGTACACAGCGCCTCCGGCACAGGGCCCGAGGATGGCGCTGATCTGAGGAACCACTCCGCTGGCCTGCACATTGCGGTGGAAGATGTCGGCATATCCACCCAAACTGACCACCCCTTCCTGAATGCGCGCGCCACCAGAGTCGTTCAGACCAATGACCGGAGCTCCGTTGTCCAAGGCCAAGTCCATTACCCGGCAAATCTTCTCCGCATGCGCTTCGGCCAAAGAGCCTCCCAAAACGGTAAAATCCTGACTGAACACGTAGACCAATCGGCCCTTCACCTTTCCATATCCGGTCACGACACCGTCCCCTAAGAACTGTTGTTTGTCGAGTCCAAAAAGGTTGGACCTGTGGGTCACCAACATGCCCAACTCCTCAAAAGAGCCCTCGTCGAGCAGCAACGCAATGCGCTCCCGCGCCGTCAACTTGCCCTTTCCATGCTGGGCCTCAATGCGTTTTTCTCCACCACCCATGCGGGCTTCGGCTTTCATCGCCTCAAGGTGTTCCACTGGATTTTTGTCCTCTGATGCCATGTTTCGAAACTACAGCTCAAGTGGCAACCAATTCACTGTGCACACCGCCCGCGCCCTTCTAGAACTGCCAACAGGCGGGACTTACCTTTGCGGCGCAGTTCAGGATCTATCCTGACGCCACCATCGCCATGCTTCGATCCCATACCTGCGGCGAACTTCGCCCTGACCACATCGGCCAAACCGTCACTTTGAGCGGTTGGGTCCAACGCGCCCGCGACCTCGGCGGCATGACCTTTGTCGACCTCCGCGACCGCTACGGCATCACGCAGCTCGCCTTCAACATGGACACCAACGCGGATCTGTGCATGCAAGCGCGCAAACTCGGTCGGGAGTTTGTGGTCCAAGCTGTGGGCACCGTGTGCGAACGCGAATCCAAAAACAAGCAGATTCCAACCGGTGAAATCGAAATCGAAATCACCGGCCTGACCATCCTCAATGCGGCTGACACGCCGCCGTTTACCATTGAGGACAGCACCGATGGAGGAGACGATTTGAGGATGCAATACCGCTACCTCGATTTGCGCCGCGGACCGGTCCAGCGCAATCTGTTGCTCCGCCACCGCATCAACATTGAGACCCGGAAGTACCTCGACAGCATCGATTTCATCGACGTGGAGACACCGGTGCTCATCAAGTCCACGCCGGAAGGCGCCCGTGACTTTGTGGTCCCCAGCCGCATGAACCCCGGTCAGTTTTACGCCCTGCCGCAAAGCCCGCAGACCTTTAAGCAACTGCTCATGGTCAGCGGCATCGACAAGTACTACCAGATCGTCAAGTGCTTCCGTGACGAGGACCTGCGCGCCGACCGCCAGCCCGAGTTCACCCAAGTGGACTGCGAGATGAGCTTCGTGGAACAAGAGGACATCCTCAACACATTCGAAGGGCTCGTCCGGCACCTCTTTACTACGGTGCTCGACCGTGAAATTGGGGACTTCCCGCGCATGACCTACGACGACGCCATGGAGAAGTATGGCATCGACAAACCCGACATCCGCTTCGGAATGGAGTTCCAGGACATGGCGCCTGTGACCCAAAATCAAGGCTTCAATGTGTTTGACAGCGCCGAAGCTGTGTTGGGCATTGTGGTGCCCGGCGCCGCCAGCTTCACACGCAAGCAGCTCGACGGCCTCACCGATTGGGTGAAGCGCCCGCAAATTGGTGCCCGAGGATTGGTGTACTGCAAGGTCAACGAAGACGGCACCTTCAAATCCAGCGTCGACAAGTTCTACGACCAAGACGCCCTGGCCAAGTGGGCAGCGCACACCGGAGCAAAGCCCGGAGACTTGATGCTGGTTCTCTGCGGCGGCCTCGATGCCACCCGCAAGCAACTCGCAGAGCTTCGCCTGCACATGGGCTCCGAGATGGGCCTGCGCGACCCCTTCGACTTCAAACCACTGTGGGTGGTGGACTTCCCGCTCTTGGAATGGGACGAGGACTCCGAGCGCTACCACGCGATGCACCACCCCTTCACCTCGCCCAAGCCCGAGCACATGGACATCCTGTATTCAGACCCAGGTGCGGTCCGCGCCAACGCTTACGACATGGTGATCAACGGCGTGGAAATTGGAGGGGGTTCCATCCGAATCCACGACAAGGACGTTCAAGCCCGCATGTTTGACCTGCTTGGGTT
>JAKMCX010000094.1 GCA_022428285.1 Flavobacteriales bacterium
CCTCTATTCGGGCCTGTCTCTGGACGATGTGGCCAGTGAATGGTGCTTGGGCGACACCCTCTGGATCTCGTGGTCTGGAGGAGACCCCAACACCAGTGTCTACCTGAGCTTGATCAACATCAATGCCAACGCCGCTGTGGCCAACTTGGGGATTGTGGACAACACAGGCTCGCATCCATGGGCCATCGATGTGGCTGCAGCAGGCGTAGAGTACCGGATTTACCTCGCCGAACACCCCTACCCTCCGAGCAGTTGGGATTATGGAAATCCCTTCACCGTGTCTCCAGACTGCACGCCCGTTGTGCCGGGCTGCACAGACACCCTGGCCTGCAATTATGATGCAGAGGCCTCCGAAGAAGATGGATCGTGCGTTTACAACGTCGATGCCTTGGGCGTCTGTGGTGGAGATTGTGCAGCAGATGTCAATGGCGACGGCATTTGTGACCCCACCTGTCCCCTCGATTTGGACCAAGACGGCGTGGTCGCCGTGAACGACATCTTGATCATGCTCGGCGAGTTTGGGTGTTCATCTGCTTGCATGGCCGACATCAACCTCGATGGCTTTGTATCTGTCGAAGACTTCCTGATGGTCTTGGGCGAATTCGGGAACAGCTGCGACTGAGGGGGATAGCCAAGGATTCCGGGCACGATTGTCCCTAAATCGAAAACCCCCGCTGCGACGTTGCAACGGGGGCTTTCTGTAAACTGTGGCGACCATGGAAGGATTCGAACCCTCAACCTCCTCATCCGTAGTGAGGTGCTCTATCCAGTTGAGCTACATAGTCGGCATTTCCCGTAAAGGGAGGGCAAATGTAGTCAGAAATTTGACCCCAACAACCCCTCTCGTCATCTCTGAAACTCCATGGACTATTTTCGTATTTGCCCCATGGACCACATGTTACGATTCTGCTTTATTTGGCTGCTACTGAACATCTTCTGTCAGAGCGCCTCAGCTGGTGTCAATTTTTCAGAATTGCGCGCCATTGTGAATTCCGAGGAAACCTCCATCGAGGAGCGGCTTGAAGCCCTCAGAGCCTACGTGCAGGAGAATACGAGAGTAGACGCTGAAGAATTCACGGAGCTCACCGAGCAGTTTTGGTCCCTCGAGTTGACAACCGAGCAATTGGCTGCCTTGGCCTACTGCCAAGCCAGGGGGTTCACCAATTCATCCCGACCCGGTTCTGCTTTGGCATTGCTGGACTCTGTGCTGGCCCTTGATGAAGGCCGCAACTTCTCCCAGGCCGCGCTTTTCGATTTGTATTACGAGAGGGGCCGCTCTCAGCATCGCTACAATGAAGCGGAAAAAGGCTGGACCAAAGCACTGTCTGACTTCGAAAGGGCCTTGGAGATTGCGGAATCCATGGGGGACCTGAACGCACAGGTGACCGCGCACGATGCATTGGGTATGGTTCAAGACCACTTCAATAACCGACAGACCGCCAATGAGCATTACTCCTTCATCATGCAGTTCAGCGATCGTGAAGAGAAGCGGGCCCAAGCCCGCTACAACATCGCTTTACAGTTCTACAAAGACCGTCTCACCCGCGACACGGCTTTGGTTTACATGCTCGATGCGAGGGAGATGTGGAAACAGTCCCAAAACCTAAAAAAAGTGGGGTTGTCCACCGTGAGCATCGCGAATTGTTACAGGGAAAAGAAACAGTATAGCCAGGCCATTGAAGAGTACAAATACGCGTTGGAGATAGGCGTGGCGACATCCCCGCGCGTCACCTGCTATGAATACTTGGGATTCATCGCTTCTGAGCAGAACAGGTTCGAAGATGCGTTTGATTACTTCGACAAAGCATTGAAGTTCGATGCTGACCAAAAAAACAAGCGGCGGGCTTACATCAACACCAAACTGGGGGCCCTCTATGTCAAATTAGGTCAACCTGAGAAAGCCCAGTTGCTGTGTACCGAAATGCTCACGCTGGTTTTAAACAACGACAAACTCAACGATTACCGCCGGGCTACCCGCTTGACAGACTGCTACGATTGCTTGGCTGATGCCAATTTTGAATTGAATATGTACTCAGATGCCTTGAAGTTTCGGGACCTTCATGACAGCAGCGAGCAGGCTTTCAAAATGATCGATGCGGATGAGGATGCCATGCTCAAGATGGAGCTCTTCGAATACCAGGACTTGCGAGAAAAAGAGAAGCGCAGGATCATGGACAAGCAAAAAGATGACCAGAACAAGCTGCTTGTTCTCATCGTTTTGCTTCTGATCATTTTTGCCATCTTCATCACCTCTCGTTACCGGTTCACAAGGAAGCAGAGCCAATTGATTTCTACCCAGAGGCAACAACTCCAAGACCGGCAGAAAGAACTCATTCGCGCCAACGCCGAATTGGAAATCGCGTTGAACCACAAAGCGGTCTTTCTGTCGAACATGTCCCACGAAATCCGAACGCCACTGAATGCCATTGTGGGCATGTCCAACCTGGCGGCCAAGGAGGACATGGCCGAAGTTGCCCAGAAATACCTCCGGAACATTGTGACCGCTTCATCCAACCTCATTGACATCGTCAATGACATCTTGGACTTCTCCAAGCTCGAAGCGGGTAAGCTGGAAATTATACAGGAGCCTTTCTCTGTGGCAGACGCTCTAGAGGTCGCAGAAAACGTAATGCGCATTCCAGCCGAACAAAAGGGCCTCTTTTTTGAGGTTGAGGGTGACAGCTCTTTGCCCCAGTATTTAGAAGGTGATGCCAGCCGCTTGAATCAGGTGCTCATCAACCTTGTAGGAAACGCCATCAAATTCACGCTCGACGGCGGTGTCACCATGAAGGCTTCGGTGGGATCCTTGCCCCCACTCCCCAAATGGTGCCCCACTCCTAGCGTCCAGCATTCAGACTGGTTTATAGTCCGGGTTGTCGATACGGGGATTGGCATTCCTGCAGACAAACTCGAGAAAATCTTTGAGAGCTTCAATCAAGGCGACCAATTGAAAACCCGGAAATTCGGAGGTACCGGGCTTGGACTGAGTATTTCCAAGCAAATTGTGGAGCTCCAAGGTGGTGTCATCTGGGTTGAGAGCGTCGATGGAGAGGGCTCCACCTTTGCTTTTGCCCTTCCAGCTTTGGCCTCTTCCGGCGGCGTGAACGCCGAAGAAGCGGTTTCCGACGACACCGAAATTGGTCCATTGCGCATCCTCATTGCAGAAGACAACCCCTTCAATGTCATCGTGACAGAAGACACCTTGCGCAGTGAACTCAAGGAGGTCGAAATCGGCAAAGCCGAAAACGGACGCATCGCCTTTGAAAAAGTGAGGGATGAAGAATGGGACTTGGTGCTCATGGACATCCACATGCCCGAAATGAGTGGCCTTGAAGCCACTACGGCCATTCGCAAACTCTCCAACAGCAAATCAGAAACCCTGATTGTGGCGATGACAGCGAGTGTATTGCGCGAAGAGACCGACAGTTATATCCGGCATGGCATGAATGGCTTCGTGCCCAAGCCTTTCCAGGTAGAACAGCTCCTGAGCGAAATCCGACGCCTGAAGAAAGAAACCAAACAGCCCCCAAAAAAGGCGCCTGTCACCTTGCCGGCCCTGCGCATCTTGATTGCGGAGGACAACCCGTTCAACGTGATTGTGGCCGAAGACACGCTGCGCTCCGAAATACCCAACGTCACCATCGGCAAGGCCGTCAATGGAAAAGAGGCGTTTGAGGCTGTCCGGGATGGAGAATGGGACCTCGTGCTCATGGACATCGCCATGCCAGAAATGACCGGACTTGAAGCGACTTCTGCCATCCGCAAGCTCTCTGACCCCGAGAAATCAAGCACGACGATCATCGCGATGACCGCCAGCGTGCTCAAGGAAGAGACCGACCACTACCTCCAAAAAGGCATGGACGGCTTTGTCCCCAAACCGTTTAAGGTGGAGCAGCTCCTCGGAGAAATTCAGAGGGCACACTTGTCCAACACTTGAGTCTTCTCAAGTGTCGCTTACCTTATCGAAGTTGCGGATTTAGCGGCCTGCGAAATACAGGGCCACTCCAGCGATGGTCGCCATCCAACCGATGGCCATGATCCAGCTGATCCGTTGGCTGCGGCGCTCATTGAGCTTTAAGATCTGGATGTCATAGACCTTGTCTAGAGACGTCTTGACCAATGCAAATGCCGCGTTGGACTTGACGATGTAGTCGTCTGCTCCGTTTTTGAGGCTTTCCACAGCCACTTCAAGGCTGTCTTGGCCACTAAAAAAGATCACATGCGTGCTCGGGCTGCGCTCCTTGACGGCTTCCAACACTTCGAGTCCGTTCAACTCCCCACCTCCACTGAGGTCAAAGTCCAACACCACTGCGCGCTCATCGAAGCGGTCCAAGCTCTCCAGGAAGCTCTCTCCATCGTGGTACTTGTCCACATGGCTGTAACCATTGCGGATGAGAAAATCCCTCAGAACCTCTGTGTTGGGGATATCGTCGTCCACCAAAGCGACTTTCAGATGCTTGCTCATTTCAGTAATTCTTGCAGGTTCTCAATCAAATCAGATAACTGTCTACAGGTCTCGTCCAGTTGGCCTTGATCAATCTGACCTCCGTCCTTGATGGTCTGCTCGTGTTGTGCCATGATGGCATGGGTCCCACGGGCACCAATGGTTTGAACCTGACTCTTCAATTTGTGCAAAATGGCACGGATCGGTTCTTGGTGCTGGGTCACGTCTGCAACCTTCAGATTCTCCATTTCTGGCTCGAGCGTATCGAGGAACAGACGGATGTAGTACTTCTTTTTCTCCGGATCTCCGGCAGACAATCGATCGATGATTTCCATGGCGATAGTGGGGCAAGATACCCCATAGAAAGCTGTTTTTGAATTCAGAAACTGGCGGCTGCTACCTGTGGTGGTGGGAAAAGCCAAGTGAGCTGCAATCCGTGGTTCAACACGCGGAAATCAGAAGTCCCCAAAACCACACTGTCATACCCCAAGCGATAGCTCAATTCCAAGCCTGCTCCTGCATCCATGTAAGCCTCTGCTCCAAGCCGCACGTAGCCGCCATAACCAATGCCCCAGGTCAAATCCTGCGGCGAAGGGCCTGAAACCTGGCCTCCTATGGGCACGATGAGGTCGTATGTGTTGCCTGATACCTCGATGTAATGCTCGCGGATGCGTGAGGCGGTCAGGTTGCCACCCAACTCAAAAATCCAGCTCATGCTCCTGTCAATGGGGCTGGCGCTGCGGTAACCCAGAGAAATGACGGTCCTCTCCTCGGATGCGAAAATCCCGAACTCCCGCAAATCGGTTGAACCCTGACCTTGGTCCGGCAACTCCCCCGTATCCAATTGCCACGCCCCCCTGGACTTGAGGCGCCAAATGTCCACATCCAGTACCAGAGAATTTTCGAGATTAAACCGCTGCATGACCCTCAAACCAAAGCCGAATCCCACGTCGTACCGTTGGTCAATCGGGTAGGTCGCCACGGACATCGCCCCGGCATTGGCCACGCCCAGTGATTGGGCAATCTGATTGCGAACGGTATTTCCGCTTCCGCCGGCCACGCTGTTCCAATCCAGCCGTTCTGGTATGCTGATCACCTCTCTGAACACATCGTCCAAGTCCCCCATCCCCGCGCCATTGTAAAAGACGCTGGACTTGCCACCGGCCTTGCCCATGTTGATGTTCATGCCGAAGTGCAACTTCTTGGGCCGCTCGAACTCCTCCAGCAGATCGCTGTCGTCGTAGGGTTCATAATTGGACACCTGCCCCTCGGCGAGAAAGGGCAAACACAGCATTGCAAATCCGCACAAGGACCTCATGGGATGTTGAAAGAACATCATGCCGAAATTTAGCACCGTACGTTCATGGTGGACCCCATGTTCTACTTAGATCCTATGACGCCATCCACATTGCAGTTTGTTATCGTCGATATCGAGACCACCGGCGGCCCACCAAATGGGGCCAACATCACCGAAATCGCTGCCATTTTGCACGATGGGACCCGGGAAATAGACCGCTGGGTCCACCTTATTTATCCCGAGGCCTCCATTCCGATGGGCATTACCCGGCTCACGGGCATCGATGACAACATGGTGGCCGACTCTCCTCCGTTTTCGGAGCGCGCCCAAGACCTGCTCGACTTCTTGGGCGATGCTGTCTTTGTGGCCCACAACGTCGGCTTTGACCTGCGCTATCTCCAAGCCGCATTCAAGGCCAACGGACTGCAATACAACCCGCGCAGGTTGTGCACCGTTCGGATGTCCCGAAAGTGGATCGAAGGACCGCAACGATACAGCCTTGGCGCCTTGTGCGCTTTTTTCGGGATCGACAATGAAGCCCACCACCGGGCTTGGGGAGATGCCGCAGCCACCGCTGTTTTGTTCTCCAAACTGTGGTCAAAGCATGCCGATGAAATTCAAGAGGAAATTGGACGTGGCGACGGCAAGTCATGGTGGCCACCCCACCTCCCACCCGATGCCCTGGCCGACCTTCCGGCGACCCCTGGGGTGTATCGATTTCTGGATGAAACGGGCCGCATTGCTTACATCGGCATGAGCAAAAACCTGTCCTCCCGCGTGCGGCAGCACTTCAACAACGCTTCCAATCCGACGCGTGCCCAAGAGCTGCGCCGTAAAGTCCATAAAATCACTTGGGAGGAAACCGGATCAGAACTCATGGCTTTGATCCTCGAAGATGTGCTGATTCGCCGCCACCACCCGCCACTAAACGCCGCTCAAAAGGTGGTGGGCAAGGGCTGGTCGGTCGAACATTTCACCTGTCGGGCGGGCACAGCCCGGCTGTCACTGGTCAAAGGAAGAAAACCCACAGCTGTGCGGCACTTCCGGTCTAAAAGTGAAGGAGAGGCTTGGCTCAGAGAAGTCGTGGAGTCCTTTGGGTTGAACCCCGCTTGGTCTGGACTTCCCGGAATGGCCTGGTCGGGATCTTGGGTGGACAACGCCGCTTCAAGGGCTTTGCACAACGCGCGGTATGCCACCTGGCGCGCGGCTTTGTCGGATGCCCGGGCCAAGCAAGCCGAAAGCACTTCGGTCCATTTTCCAGCCACGCCCACCGGGCAGATGCCCGAAATCTTAATGGAGCTGGGCCGGTTTCGGGCGTTTCGCTTCACCACGAAAGGTGGAAGCGACGAATGGCAATACGATGCAGGTTCCGGCAGGATTGACGCCGCTTTGGAACGCTACTTTCTAGAGGACGAAGTGGCGTAATCAGTTCAAATGAACCGATCCGCCCATGGCCTTGCTGCCTTTTCCGGTGGTACGTACATGGGCCAGAACGTGAGCAATGGCGTGCTCTGGCGCCGACCACTGATCGACTTCAGGAGCTACAAAAAGGGCATTGGAAGGGGAATTCGGGGTAGTATGCTTCATGCGCAGTTCTATGGTGGCCCAGACCGTTCCGGACATGCATGAAACGAAGAAGGCCGGGTGATATTGCCCGGCCTTCTTTTTTTCGTGTCCTGTGGATTCTCAGTCCAGCGTGAGGGAGACATTTTGTTCCTCCATCATCTTGCGCAGGTTAATGAGGGCGTAGCGCATCCGCCCCAAGGCTGTGTTGATGCTCACACCGGTGGAATCTGCAATGTCCTTGAAGCTCATTTCGCGGTACATGCGCATTTGCACCACATCTCGCTGCTCTTCGGGCAATTGCTCCACCAGGTGTCGCACATCGTCCATGATGCGCCCTGAAATGAGTTCTTCCTCACGGGTGGGATTGCCATCTTGCAGTCCGCCGAGCAAATCGTACTCTTCGGTGCCTCGGCTCAATGGCATTTTCTTCTGACGGCGGAAATGATCGATGCCCGCGTTGTGTGCGATGCGCAATACCCAAGGCAGAAACTTTCCTTCCTCGTTGTACTTGCCGCTTCTGAGCACGTCTACCACTTTAATGAAGACGTCCTGAAACAGGTCTGCGGCCACATCGTGGTCGCGAACGAGCAGGTACAACTTGGTGTAAACCTGGTCCCGGTGACGGGCAAACAAGGTTTCGAAGGCGCGTTGATCGCCTTGTTGGAATTGCGCAATGAGAGCGCGGTCTGGATTGGGCTGTTGGGCCATGACACTACGTATTGTGCACATACCGTAGAACGGTAACCGGTCGGGAAGTACGTGCGGTGAGGGTAGTGTCTTATCGTATGGCTTTCTTCTTGACGCAGACTGGGCTGCTGTACATCTCTAAGATACGGACATTTTATCCCAACAGCGAACCCATGGCACACAAAGCGTGTTAACGCCGTATCGGAAGAAGTGTCCGAAATTCGCCCCATGCCCACAAAACCTGCGCCTTCCACCCCCCCACCCTCTGCCAATTCCAAGGGGTCTGTACAGGACGAACGCGCCAGTTTTCCTCAGGAAATACGCATCCGAGGCGCCCGAATGCACAACCTCAAAGGCGTCGACGTGGACATTCCGCTGGGCGCCCTCACGGTGATTACTGGTCTGAGCGGCTCTGGCAAGAGCTCGCTGGCTTTTGACACCCTCTACGCCGAAGGGCAGCGCCGTTATGTGGAAAGCTTGAGTGCCTACGTGCGTCAATTCGCCGGGCGCATGGAAAAACCCGATGTTGACCGGATCGACAATCTGACGCCGGCCATAGCCGTGGAACAGCGCGTGACTTCGCGCAGCAGCCGGTCCACAGTGGGCACCGTGACCGAAATCCACGACCACCTGAAGCTCATGTGGGCGCGCATTGGCAAGACTTACAGCCCCGTTTCGGGCGACGAGGTCAAACGGGACACCGTGACCGATGTGGTGGATGCTGTTGGAAAGGCTGATGCCGGCCTCCGGTTTATGGTCTGCGCACCGGTGAGCCTTCCCGAAGGCCGATCGCTCAAAGACCAGCTCGACATCTGGCAGCAGCAGGGTTTTGCCCGGCTTCGGGCAGATGGCAGGCCCACCTCTTTGGCGATCATGGCCGAAGAAGCCGATGAAAACACCCCCGTTCCAGATGCCCTGGAGTTGGTCATCGACCGGCTTGCCGTGCCCGGTCCTGACGCGGATGCAGAAGAATTCAGCCAGCGCCTGGCAGACTCCGTGGACACGGCCTTTTATGAGGGTCAAGGAAAATGCCTGTTGCATTGGGTAGCAGCAGATGGCACGGCCTCGACCGATGCGTTCAGCGACCGTTTTGAGCTCGACGGTATGGCATTTGAATGGCCCTCCCCAGACCTGTTCAGTTTCAACAGTCCCCAAGGAGCCTGTCCCCGTTGCGAGGGCTTTGGCCATGTCATCGGCATCAGTGAGGACCTGGTGATCCCCGACCCTTCGAAATCGGTCTACGGAGATGCCGTCGCCCCATGGCGCGGCGAAAAAGCCAGCCGGTACAAGCAGAAGCTCTTGGAATACGCTCACGCCGTTGACTTCCCGGTGCACACCCCCTATGTAGAGCTGACTGCTGCGCAGCGTCGGATGCTGTGGCAGGGCAACAAATGGTGGAAAGGCATCGACGACTTCTTTTCGAGGCTCGAGGCCAAGAGCTACAAAATCCAAAACAGGGTCATGCTCAGCCGTTACCGCGGACGTACGGCATGCGATACCTGCGGGGGAAGCAGACTGAAGCCCGAGGCAGCCTATGTGCGTGTCGATGGCCATGCCCTCCCCGACTTGTTGTCGCGCCCCATCGATGAAGTCCAAGAGGTGCTGAGCGGATTGACCCTCACCGACAATGAACGCACCATTGCCCACAGGCTGCTCATTGAACTCGAACACCGCCTGCAATTCTTGCTCGATGTGGGATTGGGATACCTCTCTCTCAATCGGGCATCGGCCACATTGAGTGGTGGCGAAAGCCAGCGCATTCAATTGGGCACGAGTTTGGGCAGCAGCCTGGTGGGCAGCACTTATGTACTGGATGAGCCCAGCATCGGTCTGCACCCCCACGATACCCAGCGCCTGATCAAGGTGCTCAATGGATTGCGCGACTTGGGCAATACGGTGGTGGTGGTGGAGCACGAGGATGCCGTTATCCGCGCCGCAGACCATGTGATAGACATGGGACCATTGGCAGGTTCAGAAGGTGGCGAGGTGGTGTTTTCGGGTACCCAACAGCAGTTGACCATCGCCAAAGGCTCCTTGACCGCTGAGTATCTCCGCGGAGAGCGCTCCATTGAAGTGCCGGCCAGCCGCCGTCCAGGGTTTGGAAAGATTCAAGTGCTTCAAGCCAAGGAGCACAACCTCCAAGCGGTGGATGCCCTGTTCCTTCTCGGCGCCTTGAACGTGGTCACTGGGGTTTCCGGATCGGGTAAAAGCACCCTGGTCAAACGGATCCTTCACCCCCTGCTCAAGCGGCACTTGGACCTTGGCGGCGATAGGCCGGGCGTGAGCGATGGCCTCTCCGGTGATGTTCACCGGATCGAAAATGTGGAGTTTGTGGACCAAAACCCCATTGGCAAGAGCAGCCGGTCCAATCCGGCGACCTACGTCAAAGCTTGGGACGATGTGCGCGCCTGTTTTGCCGCACAGCCCCTTTCGAGGAACCGCGGCTACAAGCCTTCGGTATTCAGCTTTAACACCAGCGGTGGCCGCTGTGAGACCTGCGAGGGTGAAGGGCGGGTGTCCATTGGCATGCAGTTCATGGCCGACGTCACCTTGACGTGCGACGCGTGCAAAGGCCGTCGCTTTACCGATGCCGTTCTCGAAGTAGAACTGGACGGGCGCAACATTCATGACATCCTAGAAATGACCGTGGCAGATGCTTCGGCCTTTTTTGCTGCGCGGCCCAAGCCCACTGCTGCCGAAAAGTCCATTGTTCGCAAGCTCGCGCCACTCATAGATGTGGGCCTTGGATATGTGCGCATTGGCCAAAGCGCCACCACCCTCAGTGGCGGAGAAGCACAACGCATCAAACTCGGCGCATTCCTCGCCAAAGGCGACCGGGCCGGGCACACCGTGTTCATATTTGATGAACCCACTACAGGACTTCATTTCCACGATGTGGCCCAGCTTCTCAGCGCATTCGATGCCCTCATTCGACAGGGGCACACTGTGATTTGTGTGGAGCACAACCTCGACGTGATGGCCGCTGCTGACCACATGATCGACTTGGGGCCAGGCGGAGGAAAGCACGGAGGGCTCTTGGTGGCCACTGGCACTCCCGAAAGTGTGGCACAGAATGTGCAATCCAACACGGCAACTTTCCTTCAGGAAAGGCTCAACCCTCAAAACACCACCTCATGAACAACAACATGCTCTCCTTCATGCTGGTACTGGCCGCGACCAGCATGCTCGGTGCTTGCTCTGCTCAAGATGAAGCAGCGCCCACCGGCCCATTGAATGCCGCCGACACTGTTGCCCAGGTCAACAAGTCCGAGGAAGAGTGGCGTGAAGCATTGCCCCACATGGCTTGCTTCGTGCTGAGAGAAAAAGGCACTGAACGCGCTTTCTCTGGAGAATACTGGGACAACCATGAAAAAGGACACTACCAATGTGCAGGATGCGGACAAGCCCTGTTCGATTCAGACCACAAATTTGAGTCCGGCACAGGGTGGCCCAGCTTTTTTCAGCCTGCAGAAGGATCGGCAGTCCTGGAAAAAGAAGACGAAAGCTATGGCATGCGCAGGGTCGAAGTCACATGCTCTGCTTGCGGAGGCCACTTGGGTCACGTCTTCGAAGATGGTCCGCGCCCCACTGGCTTGCGCTATTGCATCAACTCTGCCGCGCTCGAATTTGCCCCCGACTCCACTTCAGTGAAGGGGGTGCGCTATGACTGAAACGAAAAGGTTGAAAAAGAAAAAGGCACCCGAGGGTGCCTTTTTCTTTGGATGAAGTTTGCCTTTTGGCGCTCCGTTCAATTCCGGATTTCAATCGGAATGTTCCGTTCGTCGATCAGGCGCGGCGACAAGCTGTCTGGCTCGTTGGCCCTTGGAAGTGGGCGGGTACGTCCGTGGAGGTTGATCCGACCTGTGATGTCGCCTTCAGTGGTCAACTGCATGATGAGCAGCTTGCCGTCAGGACCCGCTGCAGCTTGGCGCATGTCCGGAGTCACAAACCAAGCACCGTTGTTGGTGTAAAGCCTTGCACCGGTCTCGAACTCACTGAAATCCATGAGGAAAGCCGTGAGGGCGTTCATGTAGTTGTCCTCATATCCAATGGTCACCCAGCTGTCGTAGGCCAACCCATCAATGGACTGGACATCGGCACGCTGGAGTTCATTGGCTGAATTCCCTCCCCTTTCGTGCTGGTAGAAGGGCGCCGTGCTTTTGACTTCCAGGTAATCGTCTCCATCGCCAAAAATGGCATCAACCACATCGCCTTCAGCCTCCATTTGGGCATAGACGCGGTAGGTTTTTCCGGGGACCATTCCCTTGTTGTCAATTTCCTCTACAACGAGGCCTTTGAATTGGGCAGAAACGCCGCCTACAAGGAGAAGCGCACCGCAACACAGTGCAAAGTTCTTGAACATGTTCATTGTCAATTCCTGATGATCAGATTCCGATCCAGCAACCTTCCTCCCAAGCCTCGGCGTGAGAATCCAGCTCCCTGTCGGGGCAAGACGTAAGATACCGTGATTTCGTGGGTGTTTGGTGAAAGATTCCCAACGGCTCCGGTTCCAGCGTCGTAGGAATAGCCCACTTGGATGTCTTGGAAGGCCGCTCCGACGGTCATGACCAAGGCATCTCCTTGCCTGAAGCCCAGGCCACCCCAATACCGATTTTGGTACAGGGCACGGGCATGGATGTCCAACTGAATGGGGGTGATTTCCGTGAACCTCATCATCAAGGCCGGTTGCACCGTCCAGCTGCCGTCGAGCTTGTAATCATAGCGCCCAGTCAAGGCATAGTGCCTCACCCCTCTGTTGCGAGATGAGGTGGGTTCAGAATCCAATCCAAGTGGGGTTTGAAGCAAGTTGGACACCGCCAAACCGAACTGGTAATACTCTCCAAAGACCATGAGCCCAAAGCGCGAATCAAATGCAAAGCTGCTCTCTACTGCCCCCGTAATTGCAGGGTCATCCATGTCCCAAAGCTGCAGATCGGAGCCGTCGAATCGGGTGTTCCGCCCCATCAGTCCTATGCCAAAAGCCACCGCGTCTTGGTTGTTTAGATCGATGGTGTAAGTGCCCGCCAGCTCAATGCCCGTGCGGGTGTACGCTCCACCTTGATCGTCGCGCTCCACAGCAACCCCCAATCCAAAACGGTTGGGGAGACTGGTGGTCAACGTCACATTGCTGGTCGATGGCGCCCCATGAAAGCCCACCCATTGCTCGCGGTGGCTCAAGGAGGCGAACGTGCCCAATTCAGTGCCCGCAAATGCAGGATTCACCAAGAACGGGTTTTGGACAAACTGGCTTTGTCGTGAAAGCTGTTGCCCCTGAACAGACCCCATCAAGAGGCAGGCCACGCTGACAATCGCCCAACCCAAGGGTTTTCTCTGGACCTTTGGTTTCGTGTGCATCGTCATCAGTACTTAATTGAAACGGTTCCTGTGATCGGATTGGCCCCTGGCTCTACCGAGATCACATAGTAATAGTCACTCGCTGGCAACAATGCGCCGTTGTATGTGCCATCCCACAATGTGGTTCCAGGTTTCGAACGGAAGATCAACTGTCCCCAACGGTTGAAGACCTCTACTTCACTCTGGGGATAAAATTCCAATCCACCTACCACCCAACGGTCGTTGATGCCGTCGCCATTGGGCGTCAAGGCGTCTGCGATGAACAGGCAGTCTTCGGTGGGATCAACGGTCGCCAAAAACCCGAGGGTACAACCGATGTTGTCGGTGACGGTGACACTGTAGACGTCTTCTGACAGTCCAATGGCCGTTGCTGTGGTTTGACCCGCGGGGTCGCTCCAGCTGAACTGGATGGGCAACTGCCCTCCCGTGACCGCAGCAGTCGCTGTGCCGTCTGAAGTCTGCCAGCATGTGACCGGTGTCGAGAATATTTCTACCAACATGTCCGTCACAATGTCTGCCTCCACAAAGAAGCTAGAATCTGCGGTGCATCCAGCGGTGTCTGCAGCCGATACGAAATACTCCCCCTCGAAGAGGTTGAGCACATCAACAGATCCGCCCACAAATTCCCAAGCGCTGGGACCAGATCCTCCTGTGGTTCCAATGATCGCCACTCCATCTGCCATGCCCGTGCAGGTCACGTCTTGAACGGTGATGTCAAACAACAGCGGCTCGGGCTCAATGATGTCCACTGAAACTGAGTCCAAACAACCATTTTCATCGCTCAGTACAAGGATGTAGGTGTCCGCGCACAGGTTGACCAGCCCGCTGGGTGTGACATTGGTTGAATCGCTCACCAGACCGTCGAAGAGTGTGAGCACCCCGGTGCCTCCTGTCAAAGCGACCTCGATGCCACCTGTGCAATCTCCTCCGCATTCGGGAAGAACAGCAGTCAGCACCTCCAATCCTACTGGATCGGGTTCAGGAATCGCGATCTGCAAACTGTCAATGCATCCCAGCGTGTCGGCCACGACCAGCATCAGGGAATCTGCTCCGAGTCCAATCAGGGTGTCCGGCAAGGAAGGGAACACAAACGGAGACACCATTTCAAGGTCGCCACTGCCGCCCAGTGCATTCACCACCAGGACACCATCGTTGGCTCCTGTGCAGGAGATCGGCGTAATGCTCGGGATGATTTCAATGGAAGCGGGCTCCTCTACAAAAGCGTCGAAAAACTCACTTGTGCATCCCAAACTGTCTTGTACCAACACTTCGTAATTCCCGGCGGGGACATTGAAGCAGTTGCCGTCTTGGCTTCCTGTGGGAAGCGGCACCAATTGCGCGGTCAACGGTCCTGTGCCGCCTTCGAGGTTTTCCAGGCAAACCTGACCACTGTTGCCTCCGCTGCAGGGAACGTTGGACACATTAAACGCAAAGAAGATGGAGTCCGACCCCACGATGGTCAAGGTGTCCGTCACCAGACATTCATTGCCGTCCGCGATCACGTGGATGTATGTCCCAGGGCACAGTTGGCCTGGATTGGCCGCATTGCCATCCAAATCTGTCACCGCAATCACATAGGGCAACTCCCCGCCATTGATGTCGGCGAGAATCAGTCCATTGCAGTCTCCGGCGCAAGCCACATCGGATATACCATACTCCACTTGGAGCCCATCGGGTTCCTCGATGGAAAGGGGTTCGGTGTAGGTGCAACCATTGTCATCGGTAATGGTGAATGTGTACGTCCCACTGGGCAAGCTGTCTTGCTCGAAGTCAATGTAGCCGTCGAATTCAATGGAGACGTTGAGTTCAGGGACCTCAAACACTACAGTTCCTGTGCCCCCAGATGCAGAGGCATTCAGGCTTGCGTCACTGTACCCCGTGCAGCTTACTTCTGAAGCATCCGCATCGAACCCCAAGGGTTCGGGACATGAAATCACAATGGTCGTGTCGGAAAAGCAACCTTCTGCATCCGTGGCCACAATGGTGTAAGCTCCATCGCCCCCGAAACACTCCAAGGGGCCGAAGCAACCGCCGGCATCGGGGCTGATGGCAAAACCAAGATCATGGGTTGCTTCGGTCGTGAGGCTTCCGGTGCCTCCACTGGCTGTGAAACAAATGGTGGCCAGGTCCTGATCGCCACAAATGTTGTCTGCGGTAAGCGTGGCCTCCAACTCGATCTCTTCGGGAGAGGTAAAGGCAAAAACCGCTGTGGTATCGCGGCAGGTGTTCGATGAAAAGGCAACGCTCTGGGCGGTGTCTACCAGGGCAACAAAGTAATTGCCGTCCTCGATGCCGTTGAACAGGGGGTCCCCTACTTGCTGCTGAACCAAGGTGGTGTCCGTGCCGTCAAATCGAAACAAAGAATATTCGATAGTTGGCGTGAAAGCCAGCGCAGCATTGCCGGGAAGAACTTCCATTGCGGCTGTTTCTCCGAAGCAGTCTATCGTCTCCACTATTGAATACTCTGGATCGAGCATGGGCAAACACAAATCGTTCACGGTCACAGCACCATCGGTGCACTTGGTGATGACCGTTCCTCCAACACCACCATCCTGCATGGTCACGCACACTTGGAATGAAAACGTCTCGCAGGTTGTGATTTGGCCAATCAAAGCCCGGTTGTTTGTGACCGTGCTGTGGATGGGATCGGCGCCTGTGACCAGCAGACCTCCTTGGGTTACAATGTCTGAACAGCTGTTGTAGCCCGGGGAAAACGTGGGCAATGGAATGGGCGTTGTGGTGGCCACGGTCTGGTCGAGGTGTGTGGTCCACCATGTGTCATACTCCAATGCTGGAAAGGCCGAGATGTATGCTGGATTGATGTTGTAGCCAGCGTGATAACTCTCACTGCCCGGGATCAATGGATTGATCCAGTTGTAACATCCACAGTCCGCTGTGTAGCCAAAACCTGGAATCAATGGAACCGAAGCATCGTCGGCTGAAATACCCAGCATCAAGGCGTTTTCGGGAAGAACAGCGTACAGCCTGTACTTGCGCGAACCCTCCGGCACGTCGTCAAATCCACCATACAACACGGTGTCCATCACGACATCAACCTCGAGGTCAAAAGTGGGCTGGGCATCTGCCTCCCTGCTCAAAAAGCAGCCCAAGACGAGGGTTGCCAAAAGAAGTGCTCGTTGTGTAATCATAGAAAATGGTCCGGTACTTTGCGCCGTGTTGTGATTCCTAAACGCCCTCAGAGAGTCGCGCAAATTAATGCATTGATGGCTGCCGTCCCTATAGGATTATCGCGCAACGGAGAGATTCGGTTGCTTTTCGAAGACGACCGCTACTTGGCGGTCCTCAAACCGGCGGGTCTGCTGGTGCACAAAACACCCATCGACGCACACGAAGACGAGAACCTTCGCGACATCCTGCGGGACTACTATACCGGTCGTTTGGACCCTGTTCACCGCCTCGACAAACCCACGAGTGGTGTGATTTTTTTTGGCAAGGACACCCCCGCCATCCAAGCGTGTAAAGCACAATTTGAATCGCGTCGCACGGCCAAAGAATACTTGGCACTCGTCCGTGGACACGTGAACCATGAAGGCTGCATCGCCAAACCACTTCCAAAGGGAATGGAGGGACCGCTGAAACAAGCGCAAACCGAATTTGAGCCTTTGGAGCGCTGCGAACTCAATTATGCGGTTTCGCGCTATGATTCCGCCCGCTTGAGTTTGGTGAGGTGCGTCCCCCATACAGGTCGCTACCATCAAATCAGGCTGCACATGCGGCATTTCAGACACCCTGTCATGGGGGACTCACAGCACGGAGACAAGCACCAAAACAGGGCTTTTACCGCCCATGTGGGCATCAAAGGTCTGATGCTTCATGCGCGCCGATTCGCTTTTGAACATCCCGAAGGCGGAACCTTGGACATTACCGCAGCGCTTCCCGACAGGTGGCAACCTGTCCAAGATGCAACTGAATGGGACCTTCAACCGTATGGTGAGGACAACGCCGTGCGCAGCAACGAACCCTTTTCGCCCCGATGATTTTTGGAAACGACCACCGAGACAAGACTGAACATCCCGGCCCGTTTGCACACTTTTCGCCGCCACCGCCGCCGGACTACACACTTCCTGCGGCTTGGGCTGCCCGTCCGAGTGTAGCCCCCATTCGGCATTGGCCATCGCGCGTGCCCTCCTTGCCCGTATCTCCGGACCAACACGAGAATCCGGTGCACACGTTTTTTATCCATCCGACCACCTTTCGTGGATTGGAAGTGGGCTGGAATGCCGCTTGGGATGATCCGGCCATCTCCGATATCACGGACCAATGGCCGCTGAAACATCAGGCCAGCGTCTTCCGTGCAGTGGGCCGCGTGACCGCACCGCGATACCGCCAGGCCCACCTGCGGACCTTTTTTCTGCGGGGAGCCGACAGTCAAGCTGCCTTGGAACTCGCTTATTCAGACATCCGCAGGGCCTTCATCCACTTTTTGCAGGCCATCGGAGATGAGACCCCCATCATCATCGCGGGCCACAGTCAAGGCTCCCATCACGGATGGCGAATTTTGCAAGAGTTCTTTGATGGAACGGGGCTTCAACCACGCTTGGTGGCGGCTTACCTGCCGGGCTACCCCATTCCAGGAAGCAGCCTCCACAACATCCCCTTTGCCGATCGCGAAGCCCATGTGGGTGCGGTCCATGGATGGATGACCTTTTCGGAGTCTTTTGTCCCCGAGTTTCATGCCACCCACATGCAAGACACCAGAATGGTTCACCCTGTCTTGTGGACGCCAGAAGAAGGCCAATGGAACCACTGGGATGCCCATCAAGGCATCGTAACAAGGGGTTTTAAACTCCGCCATAAAGGGTCGCTTTCCGGTGCACTTCAGCAAGGCATGCTCTGGATCAAACCCCTTCGGGTCTTGGGTGCGGGCATGTTTGCCATGAAGAACTGGCATGTGGCCGACTACAACTTGTTTTGGGACAACATCCGGCTGAATTTGCAGAAACAGGTGGAGCTTTTTCGCTTTGCGACCAACAGGTCCAAAGAATTGCCTTGAACGCCGTAAATTCATGGATATGAACCGTATGCCATCTCACCCGCGCCTTCTCGCTGCGCTTCTTGGTTTTGTAGCATGCTTTTTCGTGGCAGGCACGGCCCAAGGACAAGACACCTTGAGCACCACATGGGCCGGGAACCTTGGCGGAGGCGCATCCGAGGGTTTTCAAGTGACGGCAGGCTGTGCATTGCAATCGTTTGACATCGTTCTCGACATCACCGCTCCCGGCAGCAATTGGGCTGGAGACATGGCCATGGCGGTCACGGCACCCAATGGAAACCGCATAGAAATCGGGGGATACAACCTCGGGTTTGGCTATGTGGAAGCCGGTCCTTGGCCCTCTTCATGGAACACTTCGGCCGACGGCATCTTCACGGCATCCATCACAGACCTCGCTCAATACGAACTCGCGGGAGCCGGCTGTTGGCTCGTCGAAATCATGAACGCATGGAACACAGGGGCGGTCAGCGAATACGCCCTGTCGCTGGATTTAATCGGATTGTGCGACGAAGGCGATGCCCCCGGCTGCATTGACCCTGGCGCCCTCAACTACAATGCTTGCGCTTTGTCAGACGATGGCAGCTGTATCTACCCGCCACTCTCCGCAGGATTTACCTGGGTGTCAACCTGTGGACTGCCCGAAATGGCCACTTTCGAGGACATCAGCCTCGGCAATGTGGTGACCTATGCTTGGTCTTTTGAATCAGGCGATCCCGCTTCCAGCGATGCGGCCGCTCCCATGGTCACTTGGGATACTCCGGGCAGCTACGAAGTCACGCTCACGGTGGGAGATGGAACCGGATCTACGTCCACATTTATGGACGTGATCACAGCTGGAGAAAACCTCCACCGTCTGGAAATTGACATCACTCCCGATGCCTTTCCCCAAGAAACCTCCTTTGCTGTTTTGAATGCCAATGGCGACACCCTCCACTCTGGTGGTGTCGAAGGGTTGGACGCCTGTGTGCCCGATGAATGCTTGTCTGTATGGCTGATGGACAGCGGTGCCGATGGATTTTCGGTGGGTGGAACCTACCAGATTCGCTTTGACGGCAATCTGCTCCGTGACGGAGAGCACTTCGATGCTGCGCAATTGACCTTGGCGGGTTGCCCTGTGGGCAGCAGCTGTGACGACCCATTGTCTCTGGTATTGGATTCTGAATTGGAAGGCCCTCAAGGCTTCCTCTCCCCCTCAGCAGACAGTTGGTATGTGTTTGAAGTGGACACCACCGGACAGTATCGGTTTGCCACCTGCGGGGTGACCGGATGCGACACCCGCATCCACCTGTACGACTACTGTGACATGGCCATTTTTGAAACGTCCTCGGAGGCCTTCATCACGATGTCCGATGATGACTGTGACCTGCAGAGCATTGTGACCCCTATCCTGATCGCCGGAGAGACCATCTACATGCGGCTGGAAGGAGATGGAAGTTGCAATGGCGGCAATGAAGGCGTCCCCTTCGAGGCCGAATTCCTCGGCGGCATCCCGGGGTGCATGAACATTGAAGCCTGCAACTACCTCCCCATTGCGACCTCTCCGGACACTTGCTATTTGGCCGGCGATCCAGAATGTCCCAACATCGGTCCCGACCTCATCATCAATGGCCCGAGGGCCTACAGCACATTGGAACTGACCACGGAGAACAGCTCAGATGCCTGCATGATTGCAGAGGGCTGTATCCAAGGCTATGGCATCCGAGAAATCGTGCGCTTCGACACCGAAATAGCCAACATCGGAACTGAGGACTATTTCATTGGAGCTCCTTCCGCTCAGCCGGACCAATTCGAATGGGACGCTTGTCACAACCACTACCACTATGAAGGTTACGCGGACTATGCCTTGTATTCCGGCGGCGCGCCTCTTCCGACGGTGGGCTTTAAGAACGGTTTTTGCATCCTCGACCTGGGCAGCTGCAACTATGGAGGAGGTCCCCAGAAGTACACCTGCTCCAACATGGGCATTACCGCAGGGTGTCAAGACATCTACTCCAGGTATTTGGATTGCCAGTGGATTGACATCACCGACTTGAACCCGGGAGAATACACCCTTGTGATCCGCGTAAATTGGGATTACAGCCCCGATGCCAACGGCAGCTACGAACTCAATTATGCCAACAATGCCGTGGCGGTGTGCTTCTCCTTTGACCGCGATGCCGATGGCAACGCCGTCAACTTCCAGAAATATGAAGACTGTGAGGCCCCCGTGGACTGCTTGGGCCACCCCTTCGGTACCGAAGAGCCGGATTGCTCTGGCAACTGCCCCGGCTTCTTGGTCAAGGGAGACCTGGATCAAGACGGTGAAGTCGATGTCGACGACCCCCTCATGTATGCGGACTTGCTGGCAGATGGCGTAGAAACCTCGGCCCCTTGTGTAGACCTCAACAGCGATGGTGCCCTGAGCATCACAGACGTGGCCTTGGCTGCCGACTGCGCACACCTGGGGCACAACCACCTCGGGGCCAATGGTGTCGAAGACCATTGCGATTGGAACGGCAGCCTGCTGGTCCCCGATGAAGAGGTCTTTTTCTCATTGGTGTACCCCCACGAAGACTCGAGCTTTGTAGATGTCTATCTGCACAATCCTCAAACTTGGCTCAGTGGCTGGTCCATTCAGCTCGACGGCGCCACTTTCACGTCGATGGAGCCTCTGTTTGATACCACAGGCTACGCCCACCTCTTCCATATGAGTGCCTCAGGTATGGCCTTTGGTGTGGCGCTCGAGGACAGCCTCATTCACAAGAGCACCCTCCCTCAACCCTTGGTTCGACTGGGCTTTTCAGACGCACCGGGAGACATCTGTTTGTTGGATGTCGCCGAAGTCACCAACGAAGACCGGCACAACGTGGCCGCCAGCGCCACAGGTTGTGTCACCCCCGGCACCTTCTGTCTTGGTGACGTCAATGACAACGGCCTCCGAGATGTGGGTGACCTGCTTGAAGCGCTCGGCGTCTTTGGGTGCATGCAAGAATGCGGACCTGCCGACGTGGACAATGACGGCATCGTAGGGGTGAACGACTTGCTCATCATGCTCGGCCTGTTTGGCGACCCCTGCGAATAATCCTGGACTGGTTTTGCCAATCTCGGCGTGACCTGATGGTGCGGGCTTAAGTTTGCAACGCTCCATTGAAACGCGCATGGAATCCTCTAAGCCTCAAGACGCCTCCTCTCCTGCTGCTACCCAATCCGGTCACCCGATTCGGATTGTCACCGCAGCCTCCCTGTTTGACGGCCACGATGCTGCCATCAACATCATGCGCCGCATCCTGCAACGGTCGGGCTGCGAGATCATCCACCTCGGCCACGACCGCTCCGTAGACGAGGTCGTGAATTGCGCCATTGAAGAGGATGTCCAAGCCATTGCCATGACGTCCTATCAGGGTGGTCACATGGAGTACTTCAAATACATGAAGGACCTGCTCGATGAGCGCGGCGCTGGACACATTCGAATTTTTGGTGGCGGCGGAGGCACCATTCTGCCGGAAGAAATCAAGGAACTCCACGCTTACGGCATCGAGCGGATTTACCATCCCGACGATGGCCGTGAAATGGGACTGCAGGGCATGATTGACGACCTGATTCGACGGTGTGACTTCCCCGTGGTGGGTGAGCCTTCCGGAGAAGCAGACCGGCTCTCGGAGAAGCAACCCGGGGATTTGGCGCGGCTCATCACCGCTGCAGAGGTTGGGGCGGCTCAATACGCCGACATCATCGACGGCATTCGGGAAGGTGCTGCGCAATCAAAGGTTCCAGTGCTGGGGATCACAGGTACCGGCGGTGCTGGCAAAAGCTCCATGGTCGACGAATTGGTGCGCCGGTTTCTGCTCGACTTCTCGGACAAGCGCATGGCCATCGTTTCGGTGGACCCTTCTAAACGCAAAACCGGAGGCGCCCTGCTCGGCGATCGAATCCGCATGAACGCCATCGCATCCGGCCGCGTTTACATGCGTTCATTGGCCACTCGCCAGTCCAACCTCGCTCTGAGCCGGCATGTGGGCGATGCCTTGGGCATTCTCAAAGAGGCGGGATTCGACCTCATCGTTTTGGAGACTTCTGGCATCGGCCAGAGCGACACTGAAATCATGGACCACAGCGATGTGGCGCTCTACGTCATGACGCCCGAGTTCGGGGCGGCGACCCAGCTCGAAAAGATCGACATGCTCGACTTCGCCGATGTCGTCGCGATCAACAAGTTTGACAAACGCGGTGGCGCAGATGCCTTGCGCGATGTGCGCAAACAATACAAGCGCAACCACGAATTGTGGGACGCAGAAGACGACAGCCTCCCCATTTTTGGTTCCATCGCTTCGCAATTCAACGACCCCGGCACCCACCGCCTCTACCGGACGTTGATGAACACCCTTGCCGAGCAAACGGGATCTGACCTGAAGAGCACCTTTGGTTCGGACGCTGGCGACAGCGAAAAGGTGCATGTCATCCCACCCAAGCGAACGCGGTACCTCAGCGAAATCGCCGATGCGGTGCGCGGCTACAACGATTGGGCCGAAGCACAATCCGCTGTGGCGGGCCGATTGCAGGCCGTCAACCGCGCTGCAGCAGAAGTGCAAGACGCGCCCGAAGCCCTCAAAGCCTTGGAGGAAAAGTCTGCCGCTTTGACCCGAGAATTGGACCCCAAGAACCTCCACTGGCTCGAATCCTGGGCCGCAGAATCAAACCGGTACAAGCAAGACGAATACGTCTTTGAAGTTCGGGGCCGTGAAATCCGCATCCCTACCACCACCCAAAGTCTGAGTCACCAGGCCATTCCCAAGGTGAGCGTCCCAAGGCTCCAGGGCTGGCAGGACTTGCTGCGCTGGGGGTTGCAGGAAAATGTTCCCGGCTCTTTCCCTTTCACGGCGGGCATCTACCCCTTCAAACGCGAGGGTGAAGACCCCACGCGGATGTTTGCGGGTGAAGGCGGTCCGGAGCGGACCAACCGGCGCTTCCACTATGTGAGCTCTGACATGCCTGCCAAAAGGCTGTCCACTGCTTTTGACTCGGTCACCCTCTACGGCCGAGATCCTGACCTGCGTCCGGACATCCACGGCAAAGTCGGCAACTCCGGTGTGAGCGTCTCGTGCCTCGACGACGCCAAAAGGCTGTACAGCGGCTTCGACCTCTGTGACCCTTCTACCAGCGTGTCCATGACCATCAATGGTCCCGCCCCCATGGTGCTGGCCTTCTTTCTGAATGCCGCGATAGACCAGCGCTGTGAGAAGTACATCCGCGAGCACCAACTCGAGGCCGACGTTGAGAAAGTACTCAAGGAACGTTGGGAAGGTCAAGGATTGTCGCGCCCCGTGTATCGGGGGGACTTGCCCGAGGGCAATGATGGACTGGGCCTCATGCTGCTCGGTTGCACAGGCGATGAAGTGCTGGACGGAGACACCTACACAAGACTGGCTGCCGAGGCCCTTTCTCAGGTCAGAGGAACGGTTCAAGCCGATATCCTAAAGGAGGATCAAGCGCAGAACACGTGCATCTTTTCTACTGAATTTGCCCTTCGGTTGATGGGCGATGTTCAGGCCTATTTCATAGACCACAGGGTGCGGAACTTCTATTCGGTTTCCATCAGTGGCTACCACATTGCAGAGGCCGGAGCCAATCCCATCACGCAACTGGCCTTTACCCTGGCCAACGGCTTCACCTACGTGGAGTATTACTTGAGCCGGGGCATGGACATCAATGCATTTGGGCCCAACCTGAGCTTCTTCTTTAGCAATGGCATCGATCCGGAATACGCCGTCATTGGACGCGTTGCCCGTCGGATTTGGGCCAAGGCGTTGGACCGCAAATACGGCGCGGACGAGCGGGCTCAGAAATTGAAGTACCACATCCAGACCAGCGGCCGTTCGTTGCATGCTCAGGAAATTGACTTCAACGACATCCGCACCACGCTTCAGGCCTTGTATGCGATCTATGACAACTGCAACTCGCTGCATACGAACGCCTTTGACGAAGCCATCACCACGCCCACAGAAGGCAGTGTGCGCAGGGCCATTGCCATCCAGCTCATCATCAACCGCGAGCTGGGCCTCGCCAAGAATGAAAATCCGCTGCAAGGCTCCTTTATCATCGAGGAGTTGACGGACCTGGTCGAAGAAGCCGTGATGGTGGAATTTGACCGGTTGACCGAACGCGGCGGTGTTTTGGGCGCCATGGAAACCATGTACCAGCGCAGCCGAATCCAAGAGGAATCGCTGCATTACGAGACCTTGAAGCACACCGGGGAATACCCCATCATCGGCGTCAACACCTTTCTATCCAAAGAAGGCTCCCCCACCTTGGTTCCCGGCGAGGTCATCCGCGCCACCCAAGATGAGAAGCAATCTCAAATCGATGGTTTGGCCTCCTTGCACGGGGCTTTTGGCGGCACGTCGGACGCGGCCATCGACAGGGTCAAGGAAACCGCTGTGGCCCACGGAAACCTGTTCGTGGAATTGATGGAAGCGGTGAAGTGCTCTTCTCTGGGACAACTCACAGACGCCCTGTTTGAGGTTGGTGGTGCGTACCGCCGCAACATGTAAACCGTGGTCGTTCACCTCTGGTCAGGCCCCCGTTCCATGAGCACAGCGCTCATGTACAGCTTTGCCCAAAGGGAATGCACCCGCGTGCTGGACGAGCCCTTGTATGGGCACTTTTTGGTGCGGACAGGTGCAAAGCGCCCCGACCGAGTAGCCACTCTGGCAGCTTGGCCGACCGATGCGGATGCCGCCCTGAGGTTTATGATGCCTACGGCTGAGGAAGATTCCGGAGGGCGGGTGTTGTTCTGCAAGCACATCGCCAACCACTTTGAGGGTTTGCCTTGGTCGGCATTTGAGGACCACCGGCATGTCCTCTTGTTTCGAAATCCTGCAGCGGTCATGTCCTCCTATCGCGCGCACATCGACCGGCCTTCCATGCACGACATTGGCTATGCGCTGCAGTGCGGTCTATTGGAACGGCTCACAGAGGCAGGAAATCCCCCCACCGTTGTCTGCAGCGATCGCCTTCAAGCGGCTCCCGAAAAGGTCCTTCGCCAGCTGTGTGGTGCCTTGGGCTTGGAATGGGACCCTGCCATGATGAAATGGCCCCCTGGCCCAAGGCCGGAAGATGGACCTTGGGCTCCTTGGTGGTACCGCGGTGTGCACGCCTCCTCAGGATGGGAGGTTCGTCCACCCCGCGCCTACAACGTTCCTGATCATTTGTCCGACCTTCACCACCGGTGCAAGGTCCATTATGATACCTTGCTTCAACACGCGATTTGATGGCCAAATTCAACCAACCCGATTCCCGCAACGAAGGCACCCAATGCTGGGTAGATGGACTTGTACCGCGGAAAGACGCCAAGGTCCATGTACTCGACAGTGTGGTTCAAGGCGGCGATGCCGTGTGGGAAGGCCTGCGGGTCACCGATGGCAAGGCCATCCAACTGGAGGAACACCTCGACCGGCTGCTTGACTCTGCCCACGCCCTGGCCTTCGCAGACATTCCGGCGCGCCAAGAAGTGCGCGAAGCGATTTTCAAGACCCTCGAGGCCAACGGCATGCGGGACGGTGTCCATTGCCGCATTACCCTTTCTCGTGGACGCAAGTCCACCAGTGGTATGGACCCTCGGCTCAATGTGCACGGCCCCACGCTCATTGTGGTGCCCGAATACAAAGGCATGGTCTACGGAGACGAAGGCATCCGGTTGATCACAAGCGCCATCCGTCGGAACAGCCCCCAATTTCTAGACAGCCACATTCACCACAACAA
>JAKMCX010000125.1 GCA_022428285.1 Flavobacteriales bacterium
CACCACCGAGGTTGGCACCACGGAGGTCGGCATCACCGAGGTTGGCACCAGCGAGGTAAATCGTACTTAAATCACCACCCGTGACTTCATCAATGCTTAACTCCTTGTGTATTGCGATTGCTATCACGCTATCTCGCGTCATCGCGGCATTCTGCAAACTATCAATGGTGGCATCTTGAGCATTGAGCTGTGTTTGGAGTTGGAAGACCATTTGTGTTAGATCTTGGATACCGAGGACAGTGCAGTTGTCGCCTTGTGCAGAGGCAGATAGAGAAGCGCAGAGCGCCAGGCAAGCGAGAAAGTGTTTCATAGTATGTGGAAGGTCGGGCTGGGGTAGGCGGTCGCCAAAAAGACTTTGTAGGCGTTGGACATCGGCGGTGTCCATCGCGCAAAGTCAAGCCAATTTTTTAGGTGTTTGTGGTTGCCTGAGATTGAGTAACTCAGGTGTATGAAGACACGCGAACAATACCGCCAGCAGATCGTGGACGATTGCACATCTGCGGGCATCAACACCGTAGGCTTGGGGGAGCTGCTTAATCTAGCTGCCAACCTCAAGCATGAATTGGAAGACCTGCAGAGCACCGTAGACTCCGAAGGCATCACGTACACCACAGTAAGCCGCGAAGGCAACACGATGGTGCGCGAACATCCAGCGCACAAGTGCCTCCAGGAGACACGCCAACGATGGTTCGGCGTGCTCAAGGAGTTAGGATTGACCGCAAAGGCGAAGAAGGCACTGGATGCAGTAGGCGTGCAGGCGTATGATCCTGACTTTCTGTAGGCGTTACAGTGCTCTTAAGCGTTACACCCACACTGTAACGCTCAACGCACACAATAACAGGCAGTTACGCGAGGTGTTACACCGTTACAGTGTTACAGCCGGCATGTGAGGAAGGACATACGGCAAGAAGGCGGTGTGGATAAAGAAAGAAGTGCCTGGACTACCAAAATGATGGAACAATGCGCGGCCACACCTCCACAGCCCGCGCCAGCACTACCATGGCTAAAAACTAATGCGCTGAAACGTAGATTGCACATCGACATGCCCGAAGGAATCAGTCCCCTCGATATCGTTCTGGCCATTCCCCTCTTGTGGGGAGCGGTGCGCGGGATCCGACGCGGCCTCATTTTGGAGGTCACCGGATTGGTGGCGCTTTTTCTGGGGGCTTACGCCGCGCTGTTCGGATCTGACGTGGCGGCCGAATGGCTCGATGTGCAATTCGCCATCGGCAAATCATACCTGGGCATCCTCTCTTTTGCGGTAACGTTCATCGCGGTGGCGGTGGGGGTGCATCTGCTGGGCCGGTTGCTCGAGAAAATGGTCGACATCACCGCCTTGAAGCCGTTCGACCGGATGGCTGGTTTGGTGTTTTCGGTGGGGCGGTCTTGGTTGTTTTGGTCCATCCTGCTGCTGGTCATACAAGGTTCCCTCGGCACTGGTTGGATGCCCGGCACTTGGGTTTCAGAAAGCCACCTTTGGCCGTGGTTGGATGCTACAGCGCGCACCCTGCTGCCTTTGATTGACCCTTGGGTTCCACAACTTTAAACATGAAGTCCAACCCTGTCGATGGCTTTTTGGACGGCCTGTCCGAAGAACGCAAGGCACCTGTCGCTGCTTTGATTGAAGCCCTGCGCTCGGAGCTGCCCAGCGGGTTTTTGGAGCACAGCGACGGCCGAATGGTGCATTTCTCTGTGCCCCATTCACGCTACCCCGACGGGTACCATTGCAACCCCAAGGCCCCCCTTCCCTTTATTTCTGTGGCTTCCACAAAAGGACACGTGTCCCTTCATCACTTGGGGATGTATGCACACCCTCCCCTGCTTCAAGCCTTTCAAGGCGACTGGAATTCGGCCGATTTGGGCAAGCTCAACATGGGCAAAGGCTGCGTCCGGTTCAAGCGCATGGCGCAGCTCGAAGCGGCCATTCCTGCCCTCAAATTGACGTTTGCACGGATGTCGTTGCAGGCCTGGATCGACTGCTACGAAGCGGAGGTCAAACGCTGACCTCGACGCCCAAGTCCCGGCCCAAAACCGCGATGCGGGCGCCCAATTTTCCCCATGCTTCGGCCTGTGTTGTGCCTTCTGTCCAGTCTGCGCGCACCGAGAAATAGAACTTGATTTTGGGTTCGGTGCCCGACGGACGGGCGGTGACCAAGGCGCCTTCGCTGGTCAGGAACTGCACCACATTTGACGGGGGCATTCCGTTCCATCCCTCGAGGTGGTCGCGCACTTCGGCAATGGCCTCGCCGCCCAGTGACGCCGGCGGATTGGTCCGGAAACCCGACATCATCTCACGGATCTCCTCTGCCCCCTGGATGCCTTCGCGCTTGAGCGAAACCAAGGCTTCACGGTACATGCCGTAATGGCGGTGCAGGTCCCTCAACCTGTCGA
>JAKMCX010000119.1 GCA_022428285.1 Flavobacteriales bacterium
GGCCTGTTCCCATCCCACCCTACTGCGCCTCGCGTGGTGGTGACCAACGGGATGGTCATTCCAAACTACAGCGGCGCCGATGACCTGGAGCGCATGAACGCCCTAGGCGTGAGCCAGTACGGCCAAATGACCGCGGGTTCGTACATGTACATCGGACCGCAAGGCATCGTGCACGGCACCACCATCACGGTACTCAATGCGGGCCGCCGCCTGGACCCGGAAAACCCCACACTCGCCGGAAAGCTGTTTGTGACCGCTGGGCTTGGCGGCATGTCCGGTGCCCAACCCAAGGCGGGCAACATTGCTGGTGTGGTTTCGGTAACAGCCGAGGTGGACCCCACGGCAGCATGGAAACGCCACGAGCAAGGCTGGGTGGACCACGTGGTAGAGGACGTCGCGGAACTGGCCAACAGGGTCACCCAATCGATGGACAACAAGGAGGCCGTGAGCTACGCCTATTTGGGCAACGTGGTAGACGTCTGGGAACACTTTCACGAAGCCGGCATCCACATTCACTTGGGCTCTGACCAAACGTCCTTGCACAACCCCTGGGCCGGGGGATATTACCCTGCTGGACTCACGTTCGAAGCAGCCCAAAAAATGATGGCCGAAAACCCAGACGGGTTCAAAGAGTGCGTCAAGCAAAGCCTCCGCAGACACGCCGCTGCTGTCAACCAACACACGGCCAAGGGCACGTATTTCTTTGACTACGGCAACGCTTTTCTCTTGGAGAGTTCCAGAGCAGGAGCCGACATCATGGCAGAAGATGGAGAAGCCTTCCGCTATCCCAGCTATGTCCAAGACATCATGGGCCCCATGTGCTTCGATTACGGTTTTGGACCCTTCCGTTGGGTCTGCGCTTCGGGCAAACCCGCCGACCTCGACAAAACCGACGCCATCGCTTGCGAAGTCCTAGAAGCCATGATGGTGGATGCGCCGGGCGAAATCCAGCAACAGATGGCCGACAACGTCCAATGGATTCGCGGCGCCAAAGCCAACAAGCTCGTCGTGGGGTCCCAAGCCCGCATCCTCTATGCAGATGCAGAAGGGCGGATGCGCATCGCCAAGGCTTTTAATGACGCCATTGCCAGCGGGGCACTTTCTGGCCCTGTGATCCTCGGCCGCGACCACCACGATGTGAGCGGAACGGATTCACCGTACCGCGAGACTTCAAACATCTATGACGGTTCTGCTTTCACTGCAGATATGGCCGTCCAGAATTTTGTGGGAGACGCTTTTCGCGGCGCCACCTGGGTTTCGCTGCACAATGGCGGAGGCGTGGGATGGGGTGAAGTCATGAACGGTGGTTTCGGCATGCTGCTCGACGGTTTACCCGAAACAGAGGCCAAGCTGACATCCATGCTGCATTGGGACGTCAACAACGGCATCGCCAGACGGAGTTGGGCCAGAAATGACGAAGCCCAATTTGCCATTCGCCGCGCCATGGAAGCCGAACCCAGGCTCAAAGTCACCATCGCCCAAAAGGCAGACGAACGCCTCATTCGCCGCGCTTTGTCATGAACGAATGGATCAACACCTCCTTTGGCACAGCCGAAGGAGAAACCGCTGTGCCCAATGGGCCTTGGACGGGTCATCATTTCGAGTCGTGCCACTTCAAGGGCATCGATTTTGGGCAAATGGATTGGCGCAACGCCCGCTTCGAACAATGCTCTTTCTATCAATGCGACCTCACCCTTGTTCGCTGGACCGGCGCCAAGCTGCAAGGGGTCAAGTTTGACAACTGCAACCTCGAAAAGCTGCGTTGGAACACCCTGACCACCTTCTTCCTCAACATCGAACTGCAAGATTGCAAGGCCGGTTTTGGAGATTGGAGTGACATGGAACTCAACGGCGCCAAACTCAACGGTTCCGATTTCACCGGCGCCGATTTCTCTGGTGCCGATGCACGCAAAGTCGATTGGTCTGGCAGCCGGATGCGGGACACCATTTTTCACCGCACCGACTTGCGTGAAGGTGATTTTCGCGCCGCCACGGAGTGGAACATCGACCCTGCCGAAAACAAGGTTCGGGAAGCGCGTTTCTCGAAAGGCGACCTTGAGGGGCTCGTGCACCGGCTGGGCATTTCCCTCGACTGAATCAACATTCACAAGAAACACTGGAAACGTTTTAACAAGTGTTTCGTTTCCAACGGGCACGCTTCAGGCTATTTTTGCCGCCTGAAACGGCCGATAATGTCCCCCGACACCCCAGATTCTACCCAAAAGTCTCGTCTCCTCGAGCTGCTCATGGGTTGTGAAAAGTCCTTCCGGCGGTTCGGGGTTCGCGCGGTCAGTATGGACGACCTGGCCACCCAACTGGGCGTTTCCAAGAAGACCCTTTATCGCTACTTCAAAGACAAGGCAGACTTGGTGCTTCAGGTGTTCAATCAGGCCTGCAGCAGACAAACCGAGCGCACCGAAGTGCTGGCAGAAGGCGGCCCGAACGCCATTGACGCTGTCATCGCCGTCATGGAGTATTTCCAAACCGAACTCCGGGAGATGCACCCCAGCATGCTGTTTGACCTGCAGAAGTATTACCCCGAAGCCATGCACCGCCTCCAACGCCACAAAATGGAAACCATGCAAGGCTATCTGATGCGCAACATTCAACGCGGCCAACTCGAAGGGTTTTACCGCAAAGACTTTGATGCCAAGCTGATTTCTCGGCTGCACATGTCCATGGTTCAAACCATGACCGATCCAGCCACCCTTGAGGAGTTTGGGAGGCCCCTTTCTGAGCTGCAGATGGAACTGCACACCTATCACCTGAGGGGAATCGCCACTGAAAAGGGCCTGGAATACCTCCGTCAACGCCACACATCGTGAACACGCACAACCCCATGCGCACACTTCTCATTTTGTCCAGCATACTGCTGATGCACGGCGCCGTTTTTGGCCAAGTTGCATCTGGTAATTCAGGAACGCGGCTCTCATTAGAAGAAGCCCAATCATTGGCAGCGCAACGCGCTTACAGCGTTCGCTATGCGGGCTTTGACACCGAAGAAGCAGCGAGCAACACCCGCGAAATCATCGCTTCAGGATTTCCCCAAGTGAGCGGTTCGGTAGAATACAACCGCTACATCGACATCCCGACCCAAGTATCGAGCGGTGATGTCTTCGGCTTTCCCGATTACTTGACCACCTTCTTGGGCGGTGTCGCTCAAGCCACAGGGGTGGCCTTGGATGCCCCTCCCACCGACCCCAATGCCATTCAAGAATTCCAATTCGGAGCAGAACAAACCATGACCGCGGGCATCACCGCTACCCAGCTCATCTTCAGTCCGAGTTACTTCGTGGGTATACAAGCCGCAAAAGCATACGCTACCGCCATGGAAGCTTCTGAGTCGAAGTCTGTGGCCGACGCTCGGCGCGCCGCGGGCGAAGGATACGCAGCAGCATTGGCTGCCCGAGAAAACGTAGCCATTCTCAAAGCGGCAGAGGCTTTGGCTCAAGATGCATTGAATCAAACGCGTGCCCTCGTCTCCGAAGGCCTCGCTGAGTCCACAGACGCCGACCAACTCGAGCTCGCTGTGTCTGAAATGACCCAACAACGCGCCACAGCAGAAAGCATGGCATCTGTGGCATTGGATGCCCTCAAATTCACTGTGGGAATGCCGGTCGAAACCACCGTCATCCTCTCAGACAGTTTTGAGACCCTGTCCACAGCCTTTGACGGTGCCACCGTTCTGGGAACGCCATTTGACGCGGGCCGCTTGCCCGAAATTCAGTCCCAGTCGAAGAACCTCGAACTCTCAGAACTCGGCATACGCAATGAAAAGGCAGCCGGAATGCCCAGCATCAGCGCGTTTTACACCAACCAACGCAACGCCCAACGCGACGCCTTTGACTTTTTTAAATCAGGCAGCTGGTACCCCATTCAACTGGTGGGGATCCAGATGAACATTCCAATTTGGTCCAGCTTCGGCGGCAAGGAAAAAGTGCTCCAAGCTCAATTGACGCGTGACCGCGCCGAAACCGCACTCGAACAATTGACCCAAGCCGCGACCTTGGAATACCGGGCTGCGCGGTCTGAATACAATTCCAGCCTGGAACAACGCGTCCAAGCCCAACGCAGCCTTGACCTCGCTGAACGCATCCTCAACAGGACCCGCATTCGGTTTCAAGAAGGACTGGCCAGCAGCTTTGACATGACCCAGGCCCAAAACCAATTGGTCAACGCCCAAGCCAACCACACCCAAGCCACACTGCGCTGGCTCAACGCCCACCTCCGCCTCGAACGTTCCCTCAACGCCTGATCAACATGATCCGCTCAACCCTCCTCTTCACCACCGCCGTGCTGCTGACCGCATGTGGTGGTTCCGCGCCAGAAGGCGCCCCAGCCGCAACCGAAGCCGCCGCTTCCACCGCTTCCGAAGCCCGAAAAGTCACCACGATCACGGCCGAATTCGCCCCATTTGACCACTTCTTTACCGTTCAGGGCAACGTGGAAACGGACCGCCTCGCGCAGGTGTTTCCAATGACACAAGGCACCATTCTGCGCATCCGCGTCGAAGAGGGTCAGGCCGTCAGAAAAAACCAAGTTCTGATAGAACTCGACAACGATGCTGTGGCCAGAAACCAGGACGAATTAAACACCCGCCTCACTTTGGCAAAGGACGTTTTGTCCCGACAAGAGCGCCTCTGGGAGCAGGGGATTGGCACAGAGGTCCAGCTTCTCGAAGCCCGCACCAACGTCAAGGCGCTCCAAGAGAGCATCGCAGCCTTTTCGGAGCAAGTAGATTTCGGGACGGTCACCGCCCCGTTTGCAGGCACCGTCGACCGCATTTTCGCCAAGGAAGGGGGCATGGCCTCGCCGGGGATGCCCGTTGCTCGGATCATGGATTTGAACGACATGTATGTGCGGGCCATGGTCAGTGATCATTATGTGGGAAAGGTGAAGGCCGGACAAAGGGTCGACATCGTGATGGCCGGGCGCGATACGCTGACCAGCGCCATCGCCCGCGTTGGACGTTACATCGAGCCAGCAAACCGCACGTTTGAAATCGTGGTGCCCATACCCGAAAACAACGATTTGTTGCCCAACGAGTTTGCTGCGCTCCGCATCAACGACCTCCACCTCGACAGTGCCATCGCCGTGCCTTCGAGCCTCATTCTGCAAAACCGCAAAGGACAAGACTTCATCTACATGATGGAAGGTGGCAAAGCCATCAGGCAAGCCGTGACCATTGGCCCCTCTGCCGGCGACCAAGTGCTCATCCTAGAGGGCGTCACACAAGGCATGACCATCATCGACCGCGGCGCAGGACAAGTCGTAGAAGGTGAGGCCATTCAAGTCATCCGCTAAACACGCTGTATTCCAAGCGACTCCCAAGCGACCCCTACCCCATGGACTCCAAGAAACCCAAGGAATTCGGCCTGAGTACCGCCTCCATCAAAAACCGCACTACCGTGGCGGTCTTGATCGCGATCATTTTGATCTCCGGTATTTCGTCCTACATCACTGTACCCAAGGAGAGCTTCCCTGAAGTGGTTGTTCCCGAGGTCTTTGTAGGAACGCCATACCCCGGCAACAGTCCCGGGGACATCGAAAAGCTCATCACCCGCCCCATTGAGAAAGAGCTCAAGGGCATCACAGGCATCGACGAGATCATCTCCACGAGCCAACAGGGGTACAGCTCCATTGACATCAAATTTGACTTCTCCGTCACACCAGAGGTGGCATTGAGAAAGGTCAAAGACAAGGTCGACATCGCCATGAGCGACCCCAGTTTTCCAGACGACCTGCCCAGCGACCCCAACATCTTCGACCTCAACTTTACCGAGTTGGTTCCCGTGATGCAGGTCAACCTGTCCGGTGATTACCCCATCGACCAACTGGAGGACTATGCCGAAATTCTTCAAGATCAAATCGAAGACGTAGAACAGATCAACGAAGCGGAAATCCGCGGTGTCAACGCCAAGGAAATGGAGGTCGAAGTGGACCACCTACGGGCAGAAGCCATGCTTGTCAGCTTCAACGACATCGCCCAGGCCATTGGTCAAGAAAACCTGTCCATTTCTGGAGGAGACATTCTGATGGATGGACGCCGACGCACCGTTCAAGTGGTGGGCGACTTCCGCAACGCCGAAGACTTGGAGTCCATCATCGTCAAGGCAGAAGGGGGCC
>JAKMCX010000122.1 GCA_022428285.1 Flavobacteriales bacterium
TGTGTCCACGGAGTACCAGCGTACTCATTGGTTTATGGATTTCATCCATCTGCCAAAGTTCCAACCTCTCAGGGGTGGAAAGATGTCTCGCCCAGGTCATGCAACTTCACGGGCAAAAGTTCTGATGTGCTGAAGGCCAGAAGAACTCGACATGCGGAACTTCACAATCAGGATCAAATTGACAAGTTCAGGTCGGCTATGGTCCGGATTGCAAATGCCAAGCTCGAGGGCGACCGTACTGTGGTTCGATTGGATCAAGTACAGGCTCTCATTGACAGCTCGGTATTTGATGAGTGCTGTGCACACAGATGTCAAGGTGAATTCCCATTCCGCCGGAATGTACTCATCGAGGACATGCACGCACCTGAGGTTATGAATGCCCTCAAGAAAATGGCCAACAAATACAAGAAGCGCGCTGGCGCAAAGGCTGTTAAAGCATTCGAGAGGGAATCCGGGGTGGGCAAGCTCAGCGAGAGCGACGCCACGATATTCCGAGCCCTATCGGCGCGTGCGAACTACCTGGCCCAGGACACGCCGGACATTTCCTTCTCCTCAAAGGAATTGTGCCGGGAGCTTGCAGCGCCGAACGACCAGTCTTTGTTGAAGTTGAAAAGACTCGGTCGCTACCTTGCCGGCAGAAAACGACTGGTTTATCGTTATGATTTTGCTGAAACTCCAGCAACTCACATCGATGTTTTCTGCGACACAGATTTCGCTGGTTGTTCTGTCACCAGGAGATCGACGTCAGGCGGATGCGCACTCATCGGCACCGGGATGGTGAAGCATTGGTCGAAGACCCAGTCGACCATTGCCCTTTCATCCGGTGAAGCCGAACTCGGTGGCATCAGCTCCGGGATGGCGCAGGCCATTGGGCTTTGCTCTTTGGCAGCGGACATGAACTGGTCCCTCAGACCCAGAGTTCATTCGGACGCAACTGCGGCCATAGGCATAAGCCGCAGGAGGGGTCTAGGTAAGATCAGGCACCTCAAAACTGCGGACCTATGGGTCCAAGACAAAGTCAAGGGCGGCCATGTAGACCTTGAGAAAGTCCTTGGCACGGAAAACCCAGGAGATGCCTTCACGAAGTACTTGGACAGAACCTTGCTCGAGAAAGCGCTCGGCAAGCTGAAGGTGGAATTCGGGGATGGAAGACCTGAATCTGCGCCCACAACCATGGGCCTGAAGAAACCTTGAAGCGCCGCCGATCGTCAGTCCGCCATTTGGGAGCGCAGCCGTAAATCCATGCGCACAATTTTGACTTGCCTCTGGTCGTCAGTCCGCCATTTCGGAGCGCGGCCGTAAACCCAAGCGAAACTTCTTGTTGTCTCTTGCCTCTGGTCGTCAGTCCGCCATTTGGGAGCGCGGCCGTAAATCCAAGCGTAACGATGCTCAGATTCGGCTCTGGCAATTAGTCCGCCATTTGGGAGTGCGGCCATAAGTCCATCCGCGACTCTTGACGATGCTTTGATTCGGCCCTGGCAGTCAGCCCGCCATTGGGAGTGCGGCCATAAGTCCATCCGCGACTACTCACATTATGACCTATGGGATTGGTCATGACCACACACCACTCGCCCTAATTCGCCCTAATTGCCGATGGCGGGTTGGCGGGCAGGGGCGAAAGACCTGTGCCCAGTTGAAAACTGGGAACTCTTCAGGCATCCAAGAATGGTGATACCGTCATCCGGCGGGCGACGTAGCAGTCATTGATAACTGCATCCACCCAGAATGGCCCGGCTTGACGATCACGTCACCATATGTGCATTCGATAGCACAAAGTTCTTGGATCATGCGTCAATCGCATAAAGCCGCTCATGGCGACATGAAATCGTTGGTGATACGACTCTGCTGAAAATCGGACAGCATTGTGTCCTGACAGACGGGATAACTTTCCCCAAAAAGACCTGTGCCCCGCGGGGAATTCTTCAGGCGCCAATAACTGCCGAAAATCGGACGGCATTTTGTCCTAACGGACAAGACGATCTTCCTAAAGGCCTGTGCCCCGAGGGGAATTCTTCAGGCGCCCAATACCGCGAAAGAAAATTCGCGAGAGTTTTGTCCTATAGCATGACCAAAATGTTGGCAGCATTTTGTCCTAACGGACAACGAAAATGGTGGTGGGAAATGGGCGTGGACATTAGGGAAAAGAGGCAGATCTGAAAGATCACTTCCTCACTACTCCCACAATGCCACTTACGAAAGC
>JAKMCX010000136.1 GCA_022428285.1 Flavobacteriales bacterium
ATCTTCCGGTTGTCTGTCTATGGGGGCCGCAGAGAGGCTTGCGCATTGTATATTCGCCGTCCGCTTCAGCAGAGGGTCATTAGCTCAGCTGGTTCAGAGCGCTGCCTTGACAGGGCAGAGGTCACTGGTTCGAGTCCAGTATGACCCACCACAAAACCCGGCTTTCGAGCCGGGTTTTTTTCTGTTTTGTAGTTGCCGTGCGCAAAATCCCCCCTTCAGGGGAGGGCACAGGTGAATCACTTGAACGAGCTTGCAACATGGATCTGAAACGACTCAGTGATCTGGCTGCCAGAGAACGGGGCACCCTCACCAGAATCGACGCCCCAGAAGGGATGTTGGCTTTGATGGAAATGGGCTGTACCGTTGGAGAGGACATTGAAGTCAGACACATTGCCCCACTCGGCGATCCCATGGCGGTTTCAGCCGGAGGCCATGTGGTGGCCTTGCGCCGAGAACAAGCCGATCAGATGTGGGTCAAGCCCATCAGCTGAGGCCCGCGTAGGTTAGCCAAGCGGCGAGGTAAGCCACCACAGTCATGCCCAAGGCCTGCAATGCGGCCATGTTCCAACTGCCCAGCTCTTGCCGCACAATGGCGATTGTGGAGATGCACTGCATGGCCAGCATATAGAATACGATGAGCGACATGGCGGTCGCAGCGCCCAGCACTGGACGTCCTGTGTTGGGGTTGATTTCCTTGCCCAAACGCGCCTTCAATTGTCCGATGCCTTCATCGCTGTCAGGTGCAGCATACAGGGTCGCCATGGTGCCCACAAAGACCTCACGCGCGGCAAAAGAAGCGATGAGGGCGACGCCCATGCGGCCGTCATATCCCAAGGGTGCAATGACGGGCTCGATAAAGTCGCCCAACCGCCCGGACCACGAAGCGCCCATGCGGTCAGCTTGCCAGTCGCGTTCGGCTTGCGTCAGCTGCGCTGGAGTGGCCCCAGAAGTCGTGAGGGTTTCGACGCGGGCTGCATGGGTGGCATCTGTGGATTCGAATCCACCGGGCGCGGTATTGGAGAGCACCCATAAAATGATGGAAACCATCACGATGACCTTCCCTGCACCTTCCACAAATCCCCGCGCTTGCATCCACACCTGTTCCAGCGTGCGCTTCAAGGAGGGCACCCGATATGGCGGCCATTCTTGCAGGAACTGGGTCGGGGCGGCTTTGGGAATGCCCTTGTGCAGGATCCACGCCAACAGAAGCCCAGCCAGCAATCCCGCGGCATAGATGCAGAAGAGAAAGACGCCTTGAAGGTTGAGCAGTCCACCGGGCCCCCACGGTTGTGACGGCACCACAAATCCGATGAGGAAGAGGTATACAGGAAGCCTTGCAGAACAGGTCATCCATGGGGTGATGAGGATGGTCAGCAAGCGCTCGCGTTTGCCAGGAATGGTGCGCGCGCCAAGTATGGCTGGGATGGCACAGGCAAAACCACCCAAAAGGGGAATGGCCGACCGCCCATCAAGTCCCAAGCTGCGCAGCCAGCGGTCGTTCATGAAGGAAACCCGCGTCATGTATCCGCTCTCTTCCAATGCAGCCACAGCCCCAAACAAAAGGGCAATCTGTGGTACAAAAATCACCACGCCACCGAGACCGGCGAGGAGGCCGTCTACGATGAGGTCGGTCCACCATCCGGCGGGCAATGCCGCGCGGCACGCGCCCATAAGCCAGCCCATGCCAGCATCGATCAGGTCCATGGGCCAGGTCGCCCATGCGTAAACCGCCTGGAAAATCAAGAAGAACACCCCCAATAAAATGAGCGGCCCTGCCACCCTGTGCGTGAGCAAGCGGTCGATCCGGGCACTGATGCTTCGGCTGGCCGGCGGGTTCTGGCCGAGGGCCTGGGTGGCAATTTCACGGACCTGCCTGCTGCGGTGCCCGGCCTCGCCCAACTGCAGTTCTGCGGCACCACATCCGGTATCAGAACGGACGGCTGCCAGCGTGATTTTTGAGGCGGCATCCAGCCAATCTGGCGTGTCGTCTGCGGTGACCAATAGGTCCATTCCCGAGGGGCTGACATTGGGGAGTGCTGCTTCCAGAGCCGTGAGGTCGACACGGGAACGCCACCCCTTGGCACTGTCGGGCTGAGGCCCTCCGCTGCTGGGCGCAATGCGGCCTTCGGAGAGCATTTCCTTCAGGGCTTTTGTGCCTTTGCCATTCAAGGCGTGCACCGGAATCACTGGACACCCGAGGGCCGCTTCCAAGGCGGACTTGGACCAACTCGTTGGGGCGGTTTCATTGACCACCACGACAGACGGCAAGCCCAAATCGAGGACCTGCAGCGTGAGGTAGAGGTTGCGCTTGAGGTTGGCTGCGTCCATGACCACAACAAGGCCATCGGGCCGGTAGGCATGGTTCGGGTCGAACAGCGCATCGCGTGTTACGGCTTCGTCGGGCGCCTTGGGGTGAAGGCTGTATGTTCCCGGCAGGTCGATGAGGTCCACAGCGGCGTCCATCCCTCCTTTGGTGCGGAGTCTCGCCATGATGGGGTCTACCGTGACGCCGGGAAGGTTGGCCACTTTTGCCCGCGACCCGGTGAGGGCATTGAACAGGGACGTTTTCCCACAGTTGGGGTTTCCGACGAGGGCATACTTCATCGGGCAATCCACAATTCGGGGTTGAGTGGCGCGCTTCCACCGGCATCCCAGACTTCGAAATGTGCCCTGTGCCCGGTTCCGAGGTCGAGTACGGTACCGATGCGCTGACCTGTTCGGATGTCTTGTCCATCCTCCACGGAGACCTGCGCAAGGTTGGCGTAGACGGTGCGGTGAGAGCCATGGTCCACCATGACCGCCATTCCGCCTCCGGGAATGCCGATGACATTGGAGACGCGGCCGCTGAATACAGCAGAAACAGCCGCCCCCGCTGAAGTGGCAATGTCCACACCGCGCCGCTCAATTTTGATGCCGGGAAGGGTGGGGTGGTTGTGTGTGCCAAACCGCCCAGTGATCACACCTTCGGCCACAGGCCAGGGCAACTTCCCTTTGTTGGCTTGAAATTCGGCCCCGATGATTTGGCCTTCAGGCGTGGCTGCAAATCCGGCCTCCGAGGAGGACGAGCGGTTGGCTTCGGCAATCAGGCGGTCAATGGCCTTCCCGAGTTGTGCGCGCCGCGCTTCCTCTGTCGCGAGCTGATCCTTGAGGCGGCGCTCTTGAGACTGCAGTTCAGAAAGGAGGGACTCTTGTCGTCGCGCGCCGCTTTTGGCTTCGTCGCGTGCGGACCTCAGTTCTGCTTCAACCCCAACCAAGGCCGCCCGCTCTTGTCTGAGACCGTTGAGCTCTTCCCTGAGAGCAGCGGTGGAATGTGCAATGCGTTCGGCCTGCTGCTTGCGCGTGCGTCCGTATTCTTCGATGAGGAGGAGCCGTCGGAAAGCCTGGGCGGTGTTTTCTGCGTCGAGCAGCATTCCCCACAGGGCGTCTCCCTGTTCCAATCGCGCGGCCACACGGATCATTTCGGCGTATTCTTCTTTGAGGGCTTTGAGTTGGCCATCCGCCCCCTCCACGCGGGTTTTGCGGTTGTCCAGCCGGCGTTCCGCAGCCCTGCGCTCCTGTCGGAGGTTGGACAGCAACTTCTGTCTCAGGTTGAGTTCCTCTTTGAGCAATGAAAGTTCTTGGGTGGTGCGCTGCTGATCGTCACGGGCGTCTTCAATGAGGGCTTGAGTCGCAGCTATGCGGGCCGATATCGCATTGCGTTCGGCCTCCAATTCCGACTTCTTGTTGCCTTGGGCCCAAGCCGTACCCATCAGGGTGAGTGCAGCCAAGAGCAGCAACGCCTGAGATGCAATCCGAGGGAAGCGCTTAAAGTCCATCCCTGCGCTCTACTTCTTCTGGAATGGAAAAGGGCATGGGGTATGGTTTGCCATAGCGGGCCCTCAAAATCTCAATGCCGATGCTCTGTGTCCCTTCGGGTGATGCGATGGTCAAACCCGTACGGTGCGGAATCCAACCGCCTGCTTCGGGCTCAAATCCGCCGTGGCTGATTTCAATAGAACGTCCGTTGAACAGGTCGTCAAACCGCGTTCTGGTCAGTTGATATCCCAAGCCATCAAACCAATACCGTTTCACCAGCAGGTCCTCGTCATCGGACCGGCTGAGCACCCTTTCTTGAACTTCAATCGTGGCTTCAACAGAAAGGCTGTCGTTGGGGTTGATCTCCTTTTCTTTTACGCCCACAAGCCGCCTTACCCGCCGCTTGTATTTGTTGATCAACAGGTGCTCTCGGCCATCGACCTTGGAGATGTATTTGCTCTCATCATCCAGGAGATTGATGCCTTCACCACAGAGGATATGTTGGGCCATATCGTAGGTCAGTGAGGTGCCAAGAAGGCTGTCAAACGCTGCATACCCTCCGACATACCCAAACCGGTTTCCGGGCACTTTTGAAAGGAAAAAGACAGAGTCTTTGGTCAACAAGATGCGGGCGGCTTCCACCCCGAGCGCCGGTGTAACGCTCAACCAAATGGCCGAATCGCGGCGCAAGCGGGCATTGACCTTGAATGCGCTGGATTCTCCATTGAAGTCCACCTCAACTTGCAGCTTCATGCCGGCCCACTCGGGTTTGGCCAGTGTTGCCAAGTGCTTGCGCACAATGCCAGTTGCACTTTCCGAGCGAATGGGCTTGCCTTTTTCAAGCCGCCGCATGTTGGTGCATCCGGCGAGCAGCAGGACTGAAAACAACAACAGCAGACTCCTCATTCAGCGTTGAGTTTGGGACCAATGGCCGCTTCGTCACCTCCTGCGTCGATGGCAGCTTGCCATTTTTCGCGGGCTTCCTCTGAGCGGCCCAGCGCCTTGAGGATGTCACCGGCGTGCTCCAGAACCGTTGCCGAAGGGCGCTCACCTTCGTGAAAAAGCGCCAATTCAATCCAGGTCAACGCCTCTTCGAAATCGCCTGCCACATAGAGGGCCCAGGCGTAGGTGTCTTCGAAGTTGGCATCTCCAGGAGACAGGGCCACCACACGGGCCGCCATTTCCACCGCTTGATCGGGCTTGGCCTTGCGCAAAGCCAGGTAGTAGGCGTAATTGTTGAGGGCGAGGATGTTTTGCGGATGGGCTTCTATGGCCATGTCGAACCAGCTGTCGGAAGCTGGGTGGTCGCCCTTGTCGTGGGCAATTTGGGCGAGCATGACGAGCACGTCAGACTCAAATTCGGGCCGGTCCACAATGAGGTTGCGCGCCACTTTGAGTTCGCGCTCAGCGGCCTTGTCATCTCCGAGCTCCATGAATGCCATGCCGCGGAAATAGGGAAACACCGGAAGGCTGGGGAACAGTCCACCTGCAGACTCAGCAAAACCGTCGAGGCGGGACCATTCTTTGGCGCCGATGGCCAATTGACAGGCTTCAAGCCAGCGGTCTGCCGAATTTGGGTCGCGGTCCAAGGCTTCGCTCAACGCGTCCAAGGCTTCCAGATTGCGCCCTTGGATGTCATACAATGCGGCCTGCAATTCAAAGGGCGGAGCGGCATTGGGATAGGCTTCGAGCAGAAGGTCCACCAACTGTTGGGCTTCAGTTTGGAGGTCCGTTTGGAGTTCAGCCAGTTCTATGTAGGTCCATGCGATGTCGGCCTTTTCTGCAAGGGGAACATCATCAGAAGCAAAAGCAGACCGCACATGTACACGGGCGGCCTCTGTTTCACCTTTGGTGGTGAGCAAGTGGGCCCACTCCAGATGCAAGCGGCCATTTCCAGTCCGGTTCAGTGCGGAGCGCAAGACGTCTTCTGCTTCAGCCTCACGGCCCAACGAAGTTAGAATCCGGGCGCGCTGCAACGGAGCTTCTACCAATTCTGGAAAGTCCCTTTCCAAGTTCGCCAGGTCTTCAATCGCCGCTTCTATGTCGCCACTGGCCAAGTGCAGGCGGTGGCGCTCAGAATGCCATTCTGGATCAGGTCCCCATTCTTTTTCAAGCACGTCGACCACTTCTGCAGCCTCTTCGTAGCGTCCTTCGGCACTGCGGAGGTCCAGCAACATCATGGCGGCTACATCGTCTTCAGGCTTGTGGATGAGCAGCCACTCCAATGCGGCATCGGCCTCATCATTGCGCCCCAATTCTAGGGCGATTTCGGCAAATTCCCGGTAATACCAAGGGTTGTTGTCGTCCAATGCTACGGCGCGTTCCACCGCGCTCATGGCGGCGGTCCATTGGCCTTGCAAGCGCTCGATGCGCGCAAGTTCAAAGTGCACCACAGCAGACTCTGGGTCGGCATCGAGGCAGGCCAACAGGGCCTCTCGTGCGCCTGATTGGTCGCCTTTCACCTTGGCCACTTGGGCCTTGTAATAGGCCGCATGAAACGCACCATCAACTTCACCGAGTCCTTCGGAAGAGCTGCTGCTGGTCTTGCCCAGCATCCCGCACCCCCCCAAGGCAGCGGCCAGCACCATGCCGAGGCACCATGGGTATGGAGAACGTTTTATCATGTGGATTCAGAGTAGTCGCCCAAGCTGATGTCTTCAGCTTTTCGAACGATGCGCACATGGTTGCCGACCATAGATTCGGTCAGGCGGGCGCCTTCTATGTGGGAATGCCCACCAATGAGGCAATCGCGAAGCAAGCTGTCTTCGACACAAGAATGCGGCCCTATCGTGACCCGTGGTCCAACCACGGCATTGCGGATGACGGCGCCTTCTTGGATGATGCACGGCGGTATGATCACGCTGTTCTCAACCGTGGCATCGGGTGAGGTGGTGGCTTGGTCTCCGAGGAATTCGAGCATCCTGCCATTGGTTTCGACTGTGGCGTTGCGGTTGCCACAATCCATCCAATCGTCGACTTCTCCCGGCATGAATCGCGCGCCTTGTTCGGTGAGCGCCCGAAAGGCATCGGGCAACTGAAATTCGCCACCCTTGCGCATGTCGGTGTCGATGAGGACGTCAATTTCTCGGCGCAATGCAGCGCCGTCCCGGAAGTGATAAATGCCGATCATGGCCAAGTCTGAAACGGGAGTTTCGGGCTTTTCCGCATATTCCACAATGGCACCAGATCCGTCGAGTACGACCACCCCAAATTGACGGGGGTCTTCGATTCGCTTGACAAACAGGTGGCCATCGGCTTCCGCATTCAACTGGAAATCTGCGCGAAACAGCGTGTCGGCAAAGGCGACCACAGTTTCGCCTTCGAGCAATTCTTTGGCGCACCAGACCGCATGGGCGGTGCCCAGAGGCTGGTCTTGATGGCGGATGTGGCCTTTGGCGCCCAGCTTGGCTGCAAGGGCCAGCAAGTCAGCCTCCACAGCCTCACCAAAGTCGCCGATGACAAACGCAATGTTGTCAAATGGCCTCGGACTCATCGCAGCCAAGTCCTCCACCAGGTGCTGCACGATGGGCTTTCCAGCAACGTGCACCAGCGGTTTAGGTACGGTGAGGGTATGGGGACGCAACCGGCTTCCCCGGCCGGCCATGGGTATGATGAGGTTCATGAGGTTCCGGTGTGGCCAAACCCACCCGCGCCCCTTTCTGAGACGGCGAGTTCAGCGGTGTTTTCAACGGCCGCCCACTCCACACGGGTGTAAGGGGCGACGACGAGTTGGGCAATGCGCTCGCCCGGTTCAATGGTAAATGCCGCTTGTCCGAGGTTGATGAGCAATACCCCAATTTCACCCCGGTAATCGGCGTCGATCGTGCCTGGCGCGTTGAGCACGGTGAGTCCATGCTTGTAGGCCAGTCCGCTGCGGGGCCGCACTTGCGCTTCATGCCCTTGCGGCAATTCGATGTGCAAGCCGGTGGGCACGAGTGTTCTCGCTCCTGGCTCGAGGACTTCGGGGGCATCCAACCGGGCGCGCAGGTCCATTCCGGCGCTCAGTGGAGTCGCATATTCTGGCAGTGCTGCACCTCCCGTTCGGGCAATTCGAACCCGCAGTGGTGTTGATTCGCTCATCGCCCTGGAAATTCTGGTTTGCGCTTTTCGAGGAAGGCTGCAACGCCTTCTTTGAAGTCTTCATTGGCGAAGCATCGACCGAATTGGTCAATCTCCACTTCATAGCCTTCGGGCGATCCACTGGCTTGGACCGCATGGATGGCAGCTTGCAGTGCCTTTGGACTGTTGGCAGCGAGTTTGCCCGCCATCTTGAGGGCCTCTTCCAACAGCGCCTCGCGTTCGACGACTTTGCTGACCAGTCCATTGGTCAAGGCCTCCTCGGCCTTGATCATCCGCGCCGAGAGGATCATCTCCATGGCACGTCCCCGTCCTATGATGCGGGACAAACGCTGGGTGCCGCCGTATCCAGGAATGAGGCCGAGGGTGACTTCTGGCAAGCCCATGCGCGCATTGCCAGAGGCAATTCTGACATGGCAGGAGAGGGCGAGTTCTAATCCGCCTCCGAGTGCAAACCCACCGACAGCAGCGACGAAAGGCTTGGCAGAAAGTGCAATCGCGTCAAACAACGTTCGCTGTCCGCGCTCAGCAAGCTCACGCCCTTCAGCGCTGTTGAAATTGGCGAACTCTTTGATGTCGGCTCCTGCAACGAAGGCCTTTTCTCCAGAACCAGTGAGCACAATACAGCGGACTTCGTCGCGCTGCTGCACCTCTTCTACCATTTTTCCCAAGGCGGCTATAAGCGCGCCATTAAGGGCATTGAGCTGCTTCGGTCGGTTCAGGGTCCAGCAGGCGACGTGGCCGTGCAGAACCTCTGTGACGAGGGCGGTTTCGGACATGGCCCGAAATTAGGCAATAGAACCCCCTCCGGCCGCCTGAAGTCTACGGGTTACTTCATGGTTTGGAGTGGACCACAGTGCATCGGAAACACCGGACTCAACAACCCGCCCCTGATCCATGACCACGGTGTGGTCGCACAGGTAGCGAACGACCCCCAAATCGTGGCTGATGAACAACAGCGCCAGTCCCCGTTCTTCCTTGAGTTTGACCAGCAAATTGAGGACTTGTGCTTGGACACTGACGTCCAATGCCGCCACAGCTTCATCGCAAATGAGCAGTTGCGGGTTGGCGGCCAGCGCACGGGCGATGACAATGCGCTGTCTTTGTCCACCCGAAAATGCGTCGGGCCTGCGGTCGAGCGCATCTTCTTCGAGGCCAACAGATGCGATGAGTTGGCGGGCTTCTTGCGCTGCGCTGTCGCGATCGTGTCCCCACCTCACCAAAACTTCGCGGATGGCGGCACCCACTTTGCGGGTGGGATTGAGTGCGGCACGTGGATCTTGAAAGACCAGTCCCACATTGGAACGAATGTGCTGCAATTGGTCCGGCGCGAGGCCTTCTACAGACCGGCCTCCAATGCGAATGGTGCCTTGGTCCAAGCGGTGAAGCCCCAAAATGGCCCGGGCCAACGTGGTCTTTCCACAGCCGCTGCCCCCTACGACGCCCAACGTGCCGCCACGCGCCAACTGCAGGCTCACGTCGGCCATGGCCGGAACGGTGCTGTCAGCATAGCTTTTCCAAGCCCCATCGACTTCGAGCAACACGGGCTGGTCTGCGTCGGGCATGGTGATTTGGCCGGTCTCTTGAACACTTGGATTGCCGCCTTCCAGGAAGTCTGTGAGCACAGGCAGTGGGCTCGGGCGGCCTTGTTTGGGCACCCGACAGGCCAACAAGCCGCGGGTATAGGGGTGCTGTGCATTTGCCAGAATTTGCCCGACACGGCCCTGCTCCACCACCCGCCCATGGCGCAGCACAGCGACGTGGTCCGCTGCGCGCTCCACCACTTCCATATCGTGGGTGACCAGCACCAGTGCCAAACCGCGCTTGCGCTGGATCTCAGAAAGCAAGCCGAGCAATTCCGCACGCAGCGTGCTGTCAAGGGCGGTGGTGGGCTCGTCGGCCAGGATGAGGTCCGGGTCGTTGGCCAGTGCCATGGCGATCAAGACCCGTTGCTTTTGTCCTCCAGACAGCGCATGGGGGTATGCGGACCAAGCGCGCGCAGGGTCCGGCATTTGCACTTCCTCGAACAGCGCCATCACACGCTGCTTGGCTTGTCGGGCATCTGAGCCGTTGTGCCTTCGAATGACTTCTGCAATCTGTTGACCGCAACGCATGGTCGGGTCCAAACTGGTCATGGGTTCTTGAAACACCATGGTCACGCCATGGCCCCTGGGGATGGCGGAGGTCTGTCCGCCGCCACTCTGGGCCCAAACGCCACCGAGGCCTGAAACCTCACCTTGGGTCAAGCGCCCTCCCGAAGGCAGCAAACCCAAGGCGGCCATGCAGCACATGGTTTTGCCCGAGCCACTTTCTCCCACCAACGCCAAGGTGCCTCCAGCGGCGACTTCCAAATTGATGTCGTGCAGCACGGGTTTGTCTCCGATCGAGACGGAGACATTGGCCCAACGAAGGGCCACTTGGGATTGTGCGTTAGAGGGTGCCACGCAGGGACTGCTCCCGTTCTATGGCTTCGAACAACGCCTTGAAGTTGCCCTTGCCAAAGCTTTGGGCACCCTTGCGCTGGATGATTTCGAAGAACATGGTGGGCCGGTCTACGACAGGCTTCGTAAAAATCTGCAGCAAGTAGCCTTCGTCGTCGCGGTCGATGAGAATGCCGAGGTCGCTCAAAGGGGCGAGGTCTTCGTCGATTTCTCCTACCCGATCCAGCACGGTTTCGTAGTAAGTACTGGGCACTTGAAGGAACTCAATGCCCCGCCGCTGCAACTCTGTGACCGTTTCGATGATGTTGTCGGTGGCCACAGCAATGTGTTGGACACCAGCACCTTGGTAAAAGTCGATGTACTCTTCGATCTGGGATTTTTTGCGGCCTTCGGCAGGCTCGTTGATGGGAAACTTGATGCGGCCGTTTCCATTGCTCATCACCTTGGACATCAAGGCGGTGTATTCGGTGGAAATGTCCTTGTCGTCGAAAGAAACGAGCTGGGCGAAGCCCATCACCTTGGCATAAAACTGGCACCAGGTGTTCATCTCACCCCAGCCCACGTTGCCCACCATGTGGTCGATGTATTTGAGGCCAACAGGCTCCACGTTCCCTTTGGGGGCCCAAGGTTGGTAACCGGGGAGGAAGACTCCTTTGTAGTCCTTTCTCTCGACGAACACATGAATGGTGTCGCCATAAGTCTCAATGCCGCTGAGAACGACTTTTCCGTGGCTGTCTTCCCGCGTCTCGGGCGCAAAAACGCTGACAGCGCCGCGGGAGGTGGTTTCCTTCCAGCTTTTTTCGGCGTCATCGACCCACAGTGCAACCGCCTTTACGCCATCTCCGTGCCGGTTGAGGTGGTCGTTGAGTGGGCCATCTGCGACCAACGGAGTCGTCAACACCAATGTGATTTTGTCCTGGCGCAACACATAGCTCACGCTCTCCTTATTTCCGGTTTCTAAGCCTTTGAAAGCGTGTGGCTTGAATCCCCAAGCTTGCATGTAGTAATAGGCGCTTTGCTTGGCATTGCCTACGATGAGCTCGATGTGGTCGGTGCCCAAAAGGGGCAGGAAGTCCTCGGCTTCGGGAACCACGATTTCGGGTTGCTGATTTTGCTGTTCCATGTTCATTGCAGGGTTCAGTCGATTTTTTGGGGGGTATATCCAAGCCAGCTGGTGTGGTAACCATTGTCTTCGATGTCGATGGCCTGTTGGGTCAGCCGCAGTGGACGGAAAGTGTCCACCATGACGGCGAGTTCGGCGGTTCCGGTCTTTCCAATGGAGCCTTCGTAGGTGCCGGGGTGCGGACCGTGAGGAATGCCACCGGGGTGCAACGTCAAGTCGCCCCTCGATATGCCCTTTCTGCTCATGAAGTTCCCCTCCACATAGTACAAGACTTCATCTGAATCGATGTTGCTGTGGTTGTAGGGCGCCGGAATCGACTTGGGGTGATAGTCATAGAGCCTCGGGCAGAAGCTGCAAATCACAAAGGCGTTGGTCTCGAACGTTTGGTGCACCGGTGGAGGCTGGTGTACCCTTCCTGTGATGGGCTCGAAATCGTGGATGGAGAAAGCGTAGGGAAAATGATAGCCATCCCATCCGACCACATCAAAAGGGTGGCGGGCATAGGTGACCGTGTGGATCATGCCCTCCTTTCGAATGTCAATTGGAAATGCACCGGACTCATCTACAGGTGCTTGCAGTTCTGGCGAACGAAAGTCACGCTCGCAATACGGGCTGTGTTCCAGCAGCTGTCCGAAGTGGTTGCGGTAGCGTTTGGGCGTCACAATGGGGTGGGCACTTTCGATCACCAACCACCGCTGCTCGGACCCTTTCTCAGGGGCCCACCGGTGGATCACACCGCGGGGAATGACCAAGTAATCGCCCGGCGTGTAGTGCAGGTCGCCAAACATCGTGTGCAGGGTGCCGGCGCCATCGTGGATGAAGACCACCTCATCTGAGTCCGCATTCTTGTAGAAGCGGGCCTCCGAATCTG
>JAKMCX010000145.1 GCA_022428285.1 Flavobacteriales bacterium
GTGAACAGGATGAGCTCATCGGGCTTTAACCAAGACATCGACTACCAAAGTCGGTATGTGCCAGGAGCCATCCGCATAGGAGCTTCTCGCGAGGTGTGGAAGGGGATTTCCGCTGGACTGCAACTGGGCCAGGCTTGGTCTCCTGCCTATGTGAATTGCACCCGGGCCGATGGAGAGTCCGTGGTGGTGAGTTGGAACCAGGTCCGCTTTGCGGATTATGTGGACCAATACCTGTACTACGATGACCTGTACAATGGCAACCAATGGCAATACCAAAACAACGGGGTATTTAGCGAAGGCATCACCGGATGGCGCGTAGAGTTCGTGCTGCAACAAGAACTGGCCCATGGATTGGGTTGGACGGCCAGCCTTGGCACCACGTTGGGCTTGAACAGCAAAATCGAATCCCAAGCTGCCGCCTCGTTTGGTGGTCAAGGGCTGCTGGACCCGAATGAGCTTGGCCCCACCCTCACCCCCATTTCAGTGGCATCTGCTCCGAAAGTGGGCTCCATTGGTGTCACCTACCGCTTCGGCCCAGTCATCACAGGATTGACATGGTCAAGCGTGTTCGTGGGAGGCCCCTCACAAAACGAGTGGGTGGCCATGGGGGCTGATCCGATTGACCCCATCAACCAAGTCCGCCTTCGGCTGGGAATGAATTTTTAATCGGTTCAAGAAACCGGGCATTGCTCTTGAGAATGGGACCCGGAGCATGGCACATCGGCAGGACCGTCCAATCGGCCACCATCGGAAGAGGTGCCATGCAGGCCGTGATGTCCCTGCAAGGCCTTGCACCTCCCCTTCCCATCCACGGGGCCCAAAACATGTCCAAGACAGCGCCTCCCTCCTTTCACCAGTTGCTGGAGCTCACCGAAAGAGACCTACAACCCGTCGCCATTCGCACAGGCACGAGCCAACCAAAGTGGTTCCTTCGTCGTTGTATCTTCATTCGCATCATGCTGGTCAGAACACTCTCCGCAATCGCCTTCTTGTGCTGGGGCATCTCGGGATCTGGCCAGGTGGTCATCAATGAGTTCCTGGCGTCCAACTCCAACGGCACGGAGGATCCGGACTTCGGTGAATCCAGCGACTGGCTGGAGCTCCACAATGTGTCTCCCTCCCCGCTTGATCTGAGCGGCTGGTTCCTGACCGATGACTTGAGCCTACCTAACAAATGGACCCTCCCATCCGGCGTGTCGATTCCGACCGGAGGATTCCTCCTGATTTGGTGCGATGGCGAGAACGTCTCATTGGATGCCTTGCACACCAATTTCAAACTCAGCGCCGACGGGGAAGACGTCGCACTACACCGCCCCGATTTCAGCCTGGCCGACACCTTCCAGTTCGGACAGCAAGCCACCAATGTGAGCCGAGGACGGGGTGTCGATGGAAGTCCAGATTGGAATTGGTTCAATACGCCCACGCCTGGAGCGAGCAACAACACGAGTTCAGCCTTTGACGGCATCACTTACGGCGTACCCACCTTTTCCTCGCCGGGAGGATTCCATGAGGAGGGACTTGACCTCGAGCTCAGCAGCCTGAGCGGTACCATCCATTACACCACGGATGGCCGCGCCCCGACAGGGGATGACCCCATCTATGCCTCGTCCATCACCTTGGACGCCACCACCTGTGTCCGCGCCCGCATCATGGAGGAGGGACTCATTCCTGGTCCGGTTGTCACCCACAGCTATTTTTTCGATCCTTCTCTCCCCCTTCGCCCCTTGCCCGTGGTCTCGCTCGTCGCGAATCCCGACCACTTCTGGGATCCGGACACAGGCATCTACGTCCAGGACTTCAAGCCGGAGTGGGAGTGGCCAGTCAACATCGAATTCTTCGAGAATGACGGCAACAACGAAGCGGTCTTCAACGAGCGCGCCGGGGTCCGAATCAACGGACAGAACAGCTGGGTCCTGCCACAGAAAATGCTCGGGATCTACTTCCGCAACGCGTACGGCAATGGCAAGTTGGAGTATCCCCTCTTCCACGACCGTGACCGCACTCAATTTGACAGCTTCGTGCTGCGCGCCAGTGGATCGGACTGGGCCAACACCCTGATGTGTGATGGATTCTGCCAAAACCTGCCGCAGGAGAATGTCAGGATTGACCATCAGGGGTTCCGGCCGAGCATCGTCTTCATCAATGGCGAGTACATGGGCATCCACAACATCCGATCCCGGATGGATGGAGACTTCATCGAAGAAAATCACGGGTTGGAGCCGGGCACCTTTGACGTCATCAACGACGATGGCATCGTGGAGGAGGGCTCCGCCGCTGCCTTCGAGGAAATGGACGATCTGTTCAATGCCGACCTCACCGTCCAGACCAATTTTGACGCCCTCTCGGACGTGGTCGACATGACCGATTTCGCGGACTATTGGGCCACGGAAATCTGGACGAGCAACAGCAGCTGGGGTCACAACGTCGTGCTCTGGAAAGGCCAAGACAATGCCCAGTGGCATTATGCCTTCACCGATCTGGACCGGGGCTTTTCAGGCGCCTTGAATGACGACATCGACGGGTTCACAGAGCCTCAGGGCAACGGGTATGACTATGCCCGCACGTGGATTCGAAACGCCCTGGAAAACGACGCCTTCTCAGCAGCATTCGGCCAGCGGTTCCTCGATCACCTGCACACCTCTTTTCACCCCATGCGGGTCTCGGCGCTCATCGACGAATGGTCTGGCCAAATCCGGGAGGAAATCCCCTACCATGTGGATCGGTGGGCCGGCACGACGTCTTCCTATGGCGACGGCATCCCCACCGTCGAATTTTGGGAGGAGGAAATCGAGCGAATGCGCACGTTTGCTTTTGA
>JAKMCX010000147.1 GCA_022428285.1 Flavobacteriales bacterium
CGGGGGCCGAGGAGCGCAGTTTTCATACGATTCAATGCTTCATAGACCCCGCGGTATTGCAGGTGGTAGAATTGATCGTCAAGGGGCGTGAGGGCACCGATGTGCACTACAAGGTCGAGGCTTTTGAGGGAGATGCTCCGAGTCCCGAAGGAGCGTTCTCATTTGACAAAAACCGGTTCCCGGGTACCACCATGATCGACAATCGGCTTTGAGTTAGCCTACTTCGATCTCTACTTTTTTGCTGCCTGGGCGTTCTTGACAGCACAAGATCCAACCGTTTTCTGGCCTTCTGCCCGCATTGACGGGTGGAGATTGAAAGGTCTGTCCAGAGACCAGCTTCGCCTTGCAACGGTGGCAGATGCCACTCTTACAATTGGCTGTCATGGCGATGCCCGCTTCGTCAGCGGCATCCAGGAGTGTCATGCGCCGCGAAACGGAAGGCAAGGTGTGCGTGACACCATTGACAGTGATGGTGACCTCTGAGTCTGCGCCTTCCGTGCGGTTTTCTGCAGGGTGCACAAAAGGCTGTTCTGCAAAGGAGTATCGCTTGACACGGAAGGGAAGGGGTTGGTTGGAGGCGGCCTCTTGAATGAGGTGCATGAATCCGTCCGGACCCGACTGAAACGCGGCCTCAGGAAGATCGCTTGACCGGTATTGCTCCATCAACCGGTTCAGTTTGGCATGGTCCAAACGGCCCGTAGACAGGTCTTCGCCCGTGGCACCATCGCCCAAAACATGAAAGACTTCGAAGCGCTTGGAATGGGCCATACGGTCCAATTCCTGCTGCATCATGATGCTCCTCGCGGTTGAATTGGCGTAGATCAGGGTAACCCTGTGATCCGGCCTTGCTTTGAGGGCATGTTGGGCCACAGAAAACATGGGGGTGATGCCACTGCCTGCAGCAAACAGAAGCAGATGATGGGCTCTGTGGTCCAAGCTCAGGTCATACAGGTGGCCTGTGGGTGGGGCCACTTTCAACACATCTCCCGGTTGCAGCTGCTCGTTGAACATTTGAGAACAACCTCCGTTGGCCACCTGCTTTACGGCGACTTGAGGGAGATCGCCAAGGGCATTGACCAGGTTGTAGCTCCTGAAACAGGATGAGTCGTTGATGTCCAAACAAAACGTCACCCGCTGGCCTGGCGTGTGCCTAAAACGAGGCAAAGCAGGGCCTGGGTCCAGGGTGACCACCACGCTTTGCGGGGTCATCCTGCGCACATCTCGCACTTTGCATGGAACCAAATCAGGCGTCCAAGGCACGGGGGTTGGTGGTGTTTTGTTTGAATGATTCATTGCTGAATACAAGAGGTCTACACCGTTGAGCCCCAAAAGGTTCACCTAAAAGCAAAGGAATTTGCAATAAGAGGAACCAAGAGGAAGAATAGGGGGACGGAATGTCCGGTTCGGGCTTAAAAACCGAGCAGTGCAGCACAAGCCTCAGAAACACGCTGGGCATTGGGCAACACGGCGGCCTCTAACTCGGAATTCAAGGGGATGGCAGGGACCTCCATGGAGCCCAAGCAACGCACGGGGGCGTCCAAGTATTCGAAGCCGTGGTCGGCAATGTAGCCGGCCAGCGACTGCGCAAAGCTGCCCAATGGTGGCTCCTCGGTCAAGACCAAGCAACGGTGGCACCGCTGAGCAGCCTTGAGGATGGCATCGTAATCCACCGGAGATACACTCCGCAAGTCCAAGATTTCGATGCTTCCGGGGTGGTCCTGTGCGGCTTCAAGAGCCCAGTGGACACCCCTGCCGTAAGTGATGATCGCAACTTTGGTCGGGGCTTGATCTTCGGCAGACAATACCGTTTTGGCGCGCCCCAAGGGCAAGATGTAGTCCGCATCCGGTTCCACTGTCTTGGCAGATGTGGTGCCGGGAACTTTGGACCAATACAGGCCTTTGTGTTCCAATACCACCACAGGGTTGGGGTCCATGACCGCGGCTTTGAGGAGTCCTTTGAGGTCTGCACCACAGCTGGGGTAGGCCACTTTGATCCCCCGAATGGCCGTCAGCACACTTTCGATGCTCGAGCTGTGGTAGGGGCCTCCTGATCCATAGGCGCCGATGGGCACGCGGATCACGCTGTTCACGGGCCATTGTCCATTGCTCAGGAAGTAGCTGCGCGACAATTCAGTGAACAGCTGATTGAGTCCAGGCCACAGGTAATCGGCAAATTGTATCTCTACGATGGGCTTCAGACCTACAGCACTCATGCCGACCGTGCTGCCTACGATAAAGGCCTCTTGAATGGGGGTGTTGAAGACACGCTCATCGCCAAACTTCTGGGCCAATGTGGCGGCCTCACGAAATACGCCCCCCAGGCGACCACCGACGTCTTGTCCATAGAGCAGGGTCAGCGGATCAGCAGCCAAGATCTCTTGCATGGCGTGCAGCGCTTGATCGACCATAAGCTGAGGTTCCGGGTCTGTTCCTGTGCGGTGTCCCGTTTCCTCCGAAATGTCGGCGGGTGCCATGGCGGTCAGCATCAACTCCGAAGGGTCGGGCTCTTGCGCATGCCGGGCAGCCTCAAAAGCCGCCAAGACTTTGTCCTTACAGTCTAGCTCAATTTCCAAAAGCGCAGCCTCGTCCACACCGCTGTTGATCAGGGCCTTTCGGAGAAAGGGGAGGGGGTCCCGCAAACGCGCATCCTCTAGATCATCGCGGTACCATTCGCGGCGGACACCGCTGGTGTGGTGGCCCAATAAAGGGACTTTGGCGTGCACCAGCACTGGCCTCCGCTCCGTCCTGACCGTATGGAAAGCCCAAGACATCACTTCGACCGAAGCGTTATAATCATGTCCTTCCACGGAGCGTACCTCCAAGCCAGGGAAAGCCTTGGCCATCGTGGTGGCATCGCCAAATCGGATCTCGCTAGAATGGGCCGATATGTCCCATTCGTTGTCCTGCACTACATATATAATAGGTAGCTGACGCAAGGTGGCCATGTGGAGTGCTTCCGAAACTTCTCCTTCGGTCATGGCCGCATCGCCAATGGAGCACACCACCACGGGGGGGTGATTGCCGTTGACCTCCTGCTCGAGGTTTTGATCTTCGCGGTATTGCAGTCCCATCGCCGCCCCCGTTGCGGGTATGGCCTGCATTCCTGTAGCCGATGAGTTGTGAGGGATTCTGGGGAATCCGTCACGTTTGAGGGAGGGATGGCTGTAATAGGTGCGGCCACCGCTAAAAGGATCGGATGCCTTGGCGAACAGCTGCAGCATCAGCTCTTCGGGCTGCATGCCCAAAGCAAGGAGCATCGCGTCGTCCCTATAATATGCGTAGAGGTAGTCCTGGGGCTCGAGCTGCAGGCCTGCAGCAATTTGAATGGCCTCGTGGCCATTGGCGCAAGCATGGACGTATTTGGAAGTCAGCTTGGCATTTTCCTCGTAGAGGTCTGCCATAGCACGGCTTGTGGACATGAGCCGGAAACCCTCCGCGCTACTGGCTTCTCCCGCATTTGCTGCGGGGGTTGGTTTGGACTTTTTGCTTCCTCTGCTCACGCCTCAAAGATACCGGTGGCGCATACTATTCGCCGTGTTATTCCAAACACCTCGGATAACACAGGCAAAAACGGGAGGTATTCGTCGATATAAAAAGTAAATTCAAAGAACGTATAGTGTTATGTGACGAAAAATATGATGCAAATTCGTCAGCGTTGGTGATATATAAGAG
>JAKMCX010000158.1 GCA_022428285.1 Flavobacteriales bacterium
CCTTCAGGTGACAGGATGGGCCATACAATTCCAAAAAGCCAAGCAGATCCCAACTGACCGTCCAGAGGAACTGGATGCATCCAGTTCCTCCAACATCTCTGTTGTATTGCCAGTGCGAAACGAAGCCACTGCCCTGCCCAAACTGCTCAGAGATTTGGCCAAGGGCCGCCGCCTTCCAGCCGAGGTCATCATCGTAGACGATGCTTCCGAAGACGGGACATTGGACGCTGTCGCCAAAATGGAAGACCTGCCTTTTGTGACCCGCTCCATGGACAATCCAGGGCGCGGCAAAAAACCTGGACTATCAGCAGGCATTAGGGCGGCGCAACAGCCCTGGGTCGTGCAGGTAGACGCCGATGTCAGGGTCGGAACTGGCTTCATCGGTGCCATTGAATGTCACCTGAGACAACACGGGGAATCCAAAGACATGCTGCTCCTGCCTTTGCGCTTGGCCAACCAGTCAAAAGGCGCACCACAGCGCACCTTTGAGCGGCTGCAATCTTTGGATTTCGCCGCCATGCAAGGCTGGGCCGTTGCAGCGGTGCAACGGCGCCGTCCTGCCATGGCCAGCGGCGGAGCTTGGGCCTGGAGGGCCGAGGCTTTCCCCCACGACGACCTCAAACCCGAAATGGCCAGTGGCGATGATGTCTTTGCCCTCGCCGCACTCATTGCAAGGGGCGATGCACAGCGCGTGGGGTGGTGTGGCGACCCCAGGGCCATGGCTTCGGCAGCCACCATGCCCGACCTCCGCAGCCTGCTCCACCAAAGGGTAAGGTGGGGAGCCAAGTCAACCGCTTATCCCCGAGCGCTGGCAGAAGCACGAAGGGTGGCCATGGTCATTGCCCTTGTCCACTTCACAGGTGTGGTTTTGCTCCTCACTGCACCGCTGATAGGCTCCGCATTCTGGGCCGCCAAAGCACTCATAGATATGGCCTACACCCACAGCGTAGCTGGGGCCTATGGTTTGTTCGATGGGCTGGGGGCCCGACAACGGGCACAGGACCTGGTCTTGCTCGCTCTCCTGCACCCCCTCTTCATCATCACCACCCTCTTCTTGATGCCCTTCCGCAAAGCGCAGTGGAAAGGCAGGACTACCGGCTAATTTTAAAGCGTGCTATCCGTACGTGCATTCTTCCGCAGCGAACCCACCGCATTCATCGGTGCGGCATGGATTTGCCTGTGGGCCTTGACGGCGATCACAAGCACGCACTGGCGGCCAGACCCATCCCAATATGCCAACGACCAGCACCTCGAATGGTCCATGCTTCCCCCGGGAGCCACGGTCGCATCGGAACAAGCACCGCTGCAACCGAGCTTGACAGAACAGACCTTCATTCTGGGCACCGACCGTTTTGGTCGGGATTATTTTTCCCGTGTCGTCGCCGGATCCGGACTCTCCATGGCGGTTGGACTCATCGCCGTGCTCCTCTCTTTGCTCATCGGAATCCCCCTTGGGGCCCTGGCGGGATACTTGGGTGGCCGGTTTGATGCAGCCGTGAGCTGGCTGCTCCAAGTTATTTGGAGTATTCCTACACTCTTGTTGGTTTTGGCCCTAACACTGGCTTTTGGAAAAGGATTTGAACAGGTATTTCTCGCCATTGGGCTGTCGATGTGGGTCGAGGTGGCGCGCGTTGTGCGGGGCCAAGTCATCGCTTTGCGCAACATCGAATGGGTCGAAGCGGGCCGCGTGCTTGGCCTGTCCACCCCGCGCATTGTCTTTCTGCACATCCTGCCCAACCTCACTGGACCCATCGCCGTCATTGCGTCGGCCAATTTTGCCGCCGCCATACTCATTGAAGCCGGCCTGAGTTTTATGGGCGTGGGCGCCCAAATCCCCATGCCCAGCTGGGGCAACCTCATCCGAGACCACTATGGCGCCATCCTCACAGGACACGCCCATCTGGCACTCGTACCCGGTGCCTGTATCGTTTCATTGGTCTTGGCCTTTAACGCCCTGTCCAACGCCTTTGCAAGGTTCACCGCGCAGCGGTAAGTCCGTAACTTTGCATCCGTCATGAACGCATCTTCTAGAATCTACGTGGCAGGCCACCGAGGCATGGTCGGAAGCGCCATTTGTCGCGCCCTCAAAGCCGCAGGGCTTCCAACGCCCATCACCTTTACCAGCGCTGAACTCGACTTGAGGAATCAAGCCGCTGTCCAGGCCATGATGGAGCGGGAAAAGCCAACACATGTTTTCCTTGCAGCGGCGAAGGTGGGGGGCATTCACGCCAACAACGTGTACCGTGCCGACTTCCTGTATGACAACCTCATGATTGAGGCCAACATCATCCACGCGTCCCACACCGTTGGTGTCGAGAAACTGCTCTTCCTGGGATCGAGCTGCATTTATCCCAAATTGGCGGCCCAGCCCCTCCAAGAAGATGCCTTGCTCACGGGCGCTTTGGAGCCCACCAATGAGCCCTATGCCATCGCCAAAATCGCCGGAATCAAACTCTGCGAATCCTACCGCGACCAATACGGAGCAAACTTCATCTCAGCCATGCCCACCAACCTCTACGGACCGGGCGACAATTATGACCTGAACAACAGCCATGTTGTGCCGGCGTTGATCCGCAAGTTCCACGAGGCCAAAGAACGCGGCGACAGCACAGTCCCATGCTGGGGAACTGGATCACCCCGCCGTGAATTCCTGCATGTAGACGACCTCGCTCAGGCCTGCATGTTTCTAATGGAGCATTACGACGGCAAGGACCACGTCAATGTGGGAACCGGTGAAGACCTGCCGATCAAAGAGCTGGCCGAAACCATCCGCGATATTGTCGGGTTCTCCGGCGACATCGCATGGGATACAGACAAACCCGATGGCACACCCCGCAAACTCATGGACTGCAGCCGCATTCATAAGCTGGGGTGGAAGCATGCCATTGGTCTTCGGGAAGGGCTCTCAGAAGTTTATTCAGAATTCAAGGAAGCACCAGACGCCGTGCGCGCTAAATGAGTCTCCGCTCTACTACGCCCAAACTTCTACTTTTCTGGCACACATTGTTCACTGCACTGTGCTTCTTGCTGTGCGTGCTGTGCGCCCCCGTTTCGGCACAAATCGTGGTCCCCGACAGGTTGCCCAATGGCAACCGCATGACTGCAGTCACAACTCCTGCAGAATTCGTAGTGCTTCCATTCGATTCGTTGCGCACCTTGCCCGAAAATCAGGGCGGCCGTGATACTTGGTGGCACCGACACGCCCTGTTCAGCGATGGCGCCATTCAAATGGCACTCGACCCCGTATTGGTGCTTTCCATGGACCGCCACCGGCGCGCATCGGAGGACCCCAATGACAGCCCTGCAGGTTTCCGCAACATACGCGGAGTTCGCTATTCCGGAAACATCGATGGCCAGGTCCGTTTTGGAGGAAAGGTCTTGGAAATGCAACGGGTATTGGTCTCACCGGAAACGGAAGCCGTGCTCAATGCGCAAGCCTATCCAGGCATGGGTACCGGAAAACTGAGGCCCACCGAAGGGGGTTTGTACACATTGGACCACAGCCTTGCAGAAGTATGGTTCGATGCACAACCCCACAAAAACCTCCGATTGCAATGGGGCCTGGGGTCTACAGGTCTCGGTCCAGGAGCGCGAAACATCCTGTGGAACGGCGCAAGGGCGCCAGCGCCATACCTCATGGCAGCAGTAGATTTGGGCAAGGGATGGATGTACCGGTGGGTTCAGTCACGTCAAAAAGGCCCGGAAAGGCTTCCCGCAAATGGTGCCCGAGAAGGAAGGTACCTGCCGTTGGGTCTGGGCATCAGAAGCCTCACAAAATCCTTCAATTGGAACCATCAATCCTTGGACATTACCGTCATGGTCGCCCGCTGGACTGATGTAACAGAGCGCAGTCAAAACGGAAGAGGTGCAGCGGAATGGCTGCGCGCCTTGGCCCCTTGGGTGCTGCCCTTATCCAACAGCTCCGAAACGCCTTGGTACCTCACAGGGCACCAAGGATTGGACGTGCAATGGCGGCGCCCAAAATCGACGTGGTATGGACAACTGCGCCACCATCCCTGGCGCGACCAACGTTTCCAAAACATCCAAGCTGAATGGGCCGGCGCCGAATGGCAAGGCATGGTCGGTCAAGTGCGGCATGGCAATAAATGGTCCATTTGGACCGAACTCTCGCCGGTCAACAAGTCCGTGCCATCAGAACTCCATCCCGGAATTCCTGGCAGCAGTTTGGGCATCGAGCGGTGGTCAAACCTCACGCCTTATTTCATTCAAGGCGCCGAGTGGCGATTGGGGGGATTCACACTTGCAGCCGAATTGGGACTTCCCCAAAAAGAAAGAGAACGCTGGAGGGTATTTCCCGAGTGGCGTCCTTCATGGAAAGCCACCATCAGCATTCCATCTGCCGCTGCAGATCCTCCATCAAAAGGGGTGAGACGCCCCAACATGCCGAACCGACTGTGGCCACCACTCGTTCCGCTTTCTCCCTTCGTTAGCTACATGCAAACACCCGGTTGGTATGGCGGCTCCCAAGGGCAGTGGTGGAGTGTGGGCATCACATCCCCATTATTTCAAACAAGAAAAAACCATTGAGTCCAATGAAGACCGCTCAGTATTATACTAAATTAGAAACAAATTAAGCGCGCAACTTGGGCTTTTCGTCGGCTTTTCTTCTTACATTTATGACAACCAAAACCATGTTGTCATTTATCCTCGCATTCGCTTTTGTGATGCTCGGTATGCCTTCGCTTATTCAGCTCGCGCTGCAGAAGAACCTGCTCGACGAGCCCTCCGAGGACCGCAAGGTTCACAAGCGAAGTGTTCCCCGACTGGGAGGAGTATTGGTTTTTATTGCAACGCTATTTACCACCTGCCTTTTGGTCCACCCAGAAGGACCGAATGCCATTTCATTTCTAAGGTTGGCAGCGGGCTCTCTTATTCTGTTTTTCCTAGGTCTGAAAGACGACCTCACCGAGTTGAATCCCATCAAAAAATTGTGGGCACAAATTGCGGTTGGTTGCATCCTCATCCTGGGCGGAGGTTTTGCCATCACTGACTTTGAAGACCTTTTCGGGTGGGGAGCCCTCTCCTGGTGGTTTTCACCGCTTTTCTCACTTTTTGTTTACATCGTCGTTGTCAATGCGGTAAATCTGATTGATGGCATTGACACCCTCGCCGGAGGTTACGGACTGCTTATTGCCATCGCCTGCACACTATGGTTCGAGGTCACTGGACAGAGTGATTTTGCCATCCTTTGCCTGGCCCTTGCAGGTTCGCTCACCGCTTTCCTGGTCTTCAACATCACGCCTGCCCGCATTTTCTTGGGAGACAGTGGCTCTCTCATCCTCGGCATGTTCATCTATGTCATGGCCACGAGCATCATGCAAACCCCCATTGAGCAGGTCCCCGATATTTGGAGCCACCGCTCCTTGCCTGTCTTGGCCATGACCACCTTGAGCTACCCTCTCGTCGATACGCTGAGGGTCTTTACGCTCAGGGTTTTAAAAGGCAAGTCGCCCTTTACAGCAGACCGCAACCATTTACACCACCGACTATTGAGGTTGGGAATGACGCATGTGCAAGCCGCACTGTCCATTCACGGATATACTGCGGTTATGGTTTCTCTGGGATTTGGTCTTCCAAAGATGGAACCGACCCTTGCCTTCTTTGTGCTGCTAGGCTGTGCCTTTACACTACCGGTGATCATCATTGCAATGGAAAGGGTTCAAGTGCTCTCTCGGGCAATCCGCAGAAAGGAGAACGCCAAGACGCATTAATTCGGCACCTCTTTTTGGTGTCTTAGAAATGGCACTGAGCTGCCACCTCATTTCATCGCCTACGTTTGTACCATGAGGTCCTTGCTGCACTTGTCATTGATTTGCGCTGTTGCTCTTGGATGGAATTCCGCGGCGGCACAAACCACCATTGAGGGCGGCGAAACTCCGGATACTGCCAAGACTTTGACCATTGATGTGCATCCGCAAATGGTCGGGGGCTCAGTTCCGTTCGACGATTCCAAAGGAGGAGCTGTCTTGCGTGCTACAGCATCCATTCATACCGATGCTCCAAGGCACAAAGCCCACCTCAGCATTGACCTGCTCCAAGCCGCTGGAGCACCGCTCCTTCGCGCTGCAGAGGCAGGCTATGACCGGCGTGGCAACGCAGGCCTTGGAGCTTCAAGGGTCCGAGCACGGTGGAATTGGACGCCCCTGTCCTCTGTGAAAGTCGTGGTTGGACGGGACACCCTCCATGACGGATGGGGCCGGCGCTCGCTCTTTCGCGGGCGTCATTCGGCCCCCGTTCCATTTGTAGAAACGCGCATCGATGGTGGAGGCCGTCTGCGTTATCGCCACCGCATCGAAGCCTTGCAAGGTGCGCCAAGCATTTACTGTACCCCCAGTGCCACGGGTGACCCCCGATTTTGGGTGCCTCCATCGGGGGCCATGCGCACCGGCATAGAACGCATGGTCGTCAGCCACAGGCTCGAAGTGGATTTGGGCCGGCGACTCACCGCTGCTTTGTGGGGTGCGGTGGTTTGGAATACAGAAGCAGGCACGCGCGCTTTTGAGCCCCATTATCTACTCCCGCTCACCAGCTTAAGGCCTACAGAATATGCCCAGGGAAGCTCCGACAATGCCATTGTAGGACTCGAAGGGAGGTACCGTTTGGGTTCTTCTGAATCCCAACAACGGTTCCTCTACGGACAACTGCTGATCGACGAACTCATCGTTTCAGAAATCCTGGGGTCCACAGGTTGGTGGGGCAACAAATACGGATTGCTTGGTGGCCTGCATTGGGGATACCCGCGAGGCGCATGGCGCATTGAAGCCTCTGGCGTTCGGCCATGGACCTACAGCCATTTCACCCCCACCAGTGCCTACATCAATGGCTTGACTCCCCTCGCGCATCCCTTGGGCGCCAATTTCATTGAAGGCACCATAGAAGGCCACTTCACACGACAAGAATGGACGGTATACGGCAGGTTTACGGCTTCCAGACGCGGAGATGATCCCGACGGAAATTCACCCTCCGGCTCACTGCCTCAGGTGGGTGACATTGACCGAACGGCAGAATCCTACCTCTGGTTGGGCGGCACTTCCAGAAGCTTTGCATTGGTTCAATTGGACGTCTCCCGGACCCTTCATCTGGGCGATAAAACCCCTGTTCAAGGCTTCATGAGATGGGAGGGTCAACGCACGGCACTCGGCCCCTTCGGAGAGCTTGGCATGCGGCTGATTTTCGGCCTGCGTACCACAGGCCCATTTTTGGGCGCCGATTGGTAGGGCCGCCCTAATTTCGCCCCCTACATGACGGCCACTCCCGCGCCCACCCCCACCTTAATGAAGGACATCGCCGTCCTTTTCAAATTGCGCCTCGGCACCTTTGTTGTCTTGAGCGCCGTGCTCGGTTGGTTTATGGGCGCCGAGACCATTGCTCTGATGCCCTTTCTCAAGCTCACGGTGGGTGGTTACCTCCTCACGGGGGCCTCGAACGGCTTCAATCAAATCATCGAAAAGTCCAACGACGCCAAAATGGGGCGCACGGCCAACAGACCGCTGCCCACAGGCCGCATGTCGGTCAAAGCCGCGGCAACATGGTCCACTGCTGCGGGAATACTCGGGCTTGCCGCCTTGTTTGACCTCGGCATTCGCGCTGGATTGCTCGGTTTGTTGGCGTTGCTCAGCTACGTGCTCGCCTACACGCCTCTGAAAGCCCGCACAGGATTCAGTGTATTGGTCGGAGCCATCCCTGGCGCCATCCCCCCCATGCTGGGCTATGTCGCAGCCACGCACAAGTTTGGCATTGAACCCGGCACGCTGTTCGCCGTGCAGTTCATGTGGCAGTTTCCACACTTCTGGGCCATCGCTTGGGTCGCCCATGAGGACTACCTCAAAGCGGGGTACCGCATGTTGCCTTTCAAAGAGGGCCGGTCAGCCGCCAGTGCGCGCCAAATTCTACTCTACACCATGCTCTGCATTCCCGCGAGCTTGCTGCCTTGGGCACTGCCAGGCGGCGAAGCCATGGTGGGAGATGTCGCACTCGTAGTAGCGGTCATCGCTGGGCTCGGTTTTTGTGTCCCCGCATTTCGCCTCTGGCGCAACCTCGAGGTCGCCGATGCCCGAAAATTGATGTTCGCGAGCTTCTTGTACCTCCCAATCGTGCAACTCACGTACGTACTCGACAAGTTGCCCTGAACCCAAAGGGCTTACAGCGGTTCTAATCGATGTCACACGACGCTATGAACACCAACGACACCACCCCAGAAGCACCCCAACGCAAGATCGACGTCTTTGAAGGACTCGACCCTGCTGTCAGAGACCGCACAAAGAAGATGCTGATGTACTTCATCGTCTTTGCTGTCGTCATGCTCTTTGCCGGATTCACTTCGGCGTACATCGTCTCCAACGTGGGCCAATTCTG
>JAKMCX010000175.1 GCA_022428285.1 Flavobacteriales bacterium
ATCCTTGGTAGACACCTACACCCATCAAGGCTTGGTAGCCAATGACCACGAGGTAAGCGACCACAAACAAACTCAGGATGCTCACAAAAGTGCGGTTGTCCCAAGCCCAAGCGCTCAAGCGCATGGCATAGGGCGCGTCATCGGTCTCCGAAGCCACACTGGCGGCCTTTTCCAATGACTTGCGCACGGTTGCGGCGCTGAGTGCGATGATGAGGAAAAGCGTCAAGAGGATCAAGAACCAAATGGTGCCGTTGGCACTCTGCTCTTCCTCGATCGCATCATAGATGGTGGGACAATCGGTTCCGTTATCGGCAGTGGCGACGACATCCGGCGGGTTCTGAACGTAAGCCATGATGTCCTTGACATCGTCTGCACTCACGGCTTGGGCGGTCATCCAGCCGTAGGTTCCAACATAACGGTCCACCAAAGACTTGACGTAAGAATCACCCGTGGCTGCGGCAGCTTGTGGGTTCTGAATCCATTGGACCAAGACTTCTTCACTGGAGCCCCAGCGCTCGGCGATTCCGGCGAGGCCCGGAGCTGCGAGTACTTCGTTGGTCACCAGGTGACACGAGGCACAATTCGCGTTGAACAGGGCTTGGCCATTTTCAATGTCACCCTCATCCCAAATTCCCGCTTGAAGGGAGGATGGGGCTGCGAGCGTTGCGACCGCCACGATGAAAGCCAATCTCCTCCAGTTGAAGAGGACCTGCTTCGCGCTCTCGAATACGAACATATTTACCGCTTGATTTTCGCGGGCAAATGTAGAACTCAAACCCCGTCCCTGCAGGCCTTGATGTGCGAGATTCTCTGAAAGGCGTGTTCAACCCCCATTCAAGGGGTCCGAATGCAGTCTCCCGCAACCGGAAACGCACTTTCCACAGTCAATTCCGCAGGAACAACCAAAGCGTTGGGAAAGCGGGGCTTCAGCCCTCTTTTGGCACGGTGCGCCTCCAGGGGCGTTCTAAAATCGCCAACCTGCACTCCAAAAATCGGAGGATAGGGGGTCAGGTGGACTTCAAAATCAAGGTCGAGCTCGGTGGCGATGTATTGGCGCAGAGCGCGCGCCGAATCCAATCGACCCATAAAAAGCTGGACCCGAAATCCGGGGATTCGAATGTCATCCGAAGGCGTGTGAACAGAATCCAACGCCGCAATTTCTGCGGGAACGTCCCATTCCACAGAGCCCCAAGGAAGGTCTACCAATGTGATTTCCAAAGGCTCTTTTATCGGCCCCTCCAACTCCAGCACTGGCCCTTCTTGAACGGTAGAGTCCGGCAAGTCAGGAACATCTGCAGTGGGCACAACAGCTGCCTCTTTGGCCGCCTTGCCTTCACCAAACATTTGCCTCCACCAAGACACATTGTCCTGGGCGGAAACAGAACTGACCGTCCACAAAAAAACCACGGCCAAGGCCAAACTGCTGCGCATTTGCATCACCGCAAGATGACCATTTTGCCCGAGGCCCCAGTCTTTCCAGCAGCTTCTCCGATCAACATGAAATACACGCCTTCTGGAACGGGTTGTCCCAAGTCGTTCATCGTGTCCCAAACCGCACGACCTCCGGCACTTTGAACCCTCCTCACGCGCTCTCCACCGGCATTTACAATGTGAACCTCAGAGTCAAAAGCCAGACCGTCTATGGTCACCACGGGCTCGTATTCAGGGCGCCACGGATTCGGAAAAATGCGCAATCCGCCATCGTCGAGCTCTAAATTAAAGTTCGTGGCTTCGCCGCGGTGCGAGGTCAACCCCCGTGGCGTGGCGAAATAGACAAGGCCGCTTTCTTGGTCAATCGCAATGTCATAGACCTCGTTGGACAGCAAGGGGCTGTTGTCTACCGTAAAATGAGCCACCTCTGAACGGCCGTCTGGGCTCAACAAAAAAGCCCCGTTGTTGACTGTTGCCAACCACTTCCGGTTGCCCCCATCCAAGGCAATGTCCCAGACCGTTTCCGTCTCCAACAAAAACTGAAAGTTCCCATCCTGTTCAATGAGGATCTGCTGCGCATCAAACCCTTCGGCCGTGAACAGGGCCTGAGGCTGATAAAACACAGCGGGGCCCTGCAGTGTCCCCACCCAAATCTCGCCGTCGAGGTCCTCCTCCACAGCGAACACAAATGAACTCGGCAATCCCCCCGCTCCTTCTTGCTGGGTCAGAAAGCGCACATCGTCATCGGTGGGGTCTGCTGGCGTTCCTCCTGTAGACACTACCGCCACCCCCTCGCCAGCTCCGAGCAAGATCCAAACCTGATCAGATTGGGTGGCCAACACGTGCGTAAATCGCGTTGAAACGTCCAAGCCCTCCACATCAAAAACGTGCCACTCCCCCTCTGCATCGAGCAACTTGAGTGGGTTCTCAGTGCCCTCGTTCAGCACCCACAGGTTGCCTTGACGGTCAAAATCCAACGCAGGCGCTGAACACCGCTGGCTGTCCCAATTGACATTCCAGTCCAAGGGCGAATTTGAAGGGTTCCAATATTGGACCACCCCAAGTCCCTCTACTTCAATCAGGCCTTCTTCCAAACTCCCGAAAACGGCCCTTTCCGGCCGAGTAGGGTCAATGCTCACGTCCATCGGGTCTTGGACGCCCTCGCCTCCTGCCTCGCCATCGGGCGGTGGTATCGTCCACCAATAGTTGCCTTTTCGACCGCTGAACCCTTCCCTTCTGTACAGCGGGACACCACTGGATTCAGTGCCTCCGGTAGCCACCCACAAACGGTCGTTCCAAGCGTCCAGCCTCCACGTCGAATTCGAACGGGGACCATTGGGCGCATAAGGCCCATCAAATGCAGCTTCTGTGCCTCCTTGCTCCAACCAGATCGAACCCGAATGTGCATTGGCAATCCAACATCCACCCGCCACTGCAGCCGCTCCATTGGGCTGCAAAAACACGTTGCCCACATTGGCGCGCAGCACATTCGGCTCCCAATCGGCGTTGGTTTCTAAAACACCGAATGGCGTGGTGGCCCACAGGTGCGTGCCATCCGAAGTCAATCCCGTCCAATTTTCTGACAAGCCCGAAGTGACGTCCGTCCAAGGCGTGACTCCCGGCTGGCCCACCCAAATGGCATCCGGCCCCTCCCGGCTTTGCAAAACCGCGACACGGCCACCAACACCCAACACAATGCTCCGCAAGTCTTCTGCACCGAGCGAAGACAACCCGTCCTCCTGAACCCAGGTCGCAGGGTCTCCAGGAAAAGCGGCATTCTCTGGTGCCGACCACAATCCATCAGACGTCGCCAACCACCACCTTCCCGCACTCAATACTGCACCGCGGACAGCCAAGGCCTCACCATTCTGCTCCAATTTCCAAGTGTCCCTGACCTCCAATGCCTCGAGGTCATATTCTACCACCCCAATGTCCGTGCAGACCAACAGGGATTTGCCAGAGACATACAGTTGGTTGGGCCGCTTGTTGCCCGGCAGGTCTGCCTCGGCCAAGTCCCGCACCGACAAAACACCACCGAGGGTTCCGTCCACATCCACGTCGACCAGATCAAACGTGCCTTCTTCGTAGCCCACAATGGCCTTGCCCCAATCTGGAGCCAAAGCCACCGCTGCAATTTCTGCCCGGCTCAAACCATCGGCCTTTCCAAACCTTTGGACCTCGCCATTGGAACGTCCCTCTGCATCGACCCCCAAGCCAAAGACAGCGGTTTCACCGCCCACAAACACCAAGGGCGAACCTTCTGCGGCAGCAATCGCTTGGGCCTTGCTGAAGTTCGGGAGGTCCTGCCACGAACCGGTCTCAATTTGTGCCACTCCGGTGTGGCCCCAAAGCAAGGAAAACGCCAAAACACACGATGCCAAGACGTTGTCAAAAGCACAGGCCCGACGGCCATGGTTGTGGTATCGATATCGATTGATGTCCATTGAGGCTGCGGCCATCATGACGCCGCTCGTGTATGAATTATTGTGTTGCAACACGGAGCGAAGGTCAGGATTCAGGAGGCAATGTCCGGGGGTCCACCGATCGAATTCCACGGGGACGCAATCTCCGGACCTTCGGCGAAGGTGGCAATACCGAAAGGTCAAACAAGGCCGGACCCCGCGTTTCCAAATTGGCCAAAGCCTCCTCGTCCGCCAAGCCGTACATGAAATTCCGGTCGCCGAGCACCATTTCAACGATTCCCCAGCCCACCAAAAGGGCGAGCAAGTCCTCTACGGCACCCGCAGGCTTGCGCACCGTGCGCGACACCTGACGAAAACCAAGCAATTTGCCGTTCCGCCAAGACTTGAACAGCTTTCCTACGTTCTTGTCGTATTCAAAGGCTGGACGGTCGGCTCGAAAGCGGTGGTCCCAGCAGCGCGCCAAAACGGCATTGACTTGGATGTTCTCATCCTCCAACCTCAAAAACGCCATCCACCGGCCTTCTTCTACTTCGCACCGGTGTGGCCTTTGTCGCGATGGCTCGACCACCACTTCTACCACACTTCGGATGTCCGCTTTCCAGACTTGCGACTGAAAAGCCACCGCAGGCCGACAGTACATCTCCGCTGCCGCCTCCACCATGTGCAATTCTTCGTCCACACGCACCCCACTCACCGTTCCATTGTCCTTGACACCAATCAACAGGCGGCCTCCATCAGCATTGGCAAAAGCCACCAACGTGCGCGCAATTTTGCGGCTGTCGTCAATGCGCGTTTTGAAGTCCTGCTGCTGGTGCTCCCCTTCGGCGATCATTCGAAGAACGTGCGACATGGAGCAAAGATGTGACCAACAAGCCTTGCTGTCTGCGGGCATCACAATGATTTTGCCTACTTTCGCACTGTCAACGTTTGGAGATGATAGGAAAGGGGGGCCGAAAGCCCCCCTTCTTCTTCCCCAAAATTGCGCTAAAAACCACATGATCAACGCTCAGGATATACGCCAATGGGTTGAAAGCCACCTCGCTGAAGATGGTGGCTTCCTCGTGGACGTGCACGTTTCTGACGGCGCTGACATCCGCGTTTTTGTGGACGCCCCAGAAGGCATGCCCATCTCGCGTTGTGTGTCCATCTCGAGGATGATTGAAGATGAATTGGACCGCGACCTCTACGATTTCTCGTTGCAGGTTTCTACGCCAGGTCTCGATCAGCCTTTGAAGATTCGGCCTCAGTATGAGAAGAACATAGGCCGTGCAGTCGCTGTCCAGCAAAACGATGGACACAAGGTTGAAGGCACGCTCACAGAAGTATCCGACAAGGGTATTGTTGTTGAGCACACAGAAAAAAGAAGAATTGAAGGCCGAAAGGCCAAGGAATGGGTCACAGACCGGCATGAGCTGGACTGGGACACCATCGCTACAACGAAAGTCAAGATCTCATTCAAGCAATAATGGATACGGTGAA
>JAKMCX010000178.1 GCA_022428285.1 Flavobacteriales bacterium
TCTACCATTTGACCCTCCTCAACAACACCCATCAGGCCACCTTCAAGGTGTTGAAACGATAACGGCTCACCAGGTTTTTTGAGTTTTAAAAGAGGCTAAGGCTTGGTGATCTTCGAAATCCTTTGCCGCCTTTACGTTCGTACCTTTTCGAAGCGTGCAAAACATCGAAAACGTTGAACACCGGCGAGCAACTTGATAAACCGCGGTGCAGCGAAGCTGCTTGTGTACTTTAAATGAAATGGAAATGAAAAGCGGTATGACAGGAATGGCCTCCAAGGCAAGGGCAATCGCTCAGGCCACCTTGTCTGGGGTAGCGTCAAAATCCATGTCACCATCGACGTCACTGGCGTTATCACTTGTGGCATCCCTGTCCCTGTCCCCGTCAATGTGCTTGTCACAAGAAGTTGATCATTGGGAAGCCGTACTGCAGGATGGCACCCAATGGCACTATTTGCTCCCGAACAGCCAACCAGCGAATGATTGGTTCGAAGAGGGATTCAGTGATGCCGCCTGGCCTGAAGGCCCCGCCGGTTTTGGGTACGGCGATGGAGATGACAACACCGTATTGCCAAGTACAACAGCGGTGTACTTGCGTCACACATTCGAGATTGATGACCTCAGCAATTGGCTGGATGCCCATTTTTACATGGATTACGATGACGGCTTTGTTGCCTACCTCAATGGCACGGAAATAGGCCGCGGAAATGCCGGACTGCCGGGCGAATTCATTGCATGGAACCAAGGCCTGGACATGGATCAGGAAGCCGTACTCTACGCTGGAGGAATCCCGTCTTCGTTCCCGTTTGACCTGTCACTGCTGACAGAAGGGTCCAATACCTTGGCCATCGAAGTCCACAACACGGGGCCATCGTCTTCAGACATGACGGCCCGTCCTTTTTTGTTTGCAGGAGTGCCTGCGGGAGGCCTGGGCTATGGTTCGCCGCCGACATGGTTCAATCCCCCGGTAGCTGACTTTCATTCCGTTACGTTTGAGGTCAACATGGCCAATGAAACAGTCTCACCCCAAGGGGTATACGTGGCCGGGGGAGCCTATTTTGGTGTGCCCGGTGACAACCCCATGACCGATGCGGATGGAGACGGAACCTGGACGGTAACCATAGAAGTTCCGCATGGATTTACAGGGTACTACACCTTCGTCAATGGCAATTGCCCGGATTGGAGCTGCAAAGAAAACCTTGCCGGATTGCCTTGTGCGCACCCTGAGAACTACAACGACCGCCAACTGGCAAATGTGACTGAAGCCATCTCCGTGCAAACGTGCTTTGGCGAATGCACAGAAGATGGGTCGTGTACTCAAATAGAGGGGTGCATGGACAGTGAAGCCCTCAATTTCGTTCCAAACGCGGCTTTGGACGACAGTTCGTGTGTCTACTTTGCCCAATCGAATTTGCCCATCGTGCTCATCACGACCGATGAAGCCATCATGGACGATCCCCGCATCGTAGGGAACATGGCGGTGCTCAATGATCCTTCGGGTTTCAACGAATTGGGTGATGCTCCTACAGGGTACAACGGCTTCATTTCAATTGAAATTCGCGGTTCCTCATCGCAACTGTTCCCGAAAAAATCCTACGCGTTTGAGACCCAAGATGCGGCTGGAGAAAACAACAATGTTTCCCTCTTGGGGATGCCTGAGGAAAACGATTGGATCCTTTACGGACCGTATTCTGACAAATCCCTCATGCGAAATGCTGTGGTATTTGAATTGGGAGAGAAACTGAACCGTTATACGCCGCGCAGGCGCTATTGCGAGGTTTTCATTAACGACGATTACCAAGGGGTTTACATGCTCATGGAAAACATCAAGCGGGATGCCAACCGGGTGGACATCGCGAAGCTTTTACCGGAAGACATTGAGGGAGATGAAGTGACCGGCGGTTATATTTTGAAGGTGGATAAATTAACCGGCGACTTCAATGGAGGCTGGAATTCACCTTACCCAACGGTGGCTGGAGAGGAAAACTTCATTCAATTTCACAAACCCGAGGCAGACGATCTCAACGCTCCCCAGATGGAATACATCGAAGGGCACATTACAGCATTTGAAGATGCGCTTGCCGGACCTGACTTTGCGGATCCGGAACTGGGCTACAGTCCTTTCGTTGATGTGAATTCGTTTGTCGACCTCTACCTCATCAATGAATTGTCCAAAAACATTGATGGCTATCGGCTGAGCACGTATTTCTACAAGCAAAAGGATTCCAATGGGGGGAAAATCGTCATGGGGCCGTGGTGGGATTACAATTTGGCTCTGGGCAATGTCGATTATTGCGAAGGGGCCAACACCGAAGGCTTCGAAGTCGACACCGATTGCGGCAACGAAAATCCGTTTTGGTGGGAGCGCATGTTGGAAGACCCGGCCTACCGTGATTTAACCCGCTGCTTGTGGGAAGATTACCGTTCAGCAGCCTGGAGCAATGAAAGCATCCACAATACCATTGATTCGCTGGCCGCGTTGCTAGGGGAAGCGCAAGTGCGTGAATATTCCCGTTGGCCAAGGTTGGGAGAGTACGTTTGGCCCAATGCGTTTGTGGGACAGACGTACGAGGAGGAATTGGATTATATGCGGGATTGGATTGATGACCGATTGGCCTGGTTGGATGCCAATATTTTGGGCGATTGCACGCTCGGTTGCACAGACTCCTCAGCTTCCAATTTCGATCCGGAAGCCAACTACGATGATGGCAGCTGTGAACCTGGCGCTTGCCCCGGCGATGTCAATGGAGATTTCTCTGTTACAGTGGCCGACATGTTGCTTCTGCTCGGACAATTTGACTGCCCAACGGACTGCACTGCAGACCTTGATGAAGACGGATTCGTGGGGGTAGGTGACCTGTTGATTATACTCGCGTTTTTTGGGACGGATTGTTGATGGCCATCAACTTCCTGCGGCGTGAATCCTGCCGCAAGCTCCACCCCATTAGCCCCCCAATGATTCCAAGACCTGCAGCGTTTGCTTCCCAATGCGGACCTGGTTGCGGACCTATTTGATGCTGACTGAAAAGGGTCTGAATTCCTTGTGCCGCAAGTTGACCCCTAGAATGGTTAGGCTTGACATTCTTGCAGCGTGAAACCCCTCACACAGAAGCCGATCAAGCGCACTGCTTTGGGCTCCTGGCTGAAAGGCAAAGCACCTCACATCCTGGACACTGTTGGTGACCTCCTCCCTGATCGGGGTGGGCTGGGCATCCTCAAGAATCTCCTGCAGAAGGATGAGGTGATGAGCCCCCAGGACAAAGAGCAGCTGCAGATCATGATTGCCCAGCGCACTGAGCTGGAGAATGAGATCACCCAAAGGTGGCAGGCTGATTCCAGCTCTTCCTCCTGGCTGGCATCCAATGTCCGGCCATTGATCGTGC
>JAKMCX010000185.1 GCA_022428285.1 Flavobacteriales bacterium
TGCCTGGATCGAAATCTGCCATCCAAGAAGAGCTGGAGTTGGGGTCAGAGGCTGTGAATATGCTGGAATAACCTGTTCCGAATTCACTGGGCTGTTTGTCGATGCCAATCGTGACCCAGCTGTCATAAAAAACGGTAGGATCAAAGTCATAAAACAACGTTAGAATGCTGCTCGGTGTCACCCCTCCAAGGGAGCTATGAAAGAACGATGAGGTCGATTGAATGTCGAGTGGAGTTTGGTCGTTGCCATAGACTGCAGTCAGCGTGTCATTTGGCTCTGCCATGGCCACGTACATCCGGTACGTTTTCATGTCATTCAACTCTGGAATGTATGAAGTGTCGTGTTTGGCAATCAGCTCAATGTCCAGGGAGTACCCTGGTACCGAATCACTGGGGAAGGAGACACTTGTGACCTCAGTGGTATCAGGGCAGTTGCAATAATTACAGCTCCCATCATCATAAGTGGCCATGGTGTCGTAGTTACATGCAAGAGGGTCGAGACATCCGCCATCGAGAAAATTGAGGTAAGGGCGTAAACAATTGGCGCTGTTTTGCGTGCCGTTGCGGTAAACTTGGAATTGAACGTTTCCACTGATGTTACCGTCTGTGGTGACCTGTGCAAAGAGGACCTTGAGGTCATCTCCGGCTGTGCAGTTGGTTGCCATTTCTGCATCGGCGATGTACCATGTGCTTCCGGTAAATGAATTGATGATCAAATCTTGGCCATTTTCAAAAGCGCCAGAGATAGGGTTCACGTCACTGTCCTCTGCAATTTGGGTGGATGATTCTCCATTGGAATTCACGGCCGAGCTTTCCAAGCCAATGGTCACAAAGCTGTCGTATTGCACTTGTGGCATGAACGCAAAAACGCTAGGATTGGGTTCAATGGCTGATCCCAGTTCGGCCTGATAAAACACCGTAGAGGTCTCAATGGTCACAGGCTTTAAGTAGTCGCCAAAGACGGCTTGTAGCAGGTCATTTGAAGACTCGCATTGCAGGAAAAGTTGGTAAGTGTTGTAGCCTGTGAGATCTGTTATTCCACCTGCTGCATCGTTGATGACCCCGATGTTGGTGGCGATGGTCTCGACGACAATGGAGAAGTTGCCGTCGTCACCTTCGCCATCGCATGTTAGCTGGGCTGTGGTGTTGGTGCTTGAACCGCAAAGCACGATGGCAGCGCACATCATGCGGAACGAGGGGTGGTTCAAAGCAGGCACCATGATGCTTGGGTTATGGGGTGCAGGGGAGCCCAATGAAGGTGAGGAAGTAAATCAGGTCGTACGATCCGATGAGTCCATTGCCGTCCTGGTCGAACATGCAATTGTCTTGTGTTCCGCAGTCAAAAACACAGGTGCCATTGTCGCAGTCTGCTTCCGTTGCGTAATTCTCTGCATCGGGGTAGGTGCAGCCCGCGATGCCTGTGCAGGTGTGCACGCATGTGCCATCCTCATCTGTGGCTGTGGGGTCGTAATTCGAAGCGTTTAAATCTGTGCATCCAAAGACTTTGCAGGTGCCGTCATCTTCTGTGGCTTCCTGGTCAAAGTTGGGAGCTTCTGAATCCGTGCAGCCCAGGATTTCGTCGGCGTCACACACGCCATCTTCGTCGGCGTCAAATGTGAGGAGAACGGCTCCGTCACAGGTGCTGCATTCACCCGGGACGAGGCAAGACCCATCGTCATCTGTGGCGGATGGATCGTAGTTGCAGGCGCCGGAATCGTTGCAGCCTGGAGTTTCAAAGGGGTCGCAAATTCCGTCGCCATCGGTGTCATTTAAACAGGAGCCTGCGCAGTCGTAGCCTGGGTTGGAGTAGGAGCAACTCCCGTCTTCTTCAGTGGCATCGGGCGAGAAATTGCATGCCGATGGCTCTGTGCAGCCATTCACTTCTTGGTCGTCGCAAACGCCGTCTTGATCTGTGTCTGCTGCACAGCCGCCGCCACAGATTCCCAAAGCGTCAAGTTGGTTGCCATTGCAGTCACAATCGCCGTTGGGAATGGCTTCACAACCGCAATCCAAAATTGGCCCGGCACCGTTGCATGCGCCGCAGGCGTCAACCGTCCCAATGCAAGGGTCTGCTTCGTCACAAATGCCGTCATTGTCTTGGTCCACAATGCAGTCGCCGTTGCAGTCTGTGCCCGGGATTGCAAAAGCGCAAGAGCCGTCTTCGTCGGTGGCGTCGGGATTGAAGTTGCAGGCGGCTTCGTAGGTGCAGCCTGCGATTTCATCGCCGTCGCACACCCCGTCGCCGTCTTGGTCGGACAGGCAGAGCCCTTCGCAATCCAAGCTGTTTTCTGCATAGGTGCAGAGGCCGCTTGACGTTGTGGCATCGGGATTCCAGTTGCACGCCGTTGGGTCCAGGCACCCGCCAATGGGCATGGGCAGGTTGAGGTAGACTGTGCCGTTGATGTTGTCGCCGCCCAAGAACAGTTGGACGTGCAGGTTGCCGCTGAGGATGCCGTCTGTGGTGATTTGTGCCACGAGGATGCGTTCGCTTTCGCCGGCAATGCCATTGTTGAAGTTGGGCAGGGTAAACCAACTGCCCCCGGTGATGTCGTTCATCACGATCCCTGTCCCCATTTCGCCTGACTCCGGCTCGAAACCTTCAGTCCAAGGATTTGAGGTGGACTCTATGATGTTGATGTCGCCTTCTCCGTTTGCGCTGCTGGGGGCTTCTTCAATTCCGATGGTTATAAAACTGTCGAATTGATTGCTTGGGAAGGTGCTCCAGATGGCCGGAATGATGCCGTCAGGTGTGACTTCGCCCAGTGGTGAAGACTGGAAGATGCTTCCCGTGCTCACCAGCGTGCTGGGTTCATTGATATTGCCGTAAACGGCAGACAGCTGATCCTGTGGGGATCCGGTAGCCACGTATACCCTGTAGGTGCTGTATCCAGTTAAATCGCTGTCTGTGAGTGGTCCGATGTCGAAATTGATGGTGTCAATTTCAAGTTGATATTCAGAGGTACTCGGCAGTGAAGTCGCGGCGTATTGCTGCAGATTGGAAGGCAGACCCAAAGGCTGTTGTGCACCTACCTCGGTAGAAAGTAGGTGCACGAAGGCCACACACGAAAGATAAACTTTACGCACGATTAAATTGGTTTGGTTCTCGTGTATAAATATGAGACGAATTGTATATAAAACAGCACCGTCTACGAATTGGTGGGCCGTAAAAATTGGACCCATCTTGCAGCATGCGCGTGCTTCATTTGGCCAGTTGGCACCCGAACAAGGTGCATTCCCAGTTGGGGAACTTTGTACGCCGACACATTGAAGCCATACCTCCCGGAGTAAAAGGGACGGTGTTGCACGCTTGGCCGGCACCTGCAGCAGTGCGTGCAAGCCCAGGTTCTGGCGACAACAATGTGGGCTCGAATGGGCCAGATACGAGGATGGTTTACGTCAAGGACAGGGCTCCGCGGCGATGGCGAACAGAACGGGCTTACATGGGGCTCATCGATGAACTCCGGGTAGAGGGCTACATGCCGGATTTGGTGCACCTGCACATCGCTGCCGATGCTGCGCTTCCTGCCATAAGGGCTGCAGAACTGTGGCAAGTCCCGCTTGTGGTGTCGGAAAACTGGACAGCGTACCACGATGAACATGGACGGTCTTTTCGCGCCAAAGAAGAGCGTGCCGTGAGGAGCGTATTGCAGGCTGCCTCCATGCATCTGCCTGTTTCGAAACACCTGGGTAGTGCGATGGCACAGTTTGCGCCGGGTACAGCTCAAAGGGTCATTCCCAATACCGTTGATGGCAGATTCGTCTTGCCATCAAAACCCCGGGGAGCTGACGGCCCTCTGAGGTTGTTGCACGTCAGTTCAATGGTGGATGCGCACAAGGACATCAGTGGCATGATCAGGGCTTTTGCGGAGGCCGTTCAAAGCGGGGCCGACCTGGTCATGGATTGCATCGGTGGAGCAGGGGAAGGTGCTGGCAGCATTGCGGATTACCGCAGTTTGGCGGGGTCGTTGGGGCTGAATAAGCGCATCCGGTTCTTGGGACCTGCGGGCGTTCCTGAGGTCGTACAGGCCATGCATGCAGCAGATGTATTTGTGCTGTTTAGCCGTTACGAAAACCTGCCGTGTGTCTTGTTGGAAGCTTGGATGACGGGGTTGCCCGCCTTGGCGACAGATGTGGGTGGGGTAGGTGAGCACCTCGGGGTGCACCCTGAATTGGGCACCTTACTGAATGCGGGCGATCAGCAGGGCTTGGCGCAAGCCTTGGTTCATTGGTGTGGACTCAAGGCGTCTGGCAAAATGCCCAATGGCCCTGCCATTGCGGGGTATGCTCAGGAGCGGTTTACTCCTGCGGCCGTGGGCCGTGCCTATGTAGAGGCATACCGCGCGGTATTGCTCTAGTTTTCCGGAAGAACGATGCCATTGACAAACTGAACAAGGATGTTCAAGCTGTCTGCTGTTGCCGCTCCACTAAACGGTGAGTTGGTCAAGTCCGGGGTGTCAATGCGCTGGTTGTAGGCGGCTAACATGGGCCCTGCTGTGGGCAGATAGGACCAGTGCCAGCGTTCCAATTCATAGCCTGTGCGGCCTGAAGACTTGTCGTCGTAGACCTGGTGGAATCCGAATTGGTTCGCATGTGCTGAAAGCCACGCGTACACCTCTGCACCATCGCCTTGTTCAAACCAGTCGTTTTCGAAGCTGTTCAGGTCAATGTCAGTGCCCCAATGGTGACGAGAGGCTCCCGGCATGGCGCTGTAGGTGAGGATGTCTCGGGCTTTGTCAATGGCCTGCCAGCCCATGTATTGCGGGCGTTTCCACTTGCGCTCCCAGATGCCGCGCTGGTAATCGAAGTTGCGCGTGGCGCTCCGTATGATCAGTTGGATGCCGGCCTGATCTGCTGCGGTCTTCATCTGGCGGTAGGCCTCGAGTACTTCGCTGCGGAGATAGATGTTGTCTTTGTCTGTCCAGGCATCTGGGATCCGTTCGAATCCTTCGTGCTCGGCTGGGTTGAATTGTCCCAGCAACTCTTGACGTGAAAACGCAAGGAGTGAATCTGGCGCAGCTGCGCCCGTTTCGGAGGCAGAGGTGAAGGGGCCGTGGGCAGCCGAGACAGGGACCGATGATTGTGCCTGTGGTTCACTGCAATGACAGAAAGTGCACATGGCGAGCACTCCTGTCATCCACCCCTGGACGGACCTCAATGAAGTCCTTTTTCTGCGAGCCAACGTTCGGCGTCGAGGGCAGCCATGCATCCGGTACCCGCAGCTGTAATGGCTTGACGGTAGGTTTTGTCGCACGCGTCACCACTCCAGAAAACGCCTTGGACATTGGTGTAGGCCGTGCCAGGCTTGGCGGCGATGATGTATCCCTCCTCGTCTAAGTTGACCTGTCCGGCGAAGATGTCGGTGTTGGGCTTGTGCCCAATGGCCAAGAAGAATCCCGTCACGTCGAGCGTGCTTTCTTCTTGGGAGACGTTGTTGATCACCTTGACGCCCTCCACTTGCTCAGCGCCCAGGATGTCGACTGTTTCGGTATTGAAATGGACTTCAATGTTGTCCATGCCCATGACGCGGTGTTGCATCGCTTTGGAAGCGCGCATCTCATCGCGGCGAACCAGCATGTGCACTTTCGTGCAGAGTTTGGCCAGGTAGCTGGCTTCTTCGCACGCACTGTCTCCGGCTCCAACAACCGCGACCTCCTGGCCCCGATAGAAGAAGCCATCGCAAACGGCACACGCGGATACCCCGCCACCATTGAGGCGCAGCCTTGTTTCGCTTTCCAAGCCCAGCCACTTCGCAGATGCTCCCGTAGAGATGATCACGCAGTCGGCACTCAGCACATGCTTGCCTTCTTCGATTTCGACCAGCTTTTTGTCGCCACTGAAGTCCACCTTGGTGACCCAGCCGTTGCGAACGTCGGTATCAAAGCGCTTGGCTTGGTTTTCCAGATCGACCATCATGGCGGTGCCATTGATTCCCTCGGCATAGCCTGGGAAATTGTCGACGTCCGTCGTTTCGGTAAGCTGTCCACCGGGCTGCATGCCTTGGTATAGGACGGGCTTCATGTCCGCGCGAGCGGCATAGATGGCGGCTGTATATCCTGCGGGTCCCGATCCAATGATCAGGCACTTGACGTGTTCCTTGGCTTCCATAGGGGGCAAATTTACTGACCGGGGCGCAGGTCTGAACCGCTCTGCTGGACCTTTTCGCTCAACTCGAGCATCTTGTCCCACAGGTTGTCCTCGGGAGGAGGTGCGATGATGCGAATCACTTCGCGTCGGGTAGGGTGAACGAACTCAATGCGACGGGCGTGCAGATGAATCGATGCATTGTCGTTGGTGCGCCTTGCACCGTATTTGATGTCCCCTTTGATGGGGCAATCCAAGGAGGCCAGGGTCACCCTGATTTGGTGGTGGCGTCCAGTTTTGGGCTGCACCTCCACAAACGTGTAGTGGTCCCCTTTGCCGAGGACTTGGTATTTGAGTTCGGACTCCTTGCGTCCGTCTCCGGGGCCGTTGTGGGCGTAACTCTTGTTGCGCTCTTGGTTTTTCTTGAGCCAGTTGATCACGTGCCCTTGATCTTCGGGCGGGTTGCCTTTGACGACTGCCCAATAGGTCTTGGCGACTTCCCGGTGTTTGAATGCTTTCATCATCCGGCTCAAGGCTTTGGAGGTCTTGGCATACAAGATCACGCCACTGACGGGCCGGTCAATTCTGTGGATGGTGCCCAGCCAAGCCTCGCCGGGTTTGCTGTACTTGACGCGCAAGTACTCTCGGATCACATTGTCCAGGGTGCGGTCGTTGGTGATGTCGCCTTGGACAATGTCACTGGAGCGCTTGTTCACCGCAATGATGTGGTTGTCCTCAAAAAGAACTTCCAAGTTTTCCGGGGTGCTCATCACGATGGGCACCTTGGGCTTGTGGGCGAAGGTTTTGCCCTCGGCCATCAGTACTGCTCGTTTTCGTTGGGGAAATCCTTGCTGCGAACGTCTGAGACGTACTGTCCAATGGCATCGTGCATCTGCTGACCCATGTCTAGGTAACGGCGCAAGAAGCGTGGTGAAAAGTCTTGGGTGACGCCCAACATGTCGGGCAAAACGAGTACCTGGCCATCGCAGCCTGCGCCCGCACCAATGCCAATGGTGGGCACATGAAGGCTCTCGCTCACGGCCGTGGCCAAAGCGGCCGGCACTTTTTCGAGCACGAGGCTGAAGCAGCCGATTTCTTCGAGGAGCTTGGCGTTGGCCTTGAGCTCATTGGCTTCTTCTTCTTCTTTGGCCCGAACGGTGTAGGTGCCAAACTTGTAAATGCTCTGCGGGGTGAGTCCCAGGTGGCCCATCACTGGAATGCCAGCGGTGAGGATGCGTTCGATGCTTTCGCGCACTTCGGCGCCCCCTTCGAGTTTCACCGCATGGGCGCCGCTTTCCTTCATGATGCGAATGGCGCTGTTGAGCGCCTCCTTGGAATTGCCCTGATAGGTGCCAAAGGGGAGGTCGACCACCACGAGGGCTTTTTTGGCCGCTCGAACCACACCGGCAGCATGGTAAATCATTTGGTCCAGCGTAATGGGGAGGGTGGTCTCGTGACCGGCCATCACATTGGA
>JAKMCX010000242.1 GCA_022428285.1 Flavobacteriales bacterium
TTGGCTGCTGGCAATACTCCAGCGAGCTTCGGCAACGGGTCATGCGTGAAACAGGACTCCCCATTTCATTTGGCCTTTCCCAAAACAAGACCGTCTCCAAAGTCGCCACCGGCGAAGCCAAACCCGATAACGCAATCCGCATAGAACACGGCACAGAACGCCCTTTTTTGGCACCCTTGGGCATCCGCAAAATCCCCATGGTCGGCGAAAAGACCTACCAAACATTGCGCAACCTCGGTGTTCGCAAAATCGCGACCCTACAAGAGATGCCGGTCGACATGATGGAGCGCGTACTCGGTAAATCCGGGCGCAGCATCTGGCGCAAAGCCCAAGGCGAAGACCCCTCTCCGGTCATGCCCACCAGCGAGCGAAAGTCGATTTCCACAGAGCGCACCTTTCGCAAGGACACCACTGACACGGCCCAATTGCGCAGCATCCTCATCGCAATGGCGGAGAACCTGGCCTTTCAACTCCGGCGCGGAAACAAGCTCACCGCCTGCATCACCTTAAAGGTGCGGTACAGCGATTTCGATACGCGGACCCTGCAAGCGCGCATACCCTATACCGCAGCTGACCACCGGCTGGTCCCCAAGGCCCTCGAACTCTTTGACAAGCTCTACGACCGACGCGTATTGGTCCGACTCGTCGGCATCCGTTACAGCCACTTGGTAGAGGGTGGCATGCAAATGGACCTCTTCGACGACGACGATCAACGCAACGCCTTGTACCAAGCCATGGACGGTCTCCGCGACCGTTTTGGAGACCGCATCGTCTTCTCCGCCGCCACATTGGGCGCCCGTACCATCGGCCGCTCCAACCCCTTTTCTGGGGATGCGCCCCTTCTTCTCGCCAACCGCCATCAGTAAATTCAACGCCATGTGTGGACGCTACGTCACCGTCACTTCTGTCAAAGCCATCGAAAAACGGTTTCAGGTCACCGCAGGGCCAGGTTACACCGATGCCCCTCCGCCACCCAACACCAATGTCTCCCACGGTGACGCCGCCCCAGTGATCACCGGAGACCAACCCGCTGCACTGCAAGCCATGCAATTCGGCTTTACCCCCTCATGGGCGAAAAAGCAGTTCTACATGATCAATGCGCGGAGCGAAGGCGACCACAACGCCGACAACGATCCCGGCTACCGCGGCGCCATGGGCATCCTTCAAAAACCCATGTTTCGTCAATCCATCCGCACCCGCCGCTGCCTGGTCATCGCAGATGCTTTCATCGAAGGGCCCCAACGCGAAAAACTCGCCAAACCTTATGTGGTCTATGCCCGCGAAGGCCAGCGGCCCTTTGCCCTCGCCGGCATTTGGGACGAATGGACCGATACAAGCTCCGGTGAAATCATCCGTTCTTTCGCCATCATCACCACCACGGCCTGCGATGCCATGCACGCCATTGGTCACCACCGGTCACCCGTCATGCTCGACCCAGAAGACGAGCGCAAATGGATCGATCCGGTCACCCCACTTTCCGACGCTACCAGCTTGCTCCGGCCCATCCCAGACGGCAGGCTCAACGCCTACCCCATCGATACAGCCATCAAAAACCCCAGGCTGAACGGAACCACACTGCTACAACCCACCGGCGACCGCATATTTCCAGAGTACGACTTCGAATTGCACCAGTCGCTCCAGATGTTCGGCATGGGGGAGTCCCCGGGACGCCAACGGCGCGGTGGGCCGTCTCCCTCTGCACAGAAATCGTTGTTCTAAGGCAGATTCGGGCAGGCCATACCATGTACCTGAACAACCATTCGTGGTTCAGCCTCCGCTACGGCATCATGCGCCCGGAGGAACTGCTCGCCGAAGCGCAAGCCGCAGGCGTGTCATGCATGGCCCTGACCGACGTGCACTGCACCGCAGGTGGACCAGACTTTGCCCGACTGGCACCGCAATATGGAATCCGGCCCGTCCTCGGTGTGGACTTCCGCAACGGTGCCGTTCAACACTACGTCGGCCTCGCCCGTGACCACGACGGTTACGAACGCCTCTGCGGCTTCCTTTCAGAACTCCTCCACGCAGGGCGCGCCGGAAAGCCAGCGCCCTTGCCCGACCGTGCGCCGGTCATCGAAGGCGTCGTGTGGGTATATCCTTGGGCGCGCCGGGCAGACGCGGCTTGGATGCGGCCGGGTGCTGACGGGTTGCGGACAAGTGAATTCGTCGGGGTCCGCCCAGGTGAACTCGGCACCCTTCGCATCGCCCTTCAGCGCGACCCCAGTGGCACGCCGCACCAACGCATGGTCGCCCTTCAAACCGCCTCGTTCAGAAACAAGCGCGACCACAACGCCCATCGCTTACTGCGGTCCATAGACCGCAACTGCCTGCTCGCCAAGCTCCCCGAAAACCAAGTCGCCCCCATCACGGACCGGCTGCTCCGCACAGGCGAACTCGAACACGCCTACACAGAATTTCCTTGGCTCACAGAACGCGCCGACGCCCTGCTCGAAGCCTGCCACATCGACTTCGCCGGTGATCTCGGTGACCAAGAAGACGGCGCCACCCACCGCAACATCCGCACCTTTACCGGTTCCATCGTCGAAGACGAACGGCTGCTCCGCGACCTGTGCGCCGAGGGCATTGCCTACCGTTACCCAGAAGCCAACGAAACCATCCTCGACCGGATGGAACACGAAATAGAAGTCCTCCGAGAAAAGGAGTTCCTCGCCTACTTCCTCGTCAACTGGGACATCACCACCTACGCCAGGTCCAAAGGGTACTTCCACGTTGGCCGCGGCAGCGGAGCAAACAGCCTGGTCGCCTACCTACTGCGCATCACCGACGTGGATCCCATCGAACTCGACCTTTACTTCGAGCGGTTCATCAACCTGTACAGATCCAACCCGCCCGACTTCGACCTGGATTTTTCATGGACCGACCGCGATGACGTGACGCGCTACATCTTCGAACGCTACGAACACGTCGCCCTGCTCGGCGCCTACAACACCTTCCAGTACCGGGCGGTCGTGCGCGAACTCAGCAAGGTCTTTGGCCTGCCCAAACACGAGGTTGACATGCTCGCCAACGGCCGCTTTGACCCCGCCAAACTGGGAGAAGTGGAGCGCGCTGTCATTCGGTATTCTTCTGTGCTTCGGGACTTCCCCAACCAAATCTCCATCCACGCCTGTGGCATTGTGATCGCAGACCGGCCCATCCACCGCACCTGCGCGACTTTTTTACCCCCCAAAGGGTTCCCCACCACGCAATACGACATGGTGGTCGCAGAAGACCTCGACCTGCACAAATTCGACATCCTCTCCCAACGCGGATTGGCCAAAATCAAAGACGCCCTCGACCTCATCGCACACACCGACCCGGACGCCCAAATCGACATCCACGACATGAAGCGTTTCAAGGCCGACAAGCGGGTACAGCACCTGCTGAGAGAAGCCGAAGCCATCGGCTGTTTCTATGTCGAATCCCCGGCCATGCGCATGCTCATGCGCAAACTGCGGGTGGACGATTACCTGGGCCTGGTCGCCGCCAGCTCGGTCATCAGACCCGGCGTAGCCCGCAGCGGCATGATGCGGGCTTACATCGAGCGGCACCGATTCCCGGAACGCCGAAACGATGCACACCCCGTCCTCCTGGAAATCATGCCAGAGACCTATGGCGTCATGGTCTACCAAGAAGACGTCATCAAGGTCGCGCACCAATTTGCAGGGCTCGACCTCGGCGAAGCCGATGTGCTCCGGCGCGGAATGTCGGGGAAGTTCAGGTCCCGCGAGGAGTTCCAAAAAGCACGTCAAGCCTTCTTTGACAAGGCCCGTTCCAAGGGGCACCCCAACGACATGGTCGCAGAAGTGTGGCGCCAAGTCGAGAGCTTCGCCGGTTATGCCTTCGCAAAAGGCCACTCAGCCTCCTTTGCCGTTGAGAGCTACCAAAGCCTTTTCATCAAAGCCTATTGGCCCCTCGAGTACATGACCGCCTGCATCAACAACTTCGGGGGCTTTTACCGCACGGAATTCTATGTCCACGAGGCGCGGCTCCTCGGCGGCAGCATCGCAGCCCCCTGTGTCAATACCGGAGGCTATGCCGCAGGGTACAACCCCGATACCCGCACCATCACTTTGGGATTCAACCTTGTCAAGGGCGTGGAAGGTGCCGCCGCCGCCGCCATAGAAAGAGAACGGAACACCAACGGCCCCTACCGCAATTTGGAAGGTTTCGTGCGGCGCACCGGGACCACACTCGAACAACTCCTCACCATCATCCGCATTGGTGGACTGCGTTGGACAGGCCGCTCCAAACAGCAGCTCCAATGGGAAGCCCACTTCCTGCTTGGCCACCTGCCCAAGAGAACGTCCACCGCTGACCTTTTCATGGGCAACGGGTCCACCGAAAGTCAAGCCAGCTTGCACCACCTTCCCCAGCTTTCCGGTGGCACCGAAGAAGACGCCTACGACGAAATTGAACTCCTCGGGTTCCCCCTTTCCTCACCATTCGGGCTGCTCACTTCAGATGCAAAAAGCCAAGCCCGTGCTGGCATCCCGGCCCGTGCTCTTCCAGAATTCATCGGCAGCCAAGTCGCCATTTCCGGCTACCTCGTGACCGTCAAAGAAACCTCCACCGTCAAAGGCGACCGGATGCTGTTTGGGTGCTTTGTGGACCGTGAAGGCCAGTGGATCGACACCGTGCATTTTCCAAAAGTTGCCGCTGCATTTCCCTTTCGCGGACGCGGCGTTTACCTGCTCAATGGAACCGCCAAAGAAGAATTCGGGTGTGTCAATGTGGAAGTCTCCTCCATGGAGAAGTTGGACCTCATGCCCGACCCCCGCTACGACGAAAGCACGCCGTCCAAACGGAGACCATCGGGCAGCCGACACAGAAAAGTTCCGCAAGCCAGGCGTCTTCCCAACGCCTCTTGAGCCTCACAAAAAAATCAGCGGCCAAAAGCCCAACGCACACCGGCATACATATTCCGCCCAAAAATCGGGGCATACACGACGGACGCATCAAACGAAGGGTTGTCCGCAGCCGACAGCGATCCTGCCCCCACTCCTGGTGCGATGATCGGGTCCGCTTGACGGTAGTTCGTGACGTTTTCCACCCCCACATATATCTGCTTGCCCTCTCCAAAGTTTCGGCTCACCTGCACGTTGCCCGTCACAAATGTGGGGGCATAGTCGGGACGGTGGTAGGCCACGGGATTCCCATCGACAGCCGTCATCGGCAAACGCTGCGGACCCGTGACTTGAAAAGTGACGTCCGATCGCCACTGCCGGCCTTTGCCGTCTGGCTTGGTTCCATGGGCCACGGTCACAAACCCGCGGTGTTGGGCCACAAAAGGGTCCTGTCGAAGCCCCGCAAAGTCACCGTAATCGCTCCGTGCATCCACAAAGCGATACGCTACGGTCACATCCAAACGCTTGGTCCAATCCCACCAAAATTCTGCTTGCACACTCTCTGAATAGCTCACGCCCTGTCTTACTGTGGCTGCTCCTGGCGTATCGAGGTCCACAAACACACGGTTCGCAAAGACCACCCTATAACCATCAAGGCTAAAACTCGCGTCCCGGTAACCCAACCTAAACTTGGTCAGCAGGTTGAGCCCCATATTCCAACTCTCTTCCGGGTTGAGGCCCCGGAACCCATCCTCAGCATTGGCATCGGGAAACGCCCAAGTGCGGTTGGACGCCCAGACGCCAGCAAACTCGGCCAAAGGCACAGACGTTCGCCAACCCCTACCCGCAGCCAACTTGACCGTCATCGCATCGGTGATGGACCACCGAGCATTGAGGCGAGGCGAAACAAAAACACCAAACGTGTTGTGCACGTCAGACCTCAATCCCAAGACCATGTCCCAACGTTCGCGCTTCACGTTCCACTCCATAAATGCGCCCGTGGTGATCTCCTCTCGATCAATCCGGTTGGTCCCCAGAGTCAACAATGAATCCGCAACAGGAAATCCGCTTCCGCGCGGCACCGTCTCACTGTAGCGGTCCAGCTTCCCCGTTACACCCCAAACCAAGTCGTCGCCCCGTCCTGTGGGACGCTGGTACAACACGTTGGCCCTGGCAAAAGTCTGCTCGGCGATGTACCCCCGGTTCGGACCAAACTGCAATTCTTGGTTGTGGTTGCCCAAGGTGATCTGGCTGCCCAAACTCCGGCCTTCCTCATTGGGAAAAACGTATCCCGTTTTGGCCGAGGCCACCACGCGGTCTACGCGCTGGTCTGCCATCCACAGACCTTCGGAACCCGCATCAAACAGCGGCAACTGCCCTGCCGACTTGTCCTGCGAAATCACCGTCACGGCATACTCTCCACGAAGGCCGCGGTCACCCACATACTTCCAATCAGATCGAAGCACGATGTCCTTGGACAACGCGTTGTCTTGAAAACCATCCCCGTTGCGGTCATTGATGCGGTCAGCCCATTCCCCGTGCGTCAGAAGCGCTGCCTTCCATTTCCTAGAGACGTTGTGGCTGCTCACCGTATTGAGCTCATACCGACCAGCACGGTTCAAAAAGCCGTTGATGACCAACCTCTCCTTCAAATCGGCATTGCGCAGGGCAACGTTGATCTGACCCGTCATGCTCTCGTGTCCCAACGTCACAGACCCCGCTCCTTTCCCGATGTGGATCTGGTCTACCCATTCTCCAGGAATGAATTTCATCCCTTGCAAAATGTTGAGGCCACGCGCACCCGGCATGTTGTCGAACATGATTTGGGTGTACTTGCCGTCCAAACCCAGCATCCGAATCTGTTTGGTGCCTGTCACCGCGTCGGTAAAGCTGGCGTCCACAGCTGCATTGGTCTC
>JAKMCX010000026.1 GCA_022428285.1 Flavobacteriales bacterium
GGTGCCGACAGCCCCTGCCCCAATGAAGGCAAAGGCTCCGATGTCATGGCCGCACACAATGGTGGCATTGGCACCAATGCTGGCGCCTTCTCCCACATGGGTCTTGGCATAAAGCCCCCTGCGCACTACAGCGCTGCGGGGGTTGGTGATGTTGGTGAAAACGCAAGAGGGCCCCAAAAAATCATCGTCGGCGCAAGTCACGCCCGTGTAGAGGCTCACGTTGTTCTGGACCTTGCAGTTCCGGCCCAAAACCACATCGGGACTGATCACGACGTTTTGTCCAATGTTGCAGCCTTCACCAAGGACGGCCCCCGACATGATGTGGCTGAAGTGCCACACCTTGGTGCCTGCTCCTATGCTGCATCCATCATCGATGACTGCAGTCTCGTGGGCAAACCATGGCGAAGCCTCCTCCAAGTTCATGAGCTGTATTTGGTGAAGTCCTTGTGCTCGGTCTTGCGCAGGTCTTCTTCGGACAGGCCACGGAAGTAATCGTAGGTGATGGCGAGGCCTTCTGAACGGCCGACTTTGGGCGTCCAGTCCAGCACCTGCATGGCGCGGCTGATGTCTGGCCGGCGCTGCTTCGGATCGTCTGTGGGCAGGGGCTTGTAGATGACTTTTTGGTCTGTCCCCGTCAATGAAATGATCTCTTCCGCAAAGTCTCCAATGGAGATTTCGTCGGGATTGCCCACGTTGACGGGCCTGCTTTCATCGGAGAACAGCAACCTGTAGATGCCATCGACCAGGTCATCCACATAGCAGAAACTCCGGGTTTGGCTGCCATCGCCAAATACGGTGAGGTCTTCGCCGCGCAAGGCCTGTCCGATGAAGGCGGGCAAGACCCGTCCGTCATTCAAACGCATCCGTGGTCCATAGGTATTGAAAATGCGTACAATGCGCGTCTCCAATCCATGATAGGTGTGGTACGCCATGGTCATGGCCTCCTGAAACCGCTTGGCTTCGTCATAGACACCGCGGGGCCCCACTGGATTCACATGGCCCCAGTATTCTTCGTGCTGCGGGTGCACTTCGGGATCTCCGTAGACCTCACTTGTGCTGGCGATGAGCATCCGCGCGCCTTTTGCCCGCGCCAGACCTAGGCAGTTGTGAACCCCCAACGACCCAACTTTAAGGGTCTGGATGGGAATCTTGAGGTAGTCGATGGGACTCGCCGGAGATGCGAAATGTAGGATGTAGTCGAGGTCTCCTTTGATGTGGATGAATTGGCTCACATCGTGGTGGTGAAACTCAAAACGATCCAGACCAGTGAGGTGCTCGATGTTGCGCAGGTCACCCGTGATGAGGTTGTCCATCCCCACGACATGGTGGCCTTCGGCGATGAACCGGTCGCAGAGGTGTGACCCCAAAAAGCCTGCGGCACCGGTGATGAGAACGCGCTTCATCCGGGTTTATGGGTCGACTTGCGCCCAATGGAAGTGTACTCCCAACCGCGTTCTGCCATGTCGTTCACATCGTAGAGGTTGCGGCCATCGAAGATGCAGGGGTTGTTGAGCCCTTCCCTCACGCGGTCAAAGTCCGGTGTCCTAAAGACCTGCCACTCTGTGCAAATGAGCAGGGCATCGGCGCCTTCGGTGGCCTCATAAAGGCTGGAAGCGTAATTGATCCGGTCTCCAATCCTTCCGCGAACGTTGTCCATGGCCTCGGGATCAAAGGCCGTAACGGTGGCCCCGGCGTCGAGCAACTTCTCGATCATGTAGAGCGCTGGTGCTTCGCGGATGTCATCCGTTTCCGGCTTGAAGGCGAGGCCCCACAGCGCGATGTGAACACCGCTCAAGTCACCATTAAACCGCTTCAAAATGGGGCCAAACAGCACGGTTTTCTGCGCTTCATTCACCTCCATCACGCTGGTCAAGATGCCAAAGTCAAACCCGACTTCACCACCGCTGCGGTGCAAGGCCTGAACGTCTTTAGGGAAACAGCTTCCACCGTACCCAATGCCTGGAAACAGGAAGCGTGGCCCAATGCGGGTATCCGTTCCGATGCCGCGCCTCACTTTGTCCACGTCTGCCCCCACTTTCTCGCAGAAGTTGGCGATCTCGTTCATGAACGTGATTTTGGTGGCCAGGAAGGAGTTGGCGGCATACTTGGTCAGCTCAGCACTCCGCTCATCCATCACGATCAAGGGATTGCCCTGGCGAATGAACGGCTGGTACAACCGCGTCATGACTTCTTCCGCGCGTTTGCTGCCTACGCCAATGACCACGCGGTCTGGCTTGAGAAAGTCGTCCACCGCATACCCTTCGCGCAGAAACTCCGGATTGGACACGACGTCGAATTCTACCGTGGCGTGTTTGGCCACTGCTGCTGTGACCTTTTCGGCTGTCCCTACTGGAACTGTGCTCTTGTCGACGATGACTTTGTACTCGGTCATCATCTTCCCCAACTGGTCGGCTACGCCCAAGACATAACTCAGGTCGGCACTGCCGTCTTCATCCGGAGGTGTGGGCAAAGCGAGAAAAATGACTTCGGCAGGCTCGATGGCTTCGGCCAAGTCGGTAGTGAACGTAAGTCTACCTGCTTTGATGTTGCGTTCAAACAATACGTCGAGGTGGGGCTCATAGATGGGCACTTCACCGTTGCGCATGCGGTCCACTTTGGCAGCGTCGATGTCGACGCAAATCACATCGTTTCCAGTTTCAGCGAAACAAGTGCCAGACACAAGGCCTACATAACCGGTTCCGACTACAGCAATCTTCATAACAAGTTCAGGATAATTATCAGGGGCCCAAAGTTACGAAAGCAGGGCCTCCCTTACCGCTTTTGCCACCTTGAGTGTGTGAGCGTCAGAAAGCTCGGTATGCATGGGCAAACTGATGACCCGGCGCGTTAAATCTTCAGTCACCGGAAGGTCAGGCTTGGCAAGGCCTAGACCCATGAATGCTCCCTGCGAGTGAATTGGCTTGGGATAATAAATGCCAAATGGAATCCCGAGTTGTGTCAAGTGGGCAGCAACGGCATCCCGCCGCTCGGCGCCGTCTCCAACCGAACCCAAGACCAGTGTGTACTGGTGAAAAACGTGGTGTGACCGAAGGTGACGGAAGGGGGTTTCCACCAAAGCCTCTTCCTTGAAGAGCGCATCGTAGCGGTCTGCAGCATCCCTTCGGGCCGCATTATATCCGTGAAGTTGAGGGAGCTTTACACCCAAAATGGCGGCCTGGATGCTGTCCAACCGGCTGTTCATGCCGATCATCTCGTGCTCATAGCGCTGCCGCGATCCGTGGTTACAGATCATCCTCAGCCGCTCGGCAAGCGCCGCATCCCGCGTGAAACAAGCACCACCATCGCCATACGCACCAAGGTTTTTGGACGGAAAGAAGCTGGTCGTTCCAATGGTCCCCATGGTCCCGGCCATCATGCCCTCCGAATCCCCGGCCTCCATTTTCCAAGTAGAGCCTATCGCCTGCGCAGTATCCTCAATCACAAACAGCCCATGATCCGCGGCCAGACGGTTCAAGGCGGTCATGTCGGCGCATTGTCCGTACAAATGGACGGGCAGAATGGCCTTGGTGTGCGGAGTAATCGCAGCCTCGACCGCCATTGGATCCATCGTGAAAGTGCGCGGGTCAACGTCCACCATAACGGGGGTCAATCGGAGCAACTGGATCACCTCAACCGTAGCGATATAGGTGAAAGAAGGTGTGATGACCTCATCTCCAGGTTGCAGCCCCAATGCCATCAAGGCGGCTTGCAAAGCATCCGTGCCGTTTGCACATGGAACGACATGCACAGGGTCCGCTTCGGTTGAGCCCAACCAATCGGAGAGGGCTTTGGTGAAGCCTTTGACAGCAGGCCCTTGGATGAATGCGCCGGAACGGATGACATCCAAGACGGCTTGGTCGATGTCCTTTTGAATGTGGGCGTATTGGCCCTTGAGGTCCACCATGTGGATTGGCGCGTCCTGTGGCATAGCGGGGTCGTTGATGCGAAGATAGCCGTGCGGGCTCCACATGGCTCTATCGGTTGACCGGTGCAGGTGTCCACAGCTATGGGCAAGCAAAAATCGGCCCGTCTTTTGGTATAATATTTCGATAAATATGCAGTATATTGGGGGTAGATCGACCAAAATGCCGCCTTATCACCTATCCCACCTTCGTGTGGCCGTTGTTCTTTTTGCGCTTTCTCTGGTGGTGCCTTCCCACGCCCAAGCCTTCAATCCTGACGCGAACAATGACGGCAATATCGGCGCAGGGGACGTGATCGCGGTGCTGGCCATCTATGGTCTGCCCTTTGAATCGCCTTTACCGGCCCCGTCCATCCTCCACTTCGACCCCGACACCGTAGGGGTGCTTCCTTTGGGTTACGACCTCTACATCGCAGAGGATTTCACCTTCCCTTATCTCTACGTCACCGTTCCCGATGGCGAATATCCTGGCCAGTCGTTCAAGCTTGCCGTTGAGAAGCAACCTGACATGGACGACCAGCAGGTATACCTCCAAGACATCCATGGGAATTGGTTGTCCATCGCCCGGCAATACAATACGAATGGGCGGTTTGCAGAGATGGTATGGAC
>JAKMCX010000030.1 GCA_022428285.1 Flavobacteriales bacterium
ATGGCGTTGTTGCCTTGGCCGCTGATGCCAGGCAACTGAACACTCTGGGCGATGGCAGAGGTGTAAGACGGAGAAACAATCGTGGATACGCTCACCCGGCTCTTGACGGCATTGCCGAGGTCGGCCAATCCTTGTTTTGCGCGGATGGAACTCCGGAAAGTCCGGGCATCCAGACGTCCTTCGATCAAGTGAACATAGGTTCCGAACCCCTGTCGGTGGGCCAACCAGCGCACCATATCAAAGGCACCTGGCCTTCTAAATGTGTCCTTGCTCACCCCCAGTACCATTGGGCGCCAGTCTTTCCGGTCCAATTCGGCTGAATCCCTGCGCTGTAAAATGAGCTGCAATTGGCGAGAAAGCTGGAACAGCATGCCCCTGAACAAAGCCACCATGCCCCGCTCTCCGCGGCGCGCCAAACCACTGTAGATGACCACCATGATGACCAGGCTTCCCAAGGCATAGCTGAAGTTCATCAGGAACATCAGATAGAAACAGGTCACCGCCCCTACCAAGCTCAACAACCAGTGAGAGCGGAACGTGGGCCTGTAACTCGGGCTGGCTGCAAAATGCTCAAACAAGCTCACCAGACAAATCGCGCCATAGGTCACCATGAAAAACATGGAGATGATCTCCGCCACAGCGTTGATGTCGCCCAGCGAGACGAAAATGAAACCGATGATGCACGTGACGATGGAAGCGATGACGGGTTCGTTGTCAGACTTGCGTCCACGTTTGAGCCTCAAGCCGATGGCCTTGGGGAAAATCCGGTCTACGGCAAGTGCTTGCAGGGTTCGCGGCGCGATGATCACGCTGCCGAGTGCACTGGAAATGGCAGCTGCAGCCAAACCAATGGGAATCAACGGGGGCCAAATGGCAATGGACTCCATGTACAGCTGATCGGAAGCCAGCTGCTCGGGCGTCGCGCTCACCCAAAACTTCAAGGCCACGATGACGTAAACCACAATGCCCGTGACCGTGGCCCAGAGTGTGCCCCGAGGAATGGCACGGGCGGGCTCCTTCAAATCGCCGCTCAACCCCAGTCCGGCGGCAATGCCCGTGAATGCGGGGAAGATGAAGGTGAATACTTCGATGAATGAATACCGTTCTATGGTGCGGCCGTCGGCCGTGATGAACGAGGCATCGATGGTCCGCAGGATGTCGAGTTCGGTTTGGGGCTCTCCTGTTCCGAAGAAAAAACTCAGCAAAGCCACGACCAATACCGCCACGACACCGTAAAGCGCCTTGACCCCTACTTGGGCCCCTTTGGTCAGCATCAGCAGGGTCAACAAGGTCATAAAACCATAATTCACCTGCCATGGGGCGATGACAATGCCCCGGCTCAATTCTAGCCAACTCAGCAAGTCGCGTGTGGACACCGTGAAGGCGATGATGTAGAAGGCCACGCTGATGGCCTGGCTCAGGAAGAGTGCGATGCCGATGGCGCCTCCAATGGACAAGCCAAAGGAGCGGCTGATCATGTAGTAAGCCCCTCCGCCTTCCACTTTCTGGTTGGTCGCAATCTCCGCCACCGCCAAGGCTGTGGGGATGGTCACCAAATGGCCCAAGACGATGATGGCCATCGTCCAAAGCAAACCGACGTGCGCCACTGCGAATCCAAAACGCAGAAACAAAATGGCGCCAAGGATGGTCGAGATGGCCGTCATGAAAACGGCAAACGTCCCAAGTCCCTTTTCCTGCATGCCGTGAAAATAGTCCCCGGCGCGTTTGTGTTCGGCCATGAAGGGTTCATCGGTGCCATCAGTTTTCACGAATTCCCCACCATTCTTGCTCCATGAGGGATTGCACCATCCACATAACGGTACAGCGCGGAGCAGGGAGAGCCCGTAAAAACGTGCCTTATGAATCTTTCTTACACCCCTTCGCCCCTTTGCTTCTTTTTGGCCGCCCTTGTTGCGCTGCCCCACGCCTTGTTTGGACAGTCCTGTCCTGCGCCCGCGCCCTTAACGCCCCCTTGGTTGTCCTATCCAGCCTTGCCTTTTCGACATGTCGCCCTCACGGAATCAGGTGCACGTGCTGCCAACGTTTATATGATGGACATCGGTACAGGGTTGGGCAGGCCCTTTGTCTTTGTTGAAGGCATTGACTTTGGCCTTGGTGGCACCAATTCTGAATTTCAACTGGGTGATTTTGGTTGGGCCGCCTTCAACGGCTGCTCCCCCGACCAATACCCCATGATGGCCCAAATGCCGGTCCTTCTGGATTCGCTGTTGGAACGGGGCTTCCACCCCATTCTCATCGACTTCGAATCCGGAGCTGGCGATATTTTTGCCAACGCGGAACTGCTGGCCGACATCCTCGTTCACATCAATGGATACAAAAACGACGACCGGCCCATCGTTCTGAGTGGGGCCAGCATGGGGGGACAGATTGCCCGGATTGCCTTGCGCATGATGGAAAATGATGGCGTACCGCACTGTGCGCAGCTCTATCTCAGTTTGGACAGCCCTCACCGAGGTGCCAACATCCCCATTGGCCTGCAGCAGATCATCGGTGCCCTGAACTCCAGCGACGGCAATGTAGAAACGCTCTATGATGCTTTGTCTGAGCCTGCTGCGCGTCAACTGCTTTTGAAGCAGACGCTTCCGCTTTACCCGAGGGCGCATTACCAGGACAGCTTGGATGCATTGGGGTGGCCGCAATGGTGCCGGAACATCGGCATTGCCAATGGTGCCCTCGGGCCAGTAGCCAATTCCAATCAACCCCTTTTGGATTTCGAGTACGCCATCCTGTCCTCTGAGGTGGTGGGTGACATTGGCGGACTTCTGGACCTCGAAATCCATGCTGATCCGGGGTCCTTGACGCACCCTTTGGCCGCTCCTTTATATCCTGTTACCAGTTTGCTTGAGGTGCCTTCGGGCAGCGGGTGGCCGTGGCCGCTCGATTTAAGCGTGGGCCATGACCAGAATGGCACCGAGCCATGGGGAGGCTCTTTGGATGCATTGCCTGGCGGGACGCGCCCTTCACTGCGTCAATTTGTAGAGGCATTCAATGTTGCGCTTGAAGACATGACCCTGCCTTGGCCCCTGCAAATCCCGGCCATAGAATCCGATGATTACCAACCCCTGCACAGTTTTATTCCGACGGGCAGCGCCTTGGGGGTCTCCCCTCCTTGGGCTGGCCTTACGGCAGCGCAATTGGTCACAGGTTCTCCATTCGATGGAATTCACTTCGGTGAAGTCAATGAACCCCACAGTGAAGTCAATCCCGCCAACATCGCGTTCGTCCTGAGCCAGCTTGACTTCACTGAGTGTCCGATTCCACCAGGTGACCTCCTTGGAGAAACCGCACTCAATGCTGATGGCGATTGGTTCCTGCCCGCCTTGCATGTTCTGGACAGGCTCTGCTTGCAATCGGCCGACCCGACATTCGGAGCAGCTGCGGCTGCGCCAAACTCCCACGGCATTTTTGAACTCCAACGCTGTCCAGGCCTCCTCTCCGTTGCCCCCAACGCCAGCCTGGAATTGGGCGGAGGGACTGCATCCGACATGTCCACAGCGCAGCTTACCGTGCGGTCCGGGAGCACCCTCATGATCAGCGGACAACTCACCCTGCACCCGGGGAGTGAACTCGTCATTGAGTCCGGAGCGACGCTCCAGGTCTCTGGCGGCATGGTGGACCAAAGGCCCCACTCCACCGTCCGGGCACTTCCAGGCAGCCTGATCCAAGCCGACGGGCAGACCACCTGGGCCCAAGCCGCATCAAGTCAACTCTACCTCGATGCCAACATTGCCCTCGCAGCGCAATGTCAATGGCAACACCACCTCTTCCCACAGGCTCGAATTTGGACCACGCACGAATGCCGCTTTGAATTGCTCGAAGCTGCGGCGATGTCCATGCAGTCCCTTGAAGCAGAGACGCATTGGGTCATTCTGCCCAACGCCGCAGTCCGCATCGAAGGCCTGGGCACTTGGCACCAAGACCACACGGGAATGCGCCTCTTGGGCGGGGCGTTGTGGGAATCCACTTTGTCTGAACTGGTGCGGTTTGATGACGCGCAATGGACAGGTACCGAAGGAGATTCTGTCCATGTCTGTGGACCGATGTGGCTGCGGGCGCATCACGCTTCAGCCGTGAATCTCAAGCATACTCAAGGTGAGTGCAGGATGGAGCACAGCTCTTTTCAGGGGGGCTCAACCCACCTCGCCCAAGACAAAGTGCGTTGGCGGTCCTGTGCTTTTGTGCACCACCCCGTTGTGCACACCGCCTTGGGTGAAGAGCCCGCTCACCTCATCGAAAACTGCCATTTCCAAGGCGCTGAGACCGGCTTGAGCGCCCGTGGTCCGGGGAGACTGAGGCTAGAAGAGTGCGTGTTTGACGGCCACGCGGTGGGATTGAAGGCCCAGACTTCACGGCTGGAGTTGGCGTGCAACACTTTCACCTCCAATGACATTGGACTGGCTTCGAACAAAGCCCTCCTTGTGATGCGGCCCGAAGGCGGCGGAGGTTGGAACCGCTTCGAGGACAACGACGTTCACTTGAAGTTTCAGCAGGCTCCTTTTCCGGAGTTGATGGGTGGCGCCAATCATTTTGGCCATCCCTATTCAGGTTGGGCCACCGGCTCCATCAACACACCGTGCAACGGTGGCGGATTGGATTGGTTGATCGATGGGCAAAGTTGGGACTGGCCCACCGGTTGGCCTCAAATCCAAAGCGGGCTGTGGGCTTGGAATTCCGACGGCGTCCAGAACTGTCCTATAGCTGCTATAGACATGGCTCCCATCACGCCCAAACCATGTGGAGAGGGAAGGAAGGAACGCAGGGAATGAAAACGCTCAGTCCGAGATTTCGAAGGTTTCCAAAACCCAAATGTCTTGGGTAATGGAGCGGTTGTTTTTGAAGTAATACACCCCGTGTTTGGCCACTGTCTTGCGGTAGACGTTGACTTCATTTTCAACGCGAACGGTTCGCTCTATGATGAGGGCATTGCCCTCTTCATAGCTGCGTTCTTCGACGCCTTGGCGGATGCCTTCTTTGGCGGGAACATCTTTGTAATCCGCCGCCGTTGGTGCGGTTCCTGACTCTTTGCTCTGGGCCTTGCGCAGGGCGGCAGCAGAGCGGATGGAAGCCTCACCAGCGGCAAAGACTTTGGCTTGTTCGTCTTCTCTTTCGACGGTTTGGATTTCTGACCAGCGTCCCAAGCGTCGAATGGCCTCGCCTTCCCCGACCCTTCTGTGCTCAGCTGCCCTTCGTTCGATGTCCTCGAAACGCATGATTCTGGCATCTACGGAGGCCAACCGCAGGTCCTTATTGAAGTCGGCGTAGGCAGTCAGCATGCGGTCCAAAGAATCCACGAACACGGCATATCGCTTGGTGCGGTCCGCCAAGTTCATGCGGTTCTTCTCGTCCTTTCTGGTGAGTGAGATGAAGCGGTCACGGCGGCCGGCATTGCCCATCGCTTTCCAATCCAATTCCTGCTCACTGTGACGGGTCGTCCGCATTTCCAAATCAGACACCCTGTCTGTGCGGTAACCCGACGCATCAACCTCCAAGCCTTTTTGGGTTTCTGTCTTCTCTACCACAGCTGCATATGAAGATTGGCGCCGGGTATCGCTGTTGCTTAACCACACTTGACTCAGTTCTTCTTGGCGTTCGGCGCGGGCATAAACCGCGAGTCCCCTCGCCCGAATCTCAGACTCCAATGCGTCGCGGTAGTAGGCTTCGGCATCGTCTTTCTCCACGCTTTGAAGGGCCAAAACGTAATTCCGGCTCCTGTCGCGGCCTGCTTCTGCCGCTGCTTTTTGCTGCTCACTTTTGCGAGATTCAGACTCCAAAGCGGCGAGCCTTTCTTCTTCCAAAATGAGTTCCTGCTCTTTCTCCATGGCAGCCGTAGCTTCTGCCAGAGCCTGGGCATTGGCCTCGTTTTCGGCAAGCAAGGCGTCGCGGTCCATCTGCAGGTTCAAATCCTCAGGGGCCTCGTCTTCCTGCATTGAGGCCAAGCGGCGCAATCTGTTTTTGGGGTAGCGTTCATCGGGACGCAGCTCCAAAGCTGCAGAATAAGCCGCTTCGGCTGTTGCCCAATCCTCTGCATCAAAGGCCTCATCGCCTTGTCGGATCTGATCCTCGTATTCGCGGTTCAAGCTGTCACCGTCGTCGTTTGGGGTTTCGGCCACCTCTTCATCTTCACGCAGCCCTATTTCAACGATCAAGCCTTCCGCCTCCGCGGACCTCATGCGGGGGTACACCTCATCGGGCATGACTTCAGAAGCTTGGTCATAGAGGGTCTTGGCACGCACAAAATCTTGGCTGTCAAAGTTGCGGTCGGCGCGTTCAATCAGGTCTTCATACTGTTTCAGTCGCCGCTCATTTTCGGCCGATGCGGCATCCTCTGACTTCCTCGAACGGCGTATGTCGGCAAGCCTGTCTTTGGGTTCACGCTCGGCCGGCTTGAGGTCAGATGCCGTTTCAAATGCAGCCGTTGCATCGTCCCAAGCCTGCTGATCAAAAGCCGCTTGGCCTTCTGCCATGGCCGCCTCGTAGGCTTCGTCTTCTCCAGAATCCTCTGCTGCGGCAGAGGCCGTGGCGGCTTCAATCTCGGCCAACAAATCTTGGGGTTCTTGCTCGCTTGGAAACAATGCACTCGCGGCTTCAAAAGCTCCTGAGGCAACGGCCCAATCTTCTTTGCGCAAGGCCATTTTCCCTTCGCGCATTTGCGCTTCGTACTCCCTTCTCGCCTCCGCTTCTTCCTCTGCGGCCGCCATCTTTTCTTGGGCTTCCGCGAGCATATTTTCGGCACGCGCATCACCAGGCAAAACCGACAATGCCCTGTCTATCCAATTGATGCTCTGGGCCCAGCGCGCTCTTCCGAATTCAACTTCGGCTTTGCGCATGTGCTCCTCGTATTCTTTGTTGGACGCTTCAGCCCCTCCGCCATCGGCGGCTGCTTCGAGCGCATCGTCAATGGCCGACTGCATCTGTGCGGTGTAAGGCAAGTCCCAAGACAGCTGTTCTTTGGCCGGGTCGAAAGCCACTTTACCAATGGGCTCATCGAGCAGACTTTCGTCAAATCCAGGAGGGATTTCGAACATGCTCATTTCTACCGACAGGTAAAAAGGGCGTTCTCTAAATGCTTCTGGGATGCTCGATGTTTGAAGCTCTACCCTACGGGGACTCAAATCTCCGAAGGTGAAACTCAGCTCATAATCGGCACCATGATCCAAAGAGATGGTGTACTTGCCGCTGGACAAGGTGGACACAGCATCGTAAGGCTGGCCATTGCGTGTCACTTCGACCTGGACCCCGGCCAATTTGCGGTTGGTGTCTTTGTCTCGCACCGTACCATCGACTTCGATGCTTCCCTGCGAAAACAGCAGGAATGGCAACATCAAAGACAACAGTGAAAACCACTGTCGCGTATGAATTCTGAGGATGCTGGGCTTCTTGGCCATCTTTGTTGCTTACAGGTCTGCCTGCTTCGAAGTACGGAAAAACCAACCGACTACTGAAGCGCAGAACAGACTGTCTTACGCAAAAGTATGCCCATAGGATACTGGGAAAGTGAACATTTGCTCGCTCCGGCTGACTTAACCGTCATAGGCTCGGGCATTGTTGGCATGAGTGCAGCCCTTCATTACAAGGCCATGCACCCCGCTCAACAGGTGCGGATCTTGGAGCGCGATGTACTCGGAGAGGGCGGAACAACGCGCAATGCGGGCTTTGCCTGCTTCGGCGGTCCCGGCGAATGGCTCGATGACCTTGAAAGCTTGGGCCAAACCCGATGGCTGAACTTGATCCGCATGCGGGCAGAAGGACTCCGCGCCCTCATCGAACTGCTCGGCACTGAAGCCTTGGGACTGGAATGGTCAGGAGGTTGGGAACTTTTTGACCGCAGCGAAGCGGGTATGGCACGCGCCGAAAAAGTACGCGAAGCCCTGCCCCTTTTGAACGGCGCGGTGCAGCCTTTGATGGCTTCCGTTTTGGGTCATTTGGCACCCCACCCCACTTCCACCCCGGCATTGGTTTACAGTCCAGAACGGGCGGCACATTTCGGCGCACATGCTGCGGTTCATTTGCCGTGGGAGGGCATGTTGCACACGGGACGCATGGTGTCCGCTTTTCACAAAGCATTGCAGGCTGCAGATGTTCAATGTTTGAATGGGTGTGCTGCATCTGCTGTGGCTCTTGAGGGCCGGCCATCGGGCCGATGGAGCATTGCCACGCCACGCGGTCTGCTGTTGAGTAAAAGCGTCGCCATCTGTACCAATGGTTTTGCCAAGGGCCTCTTGCCAGAGGCCAACGTGAACCCTGCACCCAACCGCGTTTTGGTGGTCCGACCGCGCACAGCGCCCCCGAAAGGCGCTTATCACATCGAGGACGGCTACCTGTACTTCCGAACCTTGCCAGATGGACAGGTTTTGTTTGGCGGTGGCCGGCATTTCGGAGTTGACCTGCCCCCATTCCCGAACCGGGACCAGCAAGCGGAGGCCCGCTGGGACGCGCTGTTGGAGTCGGCGGCTGAGCGCTGGCTGGGCGCCATCGAAAGTGTGTCTCACCGCTGGACCGGATGGCTTGGTGTGGGTGCAGACCGGGAACCCCTTTTGGGGACCACCGCCCCTGGTTTGCACCATGCCGTTAGAATGGGAGGCATGGGGGTGGCCATGGGATGTGGCATTGGCCTGCAATTGGCGCAGACCATCGACACAGAGGCACACCCAGA
>JAKMCX010000110.1 GCA_022428285.1 Flavobacteriales bacterium
CCATCTTCGGTCAGCGTGACACGGAACGTCACAAAGCCATCGCACTGCGTGACCGGAAAAGAGGTGTTGGAATTCCCCATGAGCCAAGGGGCCGAGGCGATGACCGTCCAGGAGCCATCGGGAAGCAGCTGCTCCACGGCATAAGTCCCGCTGAAACCCGCTGGAGGATTGAAGTGGAACGGGCTGTTCCAAGCAAGGTCAACCGTCCCGGGAATCAGACCCGATTCCAGCTCCAAAAAAATCGTACACAACGTATCAGAAGGTCCAGCAATCGCACTACCCGCAGCATTCAATGGGGTCAATGTGTAACAAAACCCTTGAGTTGTCGTCAGCAGCGGAACACCCACTCCCACCACATTCGAAATCGGATTGTCTGGCTCAAGGTATTGGTCCGTCGAAGGCAGCGGTGTGTAATCGGGAGCAGGCAACAACGGTGTGATCGTGTAGTATTCGGCGCCTGTGGCATCGGCCTCCCAATTGAGCTGAGCGTTGCCGTCATTGAGCACTTGAATGCAATTCCATTCTTGACACCGGCCCAGGTGGGTCAGTGACATGATCGGTATCCACAACCAGATGATCCTATGAATGATGGTCCTCTGCATTCCTCTGCAAGATGTACGCGCTCAAGGGCAGAACGGTTGCCTTTTGAGGATGTTATCCGCGGTCGCCTTTGAATTACATGTCACCGTCATTCCAAGCCCTTCCAATAGAAGCCCTCCGCCATTTCACGGGTATTGAATTCCTTGAAGTCTTTGACGATTTGCTCCACGAGTTGGCCCGCCCCCGGCAAGTCGTTCAAGAGGGCGCTGACTTGTCCTATTTCCAACTCCCCTTCAAGCAGGTCACCTTCTCGCATCCCGCGCTTAGCGCGGCCCCGACCCAGCAGTAACCGCAGCGCCTCTGCATCGGCTCCTCCTTCTTCTGCCTCCGAAACCTGATCAAAGAAACTGCCCTCTGGGCCCCGCAGCAAACGGACCGGCGTCACATCCTTGAGCATCAGTCGGGTCTCACCAGCTGCCGCGTCCGCAATGCGTTGTTTGAAGGCGGCATGGGCAGGGTTTTCGCGTGTCATCACAAAACGGCTTCCCATTTGCACGCCAGCTGCACCCAAGGCCAGGGCGGCCAACATGGAACGGGCATCGTGAATGCCACCCGCTGCTATCACCGGAACCGACACCGCCTCCGCCACTTCTGGAACCAAACACATGGTCGTGGTCTCCTCCCGTCCATTGTGGCCACCGGCCTCAAAACCTTCGGCCACCACAGCATCCACACCAGCGTCCTCCGCTTTTCTCGCAAAAGCTGCACTCGACACCACATGAACGACCGTGGCCCCGGCTTTTTTGAGAAAGCCCGTCCATTTCTTGGGGGAACCCGCGCTCGTGAAGACCACGGAGACCCCTTCCGCTGCAATCGTCTCCATGTGCGCTTCAACGTCGGGATAAAGCAATGGCACGTTCACAGCAAACGGACCACCCCAGGCCGCCTTGAGCTGTTTGATCTCGGCCTTCAACTCTTCGGGGTACATCGATCCAGCGCCCAAGGTGCCCAGTCCACCGGCCTTTCCCACTTCCGATGCCAACTCCCACCCCGTGCACCACACCATACCCGCCTGCACCAGGGGGTGGCGGGTCCCAAGCAATCTGCAGAGCGCATCCGGGGTGGGCCTTTCCTTTTTCATGATGCAAAATGGCACCATTCGCGAAACCCTGCGCTGTAGGCTTCGTATACGCTTATATGTCGCCAATAGACTTATTCACATGTAGGAACTCACTGATGCCAGCAAAACCAACAGATTATATACCCTTCACCATTGAATTTTGTCCAATGACACGAGCTCGAGTCTTCATCGCATTGGTTTCGGCACTGCTGCTGACCAGTCCCGCAACCCTGTTTGCACAGGGCAACTGGGATGTGGGGTTCTCTGCGGGTGTGGCCAATTACATGGGGGATATTGGTGACGGTGCGGGCAATGCCCGCAAATTCATCTGGGACATGCAAGAATTGCGTTCCCGTCCTGCGCTCGGTGTTTTTGCCCGGCGCAAATTGGACCGCGACGGCCTTTGGCATCTGCGTTTTGACTTGAGTCAGATTAATATTTCTGGCAGCGATAAGGACACCCGCAATCCGGCGCGGCGCGGAAGGAACCTGCATTTCCGCAACCAAATGACCGAGGGATCGATCAGGTTGGAGCGTGATTTGATGCAAAAGCCTTTGGTGTGGGCACGCCAGCGCAGGGCGATGCTGACGGTTCGGGGATTTATAGGTTTCGCAAAGCTGTCTCACAACCCTGAGGCCAGAATCGACGCCAACAATCTGATGCGCGATCAACTCATTGAGTCGGGCATTACCAGCGATGGACAATGGCACAGCCTGCCTGAACTGATGACAGGCGGAGTGGATTACAGCGACGAGCTCAACATCAACACCATCCCGTTTGGCCTCAGTGCAGTGATTGCCGGACAGAAAAGAGGGGGTGCTGCAGATTTCTACGTCGGCATCGAAATCGGATTTCGGATGACCGACACCGATTACTTGGATGACGTCACAGGGTTCTATTCGGACCCCGCTCAGATGTCTCAACTCGGGGCTGCCCTATCCTCGCAAGCCAACCCCACAGACCTGGAACTCGCCGGTCCATCGTCAGGCTGCTTGACCGCCCACAGCTACATCGGGGACGAAATCCCGGTCATCCGAGGCAACCCCGCCAATGATGACGCATATGGCACCCTGGTCATCACTTACGGCAAGGTGTTGAACGGCCGCAGCCAAAGCTTCAACCGGAGCCGCAGCACCTACGGGAACAAGAAACGCGGCGGACTCTTCAAGAAGTCCACCAAGATGAAATTCTAATTCAGAGTTGATTTAAGGGGTTTCGTCGAAATAATTATATAATTCATCGTATATTTGTGGCAGACCATGCGTTTGTCACAATCTATTCTCAACGCTACAGTGCTGCTCGTACTGCTCGCACCCCTTGGTGCCAGCGCTCAAGTGCGCTCCTCACAATCGTGGCAAATAGAACTGGGCGCATCCACCCATGTTTCTGGATACTGCGGTGACATCGGCCACAAAGGATCCTATGGCGTCTTGAGCGACACACAATGGAACCTCGTGCAAATGGGCGGAGGATTGGGTGCCAGGTTCCAGCAAAGCGGAAAACGCCTGGGGCTCAACTTTGACATCAGGCGCATCCGAATCCAAGGAGCAGATAGCATGTCCAACAAGGTGGTCGCCTTTGTGCGGAACCTTCATTTCAAAAACGAAATGACGGAGTGGGCACTCAGCGCGGACTATCCGCTTCTCCGTCTCGGTGGGCAAGTGGGCAACTTCACCATGTTGCACAGCCTCCGCGCCAACGCCGGCATTGCCCTGCTTCACCACGCACCGATGGCGCAAGTGGACCCGGACAACATCTGCTACGACCAGCTCATTGAAATGGGCTACACCACTCCCGGAGAGTGGCACGACCTCCGCAGCATGCGCACAGAAGGCGACAATTATTCAGAATATGCAGCCACCATTCCCATCGGGATCTCGTGGACCGTATCTGCAGACAACGGTTCTGGCCGTCCTTGGCATTTCACATTGAGCGGATTGTGGCGCTGGACTTGGACCGATCGGTTGGACGACATCCGCGATCAATACGCAAACCCCTGGGAGATGACGCCCCTCGGTCTTGCATTGAGCACACAGTCCAATCCCGACGACATGCCACCCTGCGCAGAGCCACCCAGCCTGTCCACCTTTCAGTTTCAACAAGGACTCGACCAAGAGAGACAGCCCATTCGGGGAAACGTCAACACCCGAGACATGTACTTCACCATAGGGTTCAAGGCCGCGCGATCATTGACATCCGCAAGCACAGAGACCTTCCACAAAAAGCGGTTTAGAGGTCCCCGGGTGGTCAACAAACGATAAAGGAAGTCAAGCAAAGCACTTCGATACTTTGTGGCACGGCGTCAGACGCTAAATTCGGCGTCCAATTCGCAACGATGAGCCCACGCTGTTTCCCTGGTATCCATAAACTGGTCCTCGCCCTTACCGTTATTTCCTGCACCGCTGCTGGAACCGTTCAAGCGCAAACCGTCTTGAACATCGCCGGCGAGGCCGTGTCTACAGAGGACTTTTCTCACATTTTCAAGAAGAACAACCGCGACAGCGTCATCACGGCAGAAAGCCTCGATGAATACATGGAGCTCTTCATCGATTTCAAGCTCAAGGTCAAGGCCGCAGAAGCGCTTGGAATGGATACCGCATCTTCCTTTGTCAACGAACTGGCCGGCTACCGCAAGCAGCTCGCCCGTCCATACTTGGTGGACAACGAATTGCTCGACGCCTTGGTAACGGAAGCCTACGACCGCACCCTAGAAGAGGTGCGCGCATCTCACTTGCTCATCAAACTCAGCGCAGACGCCACTCCTGCTGATACGGCAATATCGTGGGGCAAAGCCATGGCACTCAAGGAGCGCATCATGAGCGGAGAGGACTTCGCAAGCATTGCGCGTTCACGCGGCGGTAGCGATGACCCCAGCGTCAAAGACAACGGCGGCGATCTGGGATGGTTCAGTGCATTTATGATGCTCTACGCCTTTGAGGACGCCTGCTTCAATGCCAACACCGGCGACGTGGTTGGCCCCGTGCGCACCCGCTATGGATACCACATCATCAAAGTAACCGGCAAGCGTCAAGCCCGAGGAGAAATGCGCTGCGCCCACATCATGATCCGGCCGGACTCAGATAAAGGTGGACCAGAGGAAGCCAAAACCAAAATCGACGCCCTCGCAACAGAACTCGCCACAGGAGCAGATTTTGCAGAACTGGCGCGCCAACACAGTGCGGACCAAAGCTCCCGCACCAAAGGCGGAGAATTGCCTTGGTTTGGCACAGGCCGCATGGTGGAGTCCTTTGAAGAAGCCGCATTTGGCCTCGCTGCAGATGGCGACATCTCTGCTCCCGTCCAAACCCAATACGGATGGCACATCATCAAGCGACTGGAGTACAAGGAGCCGCCTACGTTCGCAGATTCTAAGCGCGAACTGGAAAAGAAGCTCCAGCGCGACAGCCGTTCTGAACAGGTGCGCAAGAGCTTCATCGAGAAGCGCAAGCAGGAGTATGGCTTCACCCCCGACGAGAAGCGCTTCAGCCAAACCACTGCCGCAGTCGTCATTGACAGCGTTATGCAGCCATTGGCCGTCAAGAAAGGCCTCTCCAAGAAGCCCATCCTCACCATCGGAGACAACAAAGTCCCCGTTTCCGAATTCGTGACCTTCATCAATGCCAAGCGCAACCGCATCGACGTCACCGGCAAGACGGCAGAGCAATTGATGCAAGATGCCCTCGCCACCTTCGGCGATGAGCAAGTCATCAACTATGAAGATGCCCGATTGGAAGACAAGCACAACGACTTCCGCTTGCTCATGGAAGAGTACCACGATGGCATCCTGTTGTTTGAACTCACCGACCGTAAGGTCTGGAGCCGGGCCGTGAAAGACAGCGCAGGACTGCAGGCATTCTGGGACGAAAACCAGGGCAATTACCAGTGGAAGACCCGTTTAAACGCGGTCATCTACCGCTGCGCTGATGCGTCAGCAGCCGAACAAATCATGGCCGTGGCTGAACAGGGCGGAGATGTGGAAACCGAGCGCCGCGAAATGGTGTCGGAGAACCCACTGAGCATCACAATCGAGGAAAGCCGCCTGGAAATTGGGATGAACCCCGTGGTTGATGCCGCCTTTGAATCCCTCAGTGGAGTGGGCATCACCGCGCCTGAAGAAGTGGACGGACAAATGAGGTTTGTGCAAATCAGGGAGGTCACCGAACCCGCTCCTAAGACCCTCGACGAGGCGCGCGGAAAGGTCATTGCTGATTTTCAGGACTTCCTCGAGAAGACTTGGATCGCTGAGCTGCGCGCCCAATACAACCACGAGGTCAACCGCGAGGCCTTGCACGCCATCCGTTGATGCTCCAGCCCCCCGCGACAGCCATGGTAACCGCCTGCAATTGCGGGTGGATCTGTGCAGTGCTGCTGATGGGTGGCTGCAAGCCCCCTGCGCCAGAGACAACCCCGGACACGGTGGTGGCGACGGCCTACGGACAATCGCTCACGGCTTCTGAGCTCATGGAGGGTCTTCCAGAAGGGCTCTCATCGGCGGACAGTGCGGCGCGTGCTGACCGCGCCATTTCGGAATGGTTGGAGCGCCAAACCATTGTCCATTTGGCAGAGACGGAATTGCCCGAGGAAGAGCGCGACTTTGACCGAACGGTCAACCGTTACCGGGAGTCCCTTTTCATCCACGCCTACGAAGACCTTTACCTCCGCGACCATTTGGACACGTCGTTGACTGCGGAAGAGCTTCAAACGTTCTTGGAGGCACAGCCAGACTTATTTCGGTTGGACGTGCCCCTGTTCAGGGCGCGTTGGATGGTCTTTGCAGACGACCAACCTTTCCCCCGTGATGTGAAAGACCTGTCGAAACAATTGGCCTCCAAAAACGCCGAAAAGCTGTCCGCCTTGGCAAGTCGGTGCACAGATGCCGGTATCCCGTTCGACCTCGAGGCCAACCGCTGGTGGACGTGGGAAGAGCTTGGCCAAAGGGTCCCCCTCGAACCCAAACGCGCCTATAGACAACAGTCCAGCCGCTGGGTCTCCAAAATCCAATGGAAGGCGGATACCGCCATGGGCCGTCCATTCGACCAACGCGCGTTGCTCCTCGTCACCGAAAGGCTGCCCAAAGGATCCGTGAGCCCTCTGGAACGCGTCGCAGACCGCATTTCAGAACTGCTGCTCCACCGGCGCCGCAACCTTACCTTGGAGGCCATGCGCCAGCAAGCCGTTCAAACCGCTTGGGCCGAAGCCGCCCTGAGCAGCGGCACCGACGGCCCTTCCACCCCGGCTCCCGCCAACGCCAACGACCGCACAGACACACCATGACCGCGCGCACCGCCCCCTTTGCCCTTTTTGCACTCATGGGACTCCTTTGGATGACCCCTGCAAACGCCCATTCTCAAGAGGAGCGCGACCTGCAGAAATTGGAGCAAATCATCGCGGTGGTCGGCAATGAAATCATCCTGCAGAGCGATGTGGATGCCCAGCTTTTCCAAATGGAAGCTTCCGGCATGCCCGTTACCGACGTCTGCCCTGTCGTGGACCAGTTGCTGTTGCAAAAGCTGCTGCTGCACCAGGCCCGCTTGGACTCCATTGTCGTCGACGATGGCGAGGTGGCCAGCCAAATCGACAGGCGTCTCGAGTATTACGTGCGCATGTTCGGCTCCATCGAGGCGTTCGAAGCCGAATACGGGAAGACCGTCGCCGCTTGGAAGGCAGAGTTCAGGGAGCCCATGCGCGAGCAAATCATGGCCGACCGCATGCAAGGAGAAATCGAAGGGCAAGTGCGCGCCACCCCCCGCGACATATCCGACCACTTCAAATCCATTCCTGCCGACAGCCTCCCCCTCATTCCAGAAGAA
>JAKMCX010000130.1 GCA_022428285.1 Flavobacteriales bacterium
GTTTTGATCATCCCCCAATAGGGGAGCTTGACGGCCTTTGCGTAGTCGTCCGCGAAATCCAACATTCCAGGGTTCTGCCGGTCGAGGAGGTGCACCAGCAAGAAGCCTTCCTTGATGCCCAGCTCGCCATCAACGGCTGTGTCTTGCACCAGCAAGCGCTTCCCATCGGCATCCAAGCTGTCGAGGTCGAGGTAGCCCTGTTCCAACATGAGCGCAGCCATGCATTCGTTGTCTGAAATCCGCAACGTGTCGGGCCCTTTGGATTCTCCACCCAAGGTCAATTCCACATCTTGGGCGTCCTTTTCGGCTTCATCGGCTGTAGCATCGGCAGTACCCTCAGCCACTTCGCCATCCTGTCGCTTGGCATTTCGAGCGGCTTTCTCTTCCGCCTTTTCGGCTTTCTCTTCCTCCTTCTCTGCCGCGCGATCGGCTGCGATGGCCTTGCGCTGGGCGCGAAGGGTGTCGGAAGGCACAGCATCGATGCCCGAGAGGAAAGTGGGGCGGAGGGTATCGAGCATCACCGTCAAAATTTGCACCTGGGGCCACACCTTGAGGACCATGGCCTCCAGCTCCTGGTATTTTTTGCGGCCTTCGTCGAATGCCTTGATGTCCATGGCCCGCCAATTGGGCCCGCTCGGAGGGGCCACGACTTCGGCCGATCCGAGCAGGTGGACATAGGGGCGAAACGAGGCGGGCACGGCAGAGGTGTCCATGGTTTCTTGGGCTTGGGAATGGGCAACACTGGCCAGCAGTGCCACACTCAATACCGCCGCCATGAACATCTTCTGCATTGCGCAATTTACCTTGCAGACATGTCCCACTCATTCTCCCAAGGCGATCGAGTTCGGTTTCTCCACCAAAGTGGGGAAGGGGTAGTTTTGGCCGTTGAGGACGAGGGGAAAACCCTGCTCATTGAGGACCAAGACGGCTTCCCCATGCGGTTTGCTTCGAAAGAATGCCTGCCCATGCCCAACCTGGCAGAAGAGGCCAAAGCCTATGCGTCAAAGGACATCACCAAGGGGGAGCTGCTGGAGCGCAACGTGGACGAGCATCAGCTCAAGGCTTCGCAAAAGGACTTCGACGTCAAGTACCGCAATCCCGATGCGACCAACATGCGCAAACGGGACGAGCACCTGGAGGTCGACCTGCACTTTCATGCTTTGACCGGTGCCCGAGACAGCGCCTCACCCCACGAGATGCTGAGCCTTCAGATGGAACACTTCGACCGCATGATGCGCCGGGCTGAAGAGAAGCGCATTCCGCGTGTCATTTTCATCCACGGGGTGGGACAGGGGAGGTTGAGGCAGGAAATCAGAGAGGCCTTGACCGCCTACTGGCCCCATTGCAACTGCCGAGAGGGCGACGTGAGGAAGTATGGCCACGGGGCTACAGAAGTCCGGTTTGGACAGCGCTGATCAGTCGCGCTCTGCCTCGAGCCGTTGACGCATCGTCTCGGCTTCAGTGACAGGAAAGACAAAGCCTTCGAGCGATACAACAACAGGAGACTCGAGGGCTTCAGAACCCTTGAACAAGAGCAAGGTCCGTGGCTCGCGGCTGAACTCGGTGTCGATGGAGATCCACCGTGTGGCCAATCCGACATAAGTTCCATAGGCAAGGCCCGAAAAACCAGGTTCAAAACGGGGCCAAAGCCTGCCAATGGATACCTCTTCTTCAGAAGCTTGGCTGTCTGCCCACAATTCATCGATGGTGGTTCCTTTTTCGTGCCAGTAGTGGGCACTCATGCGCCCATCGATTTCTCGGTCGCCCGAGACGCGCGACATCTGCAGGGTGTCGGCCATGATCGCATTGAGCTTGATTTCGCTGCCGATCTTGACATCTCCCAAGGTGGTCAGCGAGTATTTCATGCCCAAGGCGAGGTCGCCAATGTGGCTCATGCTGCCTCCTTCTGCCTCCACCACGCGCCCGTATGCACTGTCACCCGGCGTGTAGTACAGGTCCATGTTCCCTTCGATTTTGTTCACGGGTTGGCCTTCTCCTCCTGATACGCGCTGGACGAGGCTGTAGTGAATCACATGGGTGAAACTGTACGAATCTGGCCTTTCAGGGGACAGGCCGTAGACCTGGGCGAGCATGTCGGAAGCTGTTTCCTGGGCCTGAACCAAAGCTGGAGCAAAACACAGGAGGCCTAGAATGGCCCAAGACGTGCGGGAACTTTCCATGCATGAAAGTTACACAAGTCCTTTGGCCTCAAGGCGCGTTTCTGCGTCGGTTTCGTGGCCGTGGGTCTACAAATGGACGGTCAGCAGGCAGGGCCTGAATCGGCGTGGTATTCGGGGCGAATTCCCAAGGTGAGCTGGCCTTCTTTCCCGGCACAAACGCATCGAAGGTCATGTCGGGACCATAATACGCTGTGATGCCCGTCAAGTGAGGTTCGCTGGGCCCCAGGTGATCGAACACGATCCGTTGGGGGTGTCCATTCTTGCCTTTTGTTTCGGGCTGATATCGGAGCGAGACCTGCACCGCATCCGCAAATTCCAGTACCCACCTCCGGGACATGCCCATTGTGCCGCTCAGTGCAGGGGCGCCAAACCGTACCCCCCGTCCACGCATTTGAATGGGCTCGATGACCTTCCGCGTCACCATGGCATCGGCATCGTCCCAACCCAGCAGCAACCAAGTGTCATTGTCGACGGGGTCAGGCACCATGTCGTAATACAATGCCCCATTCCAATCCTTGGCTTGCACCGAAGTCCGGGTGTTGGGCGCATCGGCGCTGCTTGCGTCGAAGAGCCGCGTGTATATGGTCGGAGAATCTGTGGAACGCTGGTATGCGATCAAACCGGCATAGGACGAGGTCCGATTGGGCTGGGCCCAATTCCAAGTGAACACCCGAAGCCGGCCATCGCCAGACTCTACCGCGGCCATAAACCCTGGCTCTGCAATCCCGGCCTCAGAATCCGCATCATCCAACAATGCGATCAGCGCGGTTGTCAAGCTGTCGCTGATGGACTTACACGTTTCTCCCCCACAACTCCTGAGTCCTGCATGGACCGTTTTGAGCGGGGAGAGGTCCACCTGCTGCCCGACAGATTCAAAGCCCCCCAAAACCAGCAACCCCATCAAAGCCATAGCGGCCCTCAGTTTCAATGGACATGAATGCTGCAAGCATCCAGAAATCAGCCGCATACTCCTTCTAAGAAATACAGTGCGTGATGCGGATGGATGCTTCATTGTGGTGCTCAATTTCTGGTTCTACCCAGTGCTGAATGGGGAAGTTAGGACAGCAACCTCTCAATAAAACGCACACAGCCCTCTCGCATTGCACAGCCCACTTTGACAAGCGAATCGACCAGTAGAAAGACAGCAGCCCTCTTCCTCAAGAGAGCGGGGAGGAGGGAACTGGCAAAGTTTTCCACTTTGTCACGCTACCGGCACGTGAGCACTTAAAGTGCTGATTTACAGAGTGTAATCGTTCAGAGGTGCATGAACGCCTTTTTGGCGAGCAGCTGGTCCTCTGTTTCCCTGTGGTCGGGGTCGTCCACGCAGCAGTCCACGGGGCAGACCGCAGCGCATTGGGGCTCGTCGTGGAAGCCCACGCACTCGGTGCACTTGTCCGTCGTGATGTAGTAGACGTCCATGCTGCCCGGGTCTTGGGTGGCGTCGGCGTCGATGGCACCGGCAGAGGGGTGGTTTCCCGTGCCTTTGAGGCCGGTTCCGTCGGCAAAAGTCCACTCCGCTCCACCTTCATAGATGGCGTTGTTGGGACATTCTGGTTCGCAAGCCCCGCAGTTGATGCAGGCGTCTGTAATCATAATGGCCATGGTACTCTTCTTTCTAACCGGCGATATTGCCTTTGCAAAAATAACCGCTTACCCCCTCCGGATGTTGGCTCCATCTTTGCAAATCCCACAAGAAATGTCATTCATGTTGACCGAGACCCCAAAAGTGGACGTTGATCGCGCCCGCAAATTGCTGCTAGAGCTGGCGGATGGCCTGCAATCCATCGCCGATGGACAGCCACAAAAAACCTGGCTGCCACTGGCCGCTGCCGTGGATGGTGCTGAGAATTTAAACGGTTGGTTCACCTCCGATCAAGTGCGGTTTTCGCTCAAGGCGGGTGGCAAAGCGCTGCAACCCGAGGCGGTGGAGGCGTGGTTAGAATCAATGCCATCCAAAAAAACCGGGGAGCCGGTCACTGTGGGCATCGTCATGGCGGGCAACATCCCATTTGTTGGCCTGCACGATTTGATCTGCGGGGTGGTGTCGGGACACCGGGTTCAAATCAAGCCCAGCCGAGACGATGCGGGGTTGGTTGCAGCACTGCTGTCGTGCTGGTCCGAAAGTGCCCCGGGACTCAAGGAGCAGGTGAGCATTGCGGAGTCGGCTTTGTCGGATTACGATGCGGTCATCGCTACGGGGAGCCGCAACAGCGGCCGGTACTTCCAGCACTACTTTGGAAAAGTGCCCCACATCATTCGGGGACAGCGCACCTCTGTGGCGGTGCTTGACGGGAGCGAAACACATGAGGACATGTGTGCATTGGCGGGCGACATATTTCAGTATTTCGGGCTCGGATGCCGCAACGTGACCCAGGTATTTGTCCCGCGCGACTTTGACCTCGACCGGCTGTTCGCCGCATTTGTGGATTGGGGCCACATCGCCAACCACAACAGGTACTACAACAACTACACCTACCACAAGGCGCTCTGGCTCATGGAGGCCGTTGACCTGCTCGAAAACGGATTCGTACTGCTCAAGGAAGACGCCGATTGGGTGTCGCCCGTGGGGGCCTTGCATTACCAGCGCTACGATGCCACCGCCGATGTAGAAGCGCGACTCGAAGAAGGCGTGGACGAAATCCAATGCCGGGTAGGTACTGGAGGCGTTGCCTTTGGAAGTGCGCAATATCCGGGCCTGACAGATTATGCCGACGGTGTCGATACCATGGCCTTTCTGCTGGCTTTGGAAGCCTAACTTCGCACCATGATTCGGATTTCATGCGGACGGCTAGGGGCTTGGATGGCGTTGTGCTTGACAGTGGCCAGTACAGGGTGCACCACAGAGGTTGAGCTCAATGCTCCCTATGAGGAGAGGAGCTTGGCATTTTGCTTGCTCGATCCAGCCGCGACCGAACAATGGGTGAGGGTCAACCGGACCTGGTTGGGCGAGGGCAACAACCTGGACATCGCCATGATTGCCGACAGCAGCGAATACGCGTCTGGAGAGATCGACATCATGGTCGAACAGTTCCATCCCGATGACGTGGTCTTTGAAACGCCCCTGTTGACCTTCACTGCCACCGACACCTTGCTTCAAGACAAGGACGACAACGGCATTTTTTATGGCCCCGAGTATCGGGCTTACCATTTTGACACCCCCGATGGACTCGACGTCTATGTGGGCAGCTCCGATGACCTCTACATCTACCGGATGACGGTGGGGTTTGCGGACCAAAGGACACCCCTGACCGCCGTGACGACCCTCATCGGTGGCTCACCGGGAAACATCAGCAATCCCCCCGCGGGCATTCCTGGCTTCAATTTGAACTTCGCCAGCGGTGCAGCGGGCCAGGTGACTTACCCCAACGTCAACTTTAAGTGGTCTTCCACACCTGGAGCCAAGCGCTACGAGGCCTCTATTGCCGTGTACTTTACCGAGCGCATTTGGGCCGATGCGGCCCACACCAACTTGGTTTCGGAGACCGACCGCGTGGTCCGTTGGGATTTGGGAGAAGAAACGGCCGACGATGCCGAGGGGGGAGAAGAGATCAAACTGCCCATCAACGGTGAGGCGTTCTATCAGTTCTTGGCGAGCCGTCTAGAGGCCGATCCGCTGATCACGCGCGAGCTCGGGGAGTGGAACAACAACATCGACCGCGTCCGGGCCTTTGACTTTGTGCTCAGCATTGCCAACCAAGAGCTCGACACTTATTTGGCGGTCAATGCGCCGGTGACGGGCATCATCCAGGAGCGCCCTGTATACACCAACATCGCAGGTGGCTTGGGCTTGTTGGCCAGCCGCACCCAACAGTCCGTGGATGGTTTGGGCATTTCCAAGCCTTCCGTTCAGGAATTGGTAGAAGGCGAGCACACCGCTGCGCTTCAATTCTGCTTGCCCCCTGAAACTGAGGGCGATGTGTCCGAGTACGCCTGTCCTTAAGGCCACCGGAAAACAACCCTCATTGCGATGTGGATAGCAGCCTCGAGGGGCGCGGTATCCATCCCGGCATTTGCCGCAACTTACCGGCATGTCGCACGCATTTACCTATCAGGCGCCCTACGGTGTCTTTCATTTTTCGGAAGGACTGTTGACGGTTGAATTGGCTGAAGATCTCATTGTGGACTTGCCTTTGATGCAGCGGGTGACCGCTCAGCGTCTGGAACTGCTCGGCAACCGGGAAGTGGCGGAACTGATCGTGGTGCCAAGGGCGCACCTGTTGTTGGACCGCGCAGCGCTGACCTGGCTGGCCCAGACTGGGGCGTTGACCGGTGTGCACCACAGGGCCATCGTGGTGCCTGCCCATTTGCTGGTGTGGCGAGACAGGTTGTACCAGATGATCAGCCGAATGCGTCCCAACGTGAAAGTGTTCCGCAACCGCCGTGTGGCCAAAGGCTGGCTTCAAGAGCGCGCGGGAACGTTTGTTCCGTTCAACGCAGCGCTCGAGACCGAAGTCTTGGCGGATCCGATGGTCGCCGAAGCAGGGACAGTTGCGGTCAGCGAAGGATAAAACGAACGGGCATGTGGCCCTCCACTACAGCGCTGTAGGCACCGGGTGTCCATGTTTCTGAAGGGAGCAAGGTGATGCCACCTTGGGTACCCAATGTGCCATCGAAAACCACCCGTCCGGCCGCATCGTGGACCATCACCGATACGGGGGTCTGGCCCCCATGGTGCAATGAAACTAGGCTCCCCGCGGTCGCGGGATTCGGCGCCGCTGTAACGCGGACATCGGCGGTCTCGGTCACGGCAGAGGGCGCACCGGCTTCGGGCTTGAATTGCCAAATCCCGGGAATGCCAGCCAGCACCTGAACAGAAAGGACCGGCATGCCCTCACCGGCGGCGTACCACTCGTAGACCGTGCCTTCGCGCGGCAAGCTGAACCCGAGTTCTGCCGCCGGCACATTGACCGAATCTTGCGCTTCAAAGGTGCGCTTGACCCTCAGGCATTCGAAGCTGGCTCCGGGAAGCAACAACGTTCCCCAGGCATCGACCTCGATCTCTGCAGTTTGTACAGTGCTGTAGTAGAGCAGTTCAGGAAGGTCCACTTCAAACGCCGAACTGCCGGACAGCGTCGCACCGTAGGTCAGCGGCAAAGGCAGCAATTCTTCTTCGTCCTCGTAGATGACGGGCAGGTCGATGAAGTCGGTGGTGATGCCCAGTCCAATGGTCTTGTATGCCGAACCGCCGAATTCTTGGTAGGTGGTGGCACCCGATATCGGGAGGCCGGTTTCTAGGCCGAGGTCGGGAAGCTCAAAAGCCGTGAAGTGGTTGGCAGAGGAAAAAATAAATTGAGTGGTGAATCCCGCCTCACTCATGGGGAAATACTCCGTTTCCTGATCGCCGGTGGAGATCAAGTCGCTGTAGTCCCAAGTCAATCCCGCACCACTTTCCTCGAGTCCATCCGACAACGGGGGTGGAACGGCAGTGGCCCGCAGGTAAGTCTGCCCGCCTTGTGGCAAATCAGCGGAGGTCAAGACCGGCTGTGCAAAGAGCGCACTGGCGCTCACAAGGAGCACCGTGGCCAAGGTGAAGGAGGAAAGGGTGGATGCGCGTCGGATCATGGTGGCAAATTAACGCGCCGCGCCATGGACAACGGTTATGGGGTCTCGCTTTTGCGAAACAAATCCCGCAGGTGGTCAAACCGCACCTGATACACGGCACCCAGGCCATACCTGTAGTTGTCGGCGCCTTCGAGCTCGCTTTCTGGCTTGCTGTAGCCCATGAGTTCCCAACGGCCATCGGCCGTCAATTGATAGCGCAGGTCTATGGCACCCGTGATTTCCGAAGGGTCGATTTGCAATCCATCGGGGGTGCGCGCTCCGAGGGTGCCCGAGATTTTCAGGCGGTCATTGAGCAGGTTCAGGCCGAGGTCCATTTCAAACGCATCCTGCACCGATGCCGTGGGATCGATCACAGCCCCGGTGGCCGAAGGCAGGTACCGAAGCCCAATGTCCACGTCCTCCGAGAGGCTGCTGAGCAATTCAGAAACGCCCGTAGACACCAAGTCGGTGGCTTGAGCAGCGGCTGTAGCCCGGCCCAAGGCATTGGTGTTGATTTGGTCAGAGGGGATGAACTGCCCGGCTGCGAGCAGCGCAAACGCCTGCCTTTGCGTTTCCTCCGGGGTGCCCAACGCCGGCATGACCTGGGCCAAAAGCTCAGGGTCGGCCTTGGCATAGGTTGGAAAGGAAATGGAGAAATCCAAGGTTGGACCTGCGAGTTCTCCTGCGATGCCCATGCCGACTTCGACGTCTGTCTTGCCCACAGAGGCGAGCAAGCCGGGCAGGAGTGGGGCCGGCGAGGCCTTCATAGAGGCGATGGCGAGCAGGTCGAGCTGGGCCTCGTAGGGGTTGCCGTCCCAGTCGATGCGTCCTCCAGGGGCCACAGCGATGGTTTTGGTGAACAGGTCCCGCAAACTGAAGCGGTACTGCCCCTCCAATATTTCAAGACCGCCTTCCATGGAGAGGGACTGGTCGCGGTTGCTCACCAAGGACAAGGCGCCTTGGGCCCGACCATCCACGCGTTCTCCGGCCTGTTGGTCCAGGACCAGCGACAAGGCTGCGTCTGGGGTGACTTCGATCTCGAGTTCCATCGAGAGGTCAAATGGTGGGGGAGGCGCCGTCTCGGCAAAATCCGATGAGGTGCCGCCTGTGAAATGAATGCCGCTTGGAATGCCAGGCCCTTCCATGGCATCGAGGGGCATGGTGAATTGGGTTCCCTTCGCGCTGCGGGCATCCACTTGGATGGCGATGCTCTCTGCGGTTCCAAATACGTTGGCGTCGCCCGTGGCGACCACTTTTCCATAGAACAGGCTGCTGCGGTCAGGCGCCAGGTCCATCACCTGGAAATCCACAGGCAAATCGAGTCCCAAATCGTAATTCCAATCCGTAAAGCCGGAGTGCAGCACAGAAATGTTGAGCAGCGAAGCCTGCCCGCTGGGGTCTGTGATGGTTCCCATGTCCATGCCGATGAACCCTTCGCTAAAGTCCAAGTCACCGCGCAGTCCATAGGTCATGCCCGTGGCCGCAATGGAGACCTCTGGGGCATGGATGGCCAGGGCGCCATCGGCAGAGGGAAGGCTGCCCATTTCTGGAAGTCCCAATGACAGCCCTCCGGAGGCGGTGCCTTTGAGGACCACACCCGCATCGACAAACAAGGGCTGAAGCAGCTCCAATGGCCAGTCTTTCAGTGCCACCTCTATGGCATCTGGAGCATCCATGGAAGCGGTCAGTACTTCGTTCTCGCCTTGGAATTGCTGGAACGCTATGTGGGGGTCGTCGCTCCAAGATCCGCTCATACAGAGGTCGCCAAAATCGAAGCCCTCGAGGTAGGCGTCCTCCCATTGTGCCGCGCCGGACAGCGACAAGGGGGCAAGTTCCACATCAAAAGCGGCGTGCAGCAGCCCTGTTCCACTGGGCAGCTCCATGCCCAATGGTGGTCCGAGCATGCCCAGCCAAGGGGCCACCGGCAAGCGGTCCAGTTGCACCGCGATTTCCGAAGACGTTGCCTCCTTGCTTTGGATGGACAACAGGCCCTGGCGCCCGCTCAGCCTCAGGTCGTCCACCACCAGGGAAGTCCAATCGGCATCCTCCCACTGCATCCGAGGCACCGACTTAGGGGCGAGCTCCCAGGCGGCATCGGCAAAACGAAGGCCCAAGGTGGAAGGCGTGACCACGTGGACATTGCCGCCTTCGATGTGGTGCTCCAGGGCCACGTCGACCGGAATCGTACCGTCCCAAGAGGCGCGAAATTCAGAGCCCGAAGAGAGCCCGACTTCCGCAGAAAAATCCAAGTCTCGCGCCAGTCCCCAATCGGTGTGGCGCAGGCTGTCTGCATGGACTTGCCACGCCATGGGCGATTCGCCACCACTGCCTGACACTTGCAGGTTGTGAACTTTGAGGTCTTCCCAGTGGAGTGGGCGCAGATCCAACATGAAGCTGACCTCGCCATCGCGGTGTTGAACCTCCACATGGGAGCCGCTTCCGATGGACCATTGATCGTGGCTGTATCGCTCGAGCAAGTCGTCCCTCCACACCGTGAGGTTGGCGGTCCAATCTGGCGGCGTGCTGGTGCCGTTGGCCTGGCTTGAACCCCACCGCTGTGCGGTGGCCTTGGTGATGATTTCGCCTGAAACCAAGGCGTCGATCAAAGGAAGCTTCCACGATTCCAAATCGTTTGGACCGTCGATGTGGCCTTCGATAAAGTCGCCTTCGAGGTCCACCTCAAAGTGGTGTTGGTCTCCGCGGCCCTGGACGTGAAACCGGTTCATGGACATCGGTGCGCCTTGGCGCTTCCTGCCATCAAATCCTGGCAGCGGGATAAAGCGCGCGCCATTCAAGTCCAGGTGTCCCCACCAGGAGCCAATGCCGCCTTTGTCGTTCAGCTTGAATTCTCCAGAAGAGCCCCATCCGCCATACAGGTCCAATCCTGCGGTGATGCTCAAAGGGGCGGTGCGGGCGGCCAAGTCCCAATGCACATCCATGCCGCGTTGGCCGTCTGGAATGGCCGAGAGCTCCAGTGTTCCCTCTGCGGATACCGCCCCGGCACCACCTCCGCGGCTGGCAGTCCAAGAGCCCCCAAGGGCGGCAGTGTTGCCGGATAAAGCGGGGTCAAAAGCGGCCAGCGGAACGAAGCGGCCTTGGGTGGACCAACCCCATTGGGTCGGCGTGCCCGTTTCGTTTTGAGCGACGTTCCAATCTCCAATGCTGGCGATGTCGCCCGATGCGAGGTCCCATTCTAAAGAGGCAGTGCAGGGTGCCCCGCGCGCTGGCGTGTGGCGATAAGTCACAGCAGCCCTGCCCAATAGGCCTTTCCAGTCCAATGCTGCACCGGCTCCCGCATTGAGCGGCATGGAGATGGGGCCTTGGAGCAGCAGTTCTCCATCCGAAGGAACCGCGTCAGGCAATGCCACGGGGTGGCGCGTATAGGACAGGTTGGCCAGGTCCAGGCGAACCCCCTGCGGGTCCATTCCCCCAAGCAATCGAACCGTTCCCCAGTCGGCCGTTCCCAACAGCTCTAGGGAAGCGTCCAATGGGGTCAATGTGGCGGTCCATTCTCCTGGACATGCACCGGTGGCGCCGCTGCCAAGAGAATAGGGGTCGAGCCAAAATCCAGGATCTGTCGAAAGGCGCACCTCGAGCGGATCATCTGCCCCGTCCCAAGAAATGAGAGCGGTGTCGCCCTGTCCCGAATCCAATGCCCGGCTGAGGAGTTTGATTTGACCTGAAGTGCCCGTCCAATCGGGCCATGCTCCATCCCATGTCAGGTCTTGCGCCGCTGCTGATTCCACCAGGATTTCATGGGCCCAGGGCGATGGGGTCAAGGAATCGGGCAGGACCACGCGCACGTTGCTCAGGTCCAAGTCCGCTATCGAGAAGGAGGCTGGAGCGCTGCCCTCAGCAGTGTCCGGCGCAGACCATCCTTGTGTGAGCCAATGGCTGCCTTCAGCGCTCACATCCAGTCCGTTGGCTGAGACGGTCAACCAATGCAGTCCTGTGCGGTCCGCAGGGAGCAAAACGAGTTCAGAAAGGGAGGCCAAGGGAGTGCGGGTTCCGCTGGCTTCCGTGCGGTGAATGGACAATCCGTTCAAGGACATGCCCAGAGGTGACCAAGCCAGGTCTACAGCATTCAATTCCACTTCCACGTTGCTGCTGTCGGTGCCTAAACTGGAAGCGGCCATCCCCAATGCCTGGTGCACGGCCCACCGCTGTCCCGTGGGGGTGAAGAGCACCAACATGAGCGAAAGCACCACCGACACGCAGGCCACAAGCAGCCAAAAAAGTCCCTTGCGCAGCGCCTTTCGCGGGCGCTGCTCTGAACTTTGGGGCGGTGGTGGTGGGACCTTCATTTCTCTATGCGAACTTCGCCCATACAGAAATGATGCCATGATGTCTTCCGGGCAACAACAAAACGCAGAAAATGACGGCTTGGTCTCCATGGCCAATCGGGTCATGTTGGGCATTGAAAGTTCGTGCGATGACACGAGCATTGCCGTGCTCAAAGGCAGGGAGTTGATGGGGCAATTTGCTGCAGTTCAGCACATTCACTCCAAGTATGGCGGCGTGGTTCCGGAGTTCGCTTCCCGCGCTCACCAAGCGCACATCGTGCCGGTGCTCGAGGGGGCATTGAAGGAGGCAGGCTGCGTGCTCGGCGACATCGACGGCATCGCCTACACGAGGGGACCAGGTTTGCACGGCTCTCTTTTGGTCGGCAGTGCCTTTGCGCGAAGCTTGGCATGGTCCCTCGGAGTCCCCTTGTATCCCGTTCACCACATGAGGGCCCACGTGGTGGCCCATTGGATGGCCGATGCGACACTCAATCCCCGGCAGCCTATGATGGCGCTGACCGTATCCGGTGGCCATACGCAGTTGTTGGAGGTGCTTTCCCCAACCCAGATGCAGGTCATCGGCACCACCATGGATGACGCCGCCGGCGAAGCTTTTGACAAGGTGGCAAAAATGCTGGGATTGCCCTATCCCGGAGGGCCAGAAGTGGACCGTTTGGCGGCATTGGGCAATCCAAAGGCCTTTGCTTTTACGGCACCCAAAATGACGGGGCACAACTTCAGCTTCAGCGGGGTGAAAACTTCGGTTTTGCGCTTCTTAGAAAAGACATTTTCGGATGGATCAGAAGCATCAGAGGCCTTGATCCAGGATGTCTGTGCGTCTGTCCAACAGACCATTGTCTCCATCCTCGTTGGGAAGTTGGAAGCAGCTGCACTGGAAAGGGGCATGAAGGCCATTGCCATTCAAGGCGGGGTCAGTGCCAATTCTGGATTGCGCAAGGCCGTCGAGGAGCTGGGCCAGAAACACGGGTGGGACGTCCACATTCCACCTTTCCGCTATTGCACAGACAACGGGGCCATGATCGCTTTGTCAGGCCAATATGCCGCCGAGAAATCGGTGGAAGGACGTTTGGATGAGGCGCCTCTTGCGAGGTGGCCACTCACTTAAAATCAGGCGAGTACGGCCTCCTTGTTAAAGTGCTCAGCAAGCAGAGCCCAGTAGTTCCTGTTCCAAGATTCGGTCATCCACCCTGCGTCTACAGAGGGCACGCCGAGGTGGTTCAGAATCAAGGTGGTTTCGCCTTCGGCGTTTTTGCTCAACCTCAAGTCCACGGTCGTGAAATGCCCTGCTGGAAATTTCTTGTGGGTCCAAGCACACACAATGCGCTTGTTTTGGACGAGGTGAAGGAAGTAGCCGGTGTGGTTCTGGTTGCACAATGAAAAGGAGCCCCCTTCATGAGGTTGAATGAAAGCCTCCTTCTCTGTAAATGCAACGTGAGCGTCCTGATCAAGCAAAGCCTCAAAGACTTTGGCAGGTGCAGCGGCCAATTCAATGACCTGATAGATGTTCTCCGTTTGGAGTTTCATGATGCAAAGGTGTTGCCATAAAAGTAGCAGGTGCATTCCTAAAATTGAACCCCAAGGGGAACAAGTAATTCACCGTGACGATGTGCACGGCACAATCAAGCTGACTTCGGTCTTGTGCGGAGTGGTGACCATATGGAGGCCACTTTTTCCAGAACGGTCCAACAGGTTGAGGCGCTGTCGGATCAGGTCCGAAGCATGCCGCCGCCGGGGCGTGTCGTCATCGGGCCGAACAGGCTCTGGCTCCCTCATTTGCTCGACATTCGGCGTATTGGAGACATGGATGGTCACATGATCTCGGTCTGTTTTTTCGGCCCGGATGGCGAGGTGTCCAGGGCCGGTTTGTGAAGTCCCGCCCAGTCCATGCCACAGCGCATTTTCTACGAGAGGTTGCACGAGCAAGGCAGGAATGTGGCGCTCTTTAAGCCCTTGGGGCAGGGGGGCCAAGTCCCATTGAATGGGACGTGCCAAGCGGCGCACTTCGAGTCCGATGTAGTCCTGCAGTGTGGTCCATTCATCCTCCATGGACCGCCAGCCTTCATGGCCAGCTTGGATCTGGTGTTTGGCCAGCCGGTTGAAGGCCCGAAGGTGGTGCAATGCCCGCTCCCATTCGAGGGTCATCATGTCGTGCATGATGCCATTGAGCGCATTAAACAAGAAGTGCGGATCCATGAGCCTGCGCAGCGACATCGCCTGAACGCGGTCCAATTCTCTGCTGCGGAGCGCAGCTTGATGGGCCAGCCGTTGTTCGACGGGCTTGCGCACCTTCCAGTGCTCCATTTCAATGGTCCTTTTGTGGGACTCATGAACGATGAAGCTGTGGACACTCCGGTCGAGCCAGGCCGCGCCCGCCATGCCCAGCATCAGAGTAGGGCCGGCCAACCAGGGGGAGTGGGCTACAATGCCCGCTGCCATGCCCATTGGAAACAAGGCCGAGCAAGCGATGATGGCGGCTTGTTGCCAAGCGCTGGTCAGCCCCATGCGCCACCATTTGCGGCGCGCTGCCACATCCAGTCGTGACAGCACGACGCCTTCAAACGCCACCACGCCGATGGCCGTGCCAGCAGCGGTGCATTCGAAGAGGTTCAGAAGGTCAAGGGTCAAAACGCAGCTTTGTTGTCCACTGCATGGAACAAAAAAGAGGGCGATTACAGGCGGTCTAGACGCCGAAAGTTTGCAGGCGTCTGGAACGGATTTGTGCGCGGGTCAATCCTCGAAAGAGAGGCGGATCAGCTGCTTCATTTTCCGTTGGTACTCGTCCATGAGCCATTGGCGGTAGTTGTCCGTCGTCTTGGAGATGCACTTGGTGTAATCCCGGATGCGCTGCTCGATGTCTCCTTCGAGGTGCTCAGAAAGCTCAATGGCGTGGAACTCATCCTCCGATACGGCCACCAAGATTTTGACGTGGTGGTCAAGGCTTGCGTCAATGGCCGCTTTTGGCCGCTTTCCTTTGCGCGTCGCCTCGATGTAAGCGTCCTTCATGTTGAAGGGAGGGTGCTCATCCAACCGGAACATGACCCGCAGGTTTTCCGGCATTTCATAGAAGAAGGTCTCCTCGATTTCATCGTCCGTATACAGGCCTTCGAGGTAGGCATTCGGCGAACGGAAGATGTCGGGCCAGTTGACGTGTGCATCCCACAAGCCAAAGCGGCGGGCGTTGTTGCCCAAGTCGATCACCGTGAAGTCCTTCTTGTTTTTGAACGTTCTGGAACCCCGGCCTATCATTTGGTGATAGAGGGTCAAGGACTTCGTGGCGCGGTTGAGAATGATGGTCTCTACAGAAGGCGCATCGAAACCAGTGGTCAAGATGCTGACCGAGGTCAAAATGGCGTCGGGCTTCTCGTGGAACCAAGCCAAGATTTCGTGCCTTTCCTTTTCGCTGTGGGTGTTGTCCAGGTGGCGGATTTCGTAGCCTTCTTCTTCAAAGAGCTGGGCGACCTGCAGGGAGGTGTGGATGCCGTTGTTGAAGATCAGCGTCTTGGTCCCCTTGGCCTTCTCCTCATAGGCATAGAGCAACTTCTCCTGCATGAAGTAGTTGCCGTACAGACGTTCGGAGCTGGAAACCGTGTAGTCCCCGTTGATGCCGACTTTGAGCGACTTGAGGTTGACATCGTAGCTGTAGGTCTTGGCCCGCGCCAAAAACCCGTCATCGACCAACTTCGAAATGGACTCTCCCACGATCAACTCTTGGTAGTTGTCCTTCAGAGGCAGCTTGATGTTGCTGGACAGGGGAGTGGCAGTAACGCCGAGCAATACCTGATTCTCGAAGTGCTTAAACAGCTTGCGGAAACTGTTGTAGTGGGCCTCGTCAATGACCACCAGCCCCATTTGATCAAACACAATGTGCTCGTCGTTCAATCGGTTGTTGAGGGTCTCGACCATCGCGACAAAGCACCAGTGCTGCTTGTCTTCCTCAAGGACTTTGACCTTGGAGTCGATGATTTTGTTGTCGACCCCAATGTCGGTGAGCATTCGGCTCGTCTGGCCCAGCAGCTCGATCCTGTGGGTGAGGATCAATACTTTTTTGCCGGTTTCGATGATGAAGCGCTTGGCGAGCTCGCTGAAAATCACAGTTTTTCCACCGCCGGTGGGCAACTGATAGAGCAAGTTGTACCGGTCCGGAAACTGCCGCATCCGCCCCATGATCTCATCAATGGCACGGGCCTGATAACCGTAAAGCTTCTTGCCTTCGGTCGATTCGAGTTTCTCTTTGAGCGTTTCCAACATCATCAACGATGGGCAAAAGTACCGAGGGAATTCACGAACACCAATCGCAGAGGGACTTGTATTTTAGGAGGTTTCACACATGCCCGCGTTTGAGGACGAAATATCTGCAGCTCTCAATGCTGCTTTGGACATTCCGGGTTGGGGAGATGCATTGCTAAAGGCCATGCCCTCAGCGTTTTCCACAGAGCTTGCCGGGGCTTATCGCCTCGGACAGTGCCATCCTGCACCCCAACAATGGTTCAGGGCAATCCGCGAAGTGGGGCCGCCCAAAAATGTTCGGGTCGTGATTTTGGGCCAGGATCCCTACCACGGACAAGGCCAAGCGGATGGCTTGGCGTTTTCTGTTCCAATGGGGCAACCCCTTCCGCCTTCGCTGCGGAACATTTACAAAGAGATCGCGGCCTCTTGTGGTGGCGTGCCATCGGGTTCTGGAGACTTGGTGTCATGGGCTTCCCAAGGGGTGCTGTTGCTCAACGACGTGCTGAGCGTGGCGCATGGCGACCCCCGGTCGCACCGCGGATTGGGGTGGCAAACCGTGACTTCAGCATTGCTGGCCGCATGTGCGGAGCGGCCTGCGGTCTTCTTGCTTTGGGGAAAGCACGCCCAGCAGCACGCCGAAGCAGTGCGGGCCTTGCCCCAAGAGCACCTGATTTTGGAAGCCCCGCACCCCAGCCCTTTGAGCGCGCACCGGGGATTTCTGGGGTGTGGCCACTTTGAACAAGTCAACCGCTGGTTAAAGGCGCGCCATGAGCCGCCCATCCGCTGGTGGCCCGACACCCTGTGACCATGTCTTTGGCGCCCCGGCACGGATACAGGGAATACATTTGCCTCCATGTCGCACCCGACCCATAACGACTCAGGTACAGCACAAAACCCGCCTTTGCAGCCCGTCCTTCTTCAGACGTTGGAGGGCCACCAAGGGGCCATTTATGACCTGGCGTTGACAGGGGAGGGCGATCTGCTCAGCGTGGGGGGAGATGGCCTGCTGGTCCGGTGGTCGGCGGCCGACCGCGGTTGGGCGTCTGGAGGAAAAGCCGTGGCCAAGGCAGCAGCTCCGCTGTTCTCGGTGTGCGCCACGGAATCAGTGGTGCTGGCAGGGACCGGCGACGGAGGCGTTTTGAGCCTAGAATCGGGCGGCCAATGGGCGATCAAACCCGCCCATCCTGGAGGCACCTATGTGGTGACCTCAGGTGCGACCGGCGGCGCGGATGGCTGCTGGAGGACCTGGCCCGAAGGCCAGGAGGTTGCCCAAGTGGCGGGCCGGATTCGGTGCAGCATTTCCACAGAAGTTGGCACGTTTGTGGGGACTTCGGAGGGCACGGTTCACCACCTAGAAAGCGGTGTTGCCACAACGGCCCATGAAGGGGCGGTGCGCGCCTTGGTCTTGTGGCCAGGAAAGTCAGCACTGGCCAGTGTGGGGGGCGATGGCAGGCTGCGCATTTGGGAAAGTGAAGCAGGAGGAAGGCTCTCGTCTGTGCTGTCTGTGGATGCGCACAAAGGCGCCGTCTACCGCATGGCCATTTCGCCGGACCGGCGCTGGGTGGCGACCTGCTCCAGGGACAAGAGCATCGCCCTTTGGAATGCCGAAACCCTCGCTTTGGAAACCCGCATTGCACGGCCGGATTGGCAGGGGCATGTCCGTTCGGTCAATGCCATGGTGTGGGGCGAGAATGGGGCCTTGGCCACAGCCGGTGACGGTGGCCGCATCTTGATTTGGGGCTTTACCGGTTAACGAAGCCCCCGCGGCCTTGTAACTTTGGCGGCTCAGCATGAGCAAGCCCAGCATTCCCAAAGGCACGCGCGACTTCACCCCAGAGGTCATGGCGCGGCGGCAGTGGATCTTCTCCACCCTTCGTTCTGCCTTTGAAAGGCGCGGTTTTCAGCCCATTGAGACGCCGGCCATGGAGGCCCTGAGTACCCTCACTGGGAAGTACGGAGAGGAGGGGGATCAACTCATTTTCAAAATCCTCAACAACGGCGACTTCTTGGGCAAGGCCCAAGACGCCACCTTGGAGGCCAAGGACAGCAAAGCCCTGGGTTTCCAAATCAGCAAAAAGGCTTTGAGGTATGACTTGACCGTGCCGTTTGCGCGGTTTGTCACCATGCACCGCAACGAGATTCCGATGCCGTTCAAGCGGTACCAGATGCAAACGGTCTGGAGGGGAGACCGTCCCGGAAAAGGCCGTTACCAAGAGTTTGTGCAATGCGACGCCGACATCATCGGTTCAACCGGTGTTTTGTGCGAGTTGGAACTCGTGTGTCTGTTTCACGAAGCGCTTTCGGCGCTCCAAGTTCCCCAGTTCAGGATTTTGGTCAACGACCGCCGGATTCTTTCCGGTATGGCAGACCATTTGGGCATCGGCGAGCGGCTCACAGAGTGGACCGTGGCGGTTGACAAGGCCGATAAGATTGGAACAGAAGGCGTGTGCAAGGAGTTGGGGGAGCGGGGCTTTAGCGAGGCAGTTCAAGCGGGGACCACAGCGCTTTTTGCCGCCCGCCCAGCGGGCATTGAAGGCATGGAGGCCCTGTCCGAACAGTTCCCCGCCGCTGCAGTGCAGGAAGGGGTTGTTGCTTTGAAGGCGCTGTGGAACCTCGCCAAATCAGAAGGAGTACAGGAGCCAGAGCTGGTGTTCGCGCCGGGATTGGCGCGGGGATTGGACTACTACACCGGAGCGATTTTTGAAGTTCAGGTGGTGGACGGTCCTGTGGGCAGCATTTGCGGAGGGGGCCGGTACGACGACCTCACAGGGATTTTTGGAATGCCCAACGTCAGTGGGGTCGGCATCAGTTTTGGCGCCGACCGCATCTACGATGTGCTGGAGCATTTCGGGGCCTTCCCGACCGGACTGGACGTGGGGCTGGATGTCTTGCTGTTGCACATGGGCGAAGAGACCTTGCCACAGGTGTTGGCTGCGGCGGCCCAGTGCAGGCGTCACGGTTTTCGCACCGAGGTCTACCCCGATGCCGCAAAGCTCAAGCGCCAATTCAAATACGCCGATGACCGCAAGGTGCCCCACGTGATCGTGATCGGCAGCGACGAGGCTGCCGCTGGGCAAGTGACCTTGCGCAACATGAATTCAGGCGACCAGAAATCCGTGTCACTCGAAGACCTCGTGGGGCTTCTCAAAGCCTGATCCGGGACCGGACAGCAGCGGAAGTTCAAAGGTCCAGGCCCCACCAGCGTGGGCCATGCCGCCGTGCCGCAACATAAAAGCGGCATCCCAATCGCGGAGCTCGCTGCCGGCGAGTGTCAAGGGCGCTCCTCCTGTGGCATCGAGCCGAACGGCGTGTGCTTCGATGGACCAATGCCAGTGCATGGCCGCAGCCTCAGGTGCTTGCAGCGCAGCAACGCCGAGGCGCTCGGTGGCACCCAACATCAACAATGCGGGGATGCGCCGTTGACTGTCGGTAGATTCAGGGGCTGGAACACCTGTAATGTGAATGGCCGATGCTCCGAGTTTTTCCAGCACTTGGGCCCACCGAGCGATGTGCTGGCACGCTTCGCCAATGGGGATGTCATCGCAATCGGACTCCATAAACACATGCCGCAAATGGGCCGCGAATCCTCCGACCACATCGGCGGCTTCCATGGCGTCATGCTCCATCAAGGCCACCTGTTCTTCGAGCTTGCTGAACAGTTGGGAGAGGTCATTTCCACCCCTTCGGGTGAGCATCAACGTGGCCTGGCACCTGCGGAGCCGCCGTTCTATGGCTTCCCGCTCGCAGGCGCGCATGATTTGATCTTGGACACTGCCACGTTGCCGCACGATCCAGGCCATCTCTTGCAGCTCTTGTGATTGAAAAAGGCTTTTGCCTTGGTGGCCTGCGCGCGCCATCAAGAGGCACAAAGCGAGGGCCGCGATCAAGGAGCAGCCTGCAGCCCAAGGTGCCGACGAGGACAGCAAGGCCAAGAATCCAGCGGTCCACAGGCATCCGGCAATCAGCGCCATCAGCGACCAAGGGCTTCCTGGAAACAAGGTGAAGGGGGCGTGCCAATCGAGTCCACCATCCCGAGCCAGCTGGATTTCATGGCGCAGTCCCAGGCCAATGGCCAGGGCGATACAGCAGCATGAAAGGGCGATAAAGGCAAGCAGCACAGCAGAAGGTTGAGGGGGATGGCTCCCCGCATTCTGCCTTAATCTAAATTTTTAAGCAAGAGCCGCACCTGTTCGATCGGCAAGATTTGTGAGTGCGCGGCTTCTTCTTGTAAGCGTTGCCACAATCCGTCGAATTTGGGGTGGTTTTGAACGCTGCGCAGGGCTTCCCCGGCCAACAATGCCGCGGCACTGTCCCGCCATTGTCGCGTTCGGCGTGCCTGCAGGTTGCCATTGCGACCGGCCTCATCCAAGCGCGCTTCGAGCGCATCGACAAGGGCATGGACCTGCTGGAGGTTCAAGGCCGACCCGGTGCCAAACAGGGGCGGGGCGCCGTCCTCTGGATCTGCCAACAAGGACAGGGCCCCTTGGTAAACCGCAAGGGCAGACTCGGCGGCGGCAAGGCGCTCAGGACCGCCATCGGCCTTGTTGACCCAGACCGCATCGGCCCATTCCAAAATGCCCCGCTTGATGCCTTGGATTCCGTCGCCGCCACCTGGAATCAAAAGCAACACAAAGACGTCGGTCATCCGACGGACTTCGGTCTCGCTTTGGCCCACGCCAACGGTTTCGATGAGGATGCGGTCAAAGCCCGCCGCCTCGCACAACAGCGCCACTTCGGCAGTGGCCTCTGCGACGCCGCCCAAGGTCCGTCCCGACGGAGATGGCCGCACAAAGGCCTCTGGCCGCAATGAGAGGTCCGACATCCGGGTTTTGTCGCCGAGCAGGCTGCCTCCCGTGCGGTGGCTGCTGGGGTCGACGGCCAAGACGGCCACGCGGTGGCCCCGCGCAATGAGGTCCACGCCCGCGGCTTCAATCCACGTGCTTTTGCCGGCGCCCGGAACGCCGGTAACCCCATAGCGGAGCGCATGACCGGCTTTTTTTGCGGCCAGTTTGAGCAGCGCTTCGGCCGTCACGCGGTCTTCGGCTTTGGTGCTTTCCACCAAGCTGATGGCCCGCGCCAGGGCGGTTCGGTCACCGTCAGCGATGAGGTCCATCCATTCTTGCACGCCCTGCGATTGCTGAGTGCGCGCTTCCCGAATCCTGCTCAGGGCCCGGTGGCGGGCTTCATTTTCAAGGTCTTTGGCCATCCCGTGGCCAAGTTAGCGGTAGTTTGGCACCATGGAGCACCGTCCATTATTCCCATTCGTCTTTGCATCGATTTTGACTGTAATGCTGTGCATGGGAGGCCCGGTGGCCTCGGCACAGGAGCCTCAAGACTCGATTGTGGAGGTTCGGGTTCAGCTGAGTGGAGAGGTTTTGGGCCCCGATGGCCGAGGCCTTCCAGGCTGTATGATCGTGAACCGAAGCACGGGAGAGGGGAGGTTTGGCAGTTCCAGCGGCCGCTTTGCATTTCGTTCGGCCAAGGGCGACACCCTGCAGTTTGCGGCCATCGGATACCGCACCGTGTCCCGGATCGTCCCCGCCGACGAGCCGCCGCCCTCGGGGTGGTCGTGGTCGGTGCACCTGGCGCCCATTTCTGTGCAGGTGGCCACAGCGGAAATCATTGCGCCCCGGGATTTGGGTGACATTGTCCGCGACATCAAAGCCTTGGGCTACAACGAAAAAGAATACAGGACGAGTGGAATCAATGCCTTGACAAGCCCCATCACATTCTTGTACGAACAGTTCAACCGTCTGGAGCGCAGCAAGCGCGAAGTGGCCCGATTGGAAAACGAAGACCAGCGCAAGGCGCTGCTGCGTGAGCTGCTCATCAAGTATGTCGACTATGACATAGTGAACCTCAAAGAAGGGGAGTTCGAGGCTTTTTTGGACTTTGTAGATCCCGGCGAAGCCGTGCTCAAAGCCCTCACCCAATACGAGTTCATATTGTGGACGCGCGAGCGGTTCACGGCCTTCAAGTCTCAGCCAGAGCGGTTAGAAGATGTGGACTTCGAATACCAGTGGGACGATTGACTTCCCGGTGCTTCGAGATCATTCCAAATAAGCGGAATCCAGGTAGAAGGTGAAGGCCTTGAAAACCAATCCTGCCATGCAGAAAGCAATGGCGGCAACACGGGCATTGCGGCGGCGGTTTTCATAGGCGTCAAACCGCACAATGAGGTCGACAAAAACCGAGAGTGAGGCGATGGCTTCAAACAGCGTGACCCAGCCCCGGCGCTCGTCGATAAAGGCCATAAAAGCGCCCGCCCAGCGGCCCACGCCCACACCGTCAAAGATGACATCCAACAGGAAAAGGCCGTTGTATGCGACCAGCAGCACCAGGCTGCCGTCGAGCAACCATTGGTCTTGTCCTTTGTCCTCCTGTCCTTTCATGGCCCGAAACTAAGCGTGGAAAAACAACCACAAACCTTCTTTGTCACGGAGACAACATTTCGGTGCTTACCTTCGTTCGCTACCTGTCATGCCGAAACCAAATCCCACCCCATCTTGGCGTCCCTCTGCTGTGAGCAAGGCGTCCACATTGGATGCGAGCCAGATGCACCGCCACGCCAACCTCCAACGGTTGTTTGTGGTCACATTGGGTTGTTTGTGGGTCATGGCCTTTGCCACCGGTTGTAGCCGGAACGCAAAGAACTGCAGTGCTTATGATGGGGTTGACTTCTCCCAAGGCGTGGCCATCGAGCACGCTGCTCCAGAAGCCAAAAACTGACCTTCAGAACTGGAAGTAAATGAACGGCGTACCTCCCGCAGAGAGGATGGCCGAAGCGAGGGAGACCGCCACAATGGCGCACCCCGCTTGAAGCGCCAGCGGTGCGCGAACAAAAGCCTGACGATACGCCTCTTTGAGCCTGGAAGGCAACAGGTGAATCAGGTATCCCAAGGCCATCACGCCGAACACCATGCTGTAGTGCTGGACGACGTCAAGTCCCACAGACAAGGGTGTGGATTCCACCAATTTGGAGAGGATGACCATGGCGGTGTCCCATTCGCTGACCATGTCATGTTCTGTGCCAAAGGTGGCCCACGTCGTGTGCGAAGCGCTTCGGAACCAAATGCGGGTAAAGGTGATGAAGTGAAAGGTGAGCGCCACCGCAATGGCGCGTTTCCAAAAGGTGTCCTTGGCCTCCCAAGGGCTGCCTTTTCTCCACAGTTTGTATACCGTGATGCCCAAGCCATTGAGTCCTCCCCAGATCACAAAGTTCCAGCCCGCCCCGTGCCAGAGTCCGCCGAGCAACATGGTCATCCAAATGTTGATGTTGGTGGTCACCCACCTGTGAAATGCGGGAATGCGTGCCATGGCCAAAGCCGCAGTCAGCACCACACCAATGAGCCCGCCGAGGATCTTGGGGTTGGGCCACATCAAGGCCACAAAAGACAGCAGAAATACCCCGCAGATGGCAGTAAACCAGGACGCTTTGCGGTTCCCGCCCATGGGGATGTAGAGGTAGTCCTTGAGCCAACCAGAGAGGCTCATGTGCCAGCGCTTCCAGAAGTTGCCACAGCTGTCGGCCTTGTAGGGGCTGTTGAAGTTTTGTGGCAATTGGTAGCCCATGAGCAAGGCCACACCGATGGCCATGTCGGTGTATCCGCTGAAGTCGGCGTACACCTGTAGGGAGTAGCCATACATGGCCATGAGCACCTCAAAGCCGCTGTGCGTGGCGGGCGAGGCAAATACCCGGTCGTTGAAGTTGACTGCAATCCAGTCGGCCAACAGGACCTTCTTGAGCAAGCCGTTCAATATCCAAAATCCAGCGCGGCCAATGGTGGTTTTGGTGACCGGTTTGGGATGCAGGATTTGGGGGACGAAGTCTGCCGCCCGCACAATGGGGCCCGCCACCAGCTGTGGAAAGAACGACACATAGAAACCAAAGTCGCTGAGCCTTTTGAGGGGCTGCACCAAGCCGCGCCGGATGTCCACCGTGTAACTGATTGTCTGAAAGGTGTAAAAGCTGATGCCCACCGGGAGGAGAATGCGGTCGACAGACCACGAAGTCCCGACAGCGGCATTGACCCCCATGGCGAGCCAATTTCTAGGGATGATGGACGAGCCCGTCGCCGCGTTCCACGACCCGGTCAGGAAATAGGTGTACTTGAAGTAGAACAGCAGGCCCAGGTTGAGGGCAATGCTCAAGGCGAGCCAGCGGTTTTTGCCGCGGTCCCCTGCACTTGCGGCAATCCGGTGGCCAATCAAGTGGTCGCTGACGGTGGAGAAGACCAAGATCAGAAAGAACCAACCCGATGTCTTCCAATAAAACAGCAGGCTGGCGGCCAGAAGCCAGAGGTGGCGCAACCCCCGCTGGCGGTCTCGGTGGAGGGCCGCATCGAGGGCCAGGACGACCAGCAGAAACAGCCAGAACGAACCGTTGAGGAAGGTCCATGGAGACGCGGCGTCGTGGGCGAAAATCTCGTACAAAGCGCTCATGGCGTGCTGGTCCAATGTTGAATGGCAGCCCTGACGAGCACTTCATAGAGCAGCTCCCCAATCAGGATGTAGCCGTCTTTCCTGAAATGCAGCCGGTCGCTGGCGGCAAATCCCGTGGTGTTCAATGCGTCGATGGAACCCTTGCCGCCAAGCTGCCCATAGAGGTCCCAGCAGGCCACTTCGCGCTGAGCCACCAGGTCGAGCATGGCCCGACGAACCGACTCGGCATTGGGGTTGTGGCGGTGCCGGTAATGGCTGTCGTTGTTGGTGACCAGCAGGATCTCCGTTGTGGGACGGGCCGACCGGATGGTGTCGATGAGGGCCCCGTAATGGCGCGAAAACCGTTCTGCATCAAAGCGGCTTTGCGCCATGTGTGCATCGTTGATGCCCCAAGCCAAAATCACCAGGTCGGGCGAGACGGTGCGCAGCTGTTCCTTGAAATGGGGGTTGCGCATCCAAGACGTGGAACTGGCGCCATTGGCACCGAGGTCGTGAAAGACAAAGTCCGCATGGTCGGGAATCCACTCCACTCCGTGCAGGACCTGAGCGCCTTCGGTGGTGGGCTGGAGGGTCAGGGTGTCCGGAGCTGAACCACCTTCGGGGCCAATCCACTGGGCGATCCCCGCGCTGGATTGGGCGCCGAGGTCAGGCATCCAAGGTTGGGGGAGCACAGGTTGCCACCCGGCCGCCGAGTCCGGGCGGGACAAAACGCGGATTTCCGAGATGCAGCGCTCCCCAGCAGGAGCACCACTCCAGCACGACACGGGCGCTGCCACAAGGCTCTGGGCCTCCACGCCCGTGATGCCCCAATCACCGCGGTGCCGGCGGTTGGCGCAGGATTGCCCCGTCCATTCCTGGGGCGAAGACCAACCCCGTTCGGGCGGGCCATTGGAGTCCATCAATCGGTGGGGGGCTTGGATGCCGCAGCCGACCACCACACCCGGCCTGTCTTGGTGCAGCCGCTGGCGAAAGGCCCAGCCTATGCGGCCGGCTTGCACATGGGAGCCACCAAAATGCACAACCTCGAGCGGGCCGCCATCTGCGGGGCTTGGGTCCGAAGCTTCAAACAACAGGCCGTACCACGCCGCCAAGAATTGGGAGAGGTGCTGCGCACCATGGAGGGATCCGCCTACATCAGAAAGGCCACCGAGGTCGCCGTCCCGGTGGACGTCTCCGCGCTGCCAGAGTGTGGGCGCATCGCCTGACTCTGATTCCGTTGCCGCTGAGTCGCGCTGTCCCCAGCAATGCCCGCCACCCAAGACAGGACTGCCGAGCAGCAAGGCGGCCAACAGGGGCCAGCGCATCCCGGTCAGCAGGGGGGGGAGGTGGGCTTCAGCGCAGTCCATCGGTTTCGAGAACAGGGGCGCGCAGTGCAGACGGGACGACCGGAGAGGTGGTGCGTTTGGGCATGGCGGAAGGCGCTGGTTGGGCCCAATCCTGCTTCCATTCGCTGTAACACCCCAAAAACGACCGGTCCAACAACGTGCCGACCCGCTTGGCACCCAGCGGCGTAAAGTGCACATGGTCGGGGCCAGCCAAGGGCGGTTCGCTGTCCACCCAAGCGGGCATGCTGCCCAAGCCGCCCATGACTTCCAGCAAGTCCCAGTAGCCAGCACCGTTTTCCAAAGCGGTCCGTTTCAAGACGTCCCGCACCGCCGCCAATTGAGGAAAAGAGGTCCAGCGGGGCCCCGATTTCTCGGACATGTCAGAGGGGCCAATGACCAAAATGGCCGCATCGGGAAGCACGCGTTGGAACAGCCGAATTTGGCTGCCAAACCATCCGCCAAAGCGCTCGGCCTGGGCCAAGTCCTTGCAGTGCGGAACCACGTTGCCGCCGTATTGCAGGATGACCAGTTCCGGCCCCAAGGCCTGCAGCTGCCCGGTGAAATGAGGGCGGTCGAGTTTTCTGAAAAGGGTGCCCGAACTGCCCCTCATGGGGACGCCGTGCCATTGGACGCCCCGGCCTTTGGGTTCTACAGCAAAAATCCGCGGGACCCCGCCCTGAAAGCAGACTTCAGTGGCCACAGAAACAGGGGAGCGGGCGTCGGCATTCAGGGAGGTGCTGGGGCCATTCCATGCTGCACCCAAGTTCAGGGCCGATGCCGAAGTGCCTGCCCGCAGTGTGTCCACCGCAACGCCATTGACCGCAACGGCGCAGTCGGCGGCCACAGAGTCGTGCCACAGCCTCAGGCCTTGCCACTGTCCAAATTGGCGGTGGTTGCGGGGCTCGGGTGCGACGGTCAAGCAAGCGGTTGAGCTGGTATCGGTCAACTCGGCATAGCATGCCATGAGGCCGTAGCGGTCGTCGGTGTCGGTGGTGTCGCGGCGTCCATAGCGCGTGTGACGCTTCCAAGGGCCCGTGTGAGATTGCCTCAAAGCAAAGCTCTGAACCAGGGGCACAGGTGCCTGCAGCCCAGGTCCCGATCCGCCCCAGCGTTTTTGCCAAGAATGGCGCATGATGCCGGAGATGCGGTCGCCTTCAATTTGGCTGTCGCCATAGTGCAGGACGTTGACCTCTCCGTGCTGTTCCAGTTGTGCAAACAACCGACCGAAGGCCCACTGGGCCGACTCGGGAATGGACAAACGCAAGGCGGGTGGCAGGGCACCAGCCTCTGGCACTTGAACGGCGGCGCGGCGCGGCTGTGCGGTGGGCGCGGGAGGCGCGGTGGGCAGGACGGACTCGGGTATGGACGCTGCGGTGTCCGCCGTTCCGTGAGCCAGCGCAGCAACGGCGGCGCCTGTAGCGGTGGAGTCCATGGCGGCAGCGCTGTCTGGAGCGGAGGCCGGGACCGCCAGGCTGTCCACTGCCGGCTCCATGGCCGTGGCGGCGGTCCAGCCGGAGTCGTACAGTGCCAGCAGGTCTGAAACGTCTTCGGGCTTCCAACGTGGGATGACAATCTGCGGAGGGTCAGGGTGCAGCCATGCGCGCCACCCTTCTGGGTAGGAAATGCGCACCACTGTATCGCCTAAAGTCAGCCCTTCGGCAGGCAGCAAAGCTGCCAACAGCGTGACAGCGCAGCCGACAACAGAGAGGGCCATGGCACCCTTCCCCCGGTCGTCACGAGGGGGGACTGGGGCACTCATGGCGGGCGGATCCTCAATTTCATGCCCGGCTGGAGGTCTTCGGCGGACACATCATTCATCCGCATGATGGCCTCCAAACCCGCCTGGGGATACTGCTGTGAAATGGTCCAGTAGGACTCACCTTCTCGCACCGTATGCCAGACCCAAGGAGCATCGGTATCGTATTCTGAAGGGGCGGGGGTCGGAGCGGGGGCAATGCGGCCCAGCGAGCCTGGAATTTCCAGCTTCTGGCCCACGCGGATCAGGTCGCCTTCGAGTTGGTTGAACCGCTTGATTTCCCCGATGCGCACACCGTAATCGCGGGCAATGCCGCCGAGCACATCTCCCGGCCCTACCACGTGCACCACCGATGCAGTGGTGGCCATGGGTGCGGGACGCCTGGAGCAGAAATCACTGCGGTTGGTCCAACGCAAGCCAGCCCCGATGGGGATGAGCAGTTGGGGCCTTTGGTCATTGAATCCGATGGAGTCGGTGGTGAACCAAGGATTCTCCATGCGCAACGCACCGTACAAAGCCGGCACGGTGTCGGCCAAGCTGAAAAATACCGGCCCCGCTTCCGGACAGGTCAGTTCCTGAATTTGGCCATCGCGCAGCATCCACAGGGCATGGGTGTCGTTCCAATCAAAGTTGCGGTCCACCTGTAAGATCACACGGAACAGGTGCAGCCATTCGAGCAGCGCGGCATCGAGCGCAGCAGCGTCCAGTCCACGCGCCGCCTGAGGGCCACGTATAAACGCCATGACCTGGCGCAACGGGTCGTCGGGAAAGGCCTCTGCCGCCCTTTGGGCCTGGGCGATGGCCGCAGCAGTCATCGCCTCGGGCACGTGCCGTTCATCCCAGCCTCTGCGGATTTCGAGCCCGTGGGACAGGGCAGAAGTCATGTCCATGGCCCAGGGACCCGCCCGGCGTCCAGGGCCGTAGTAAGCATGGTTCCAACCGGTGAGGGCCATGGGCAGAAGGGCCCAATCTGCAGGCAACCCTGCATCGTCAAAGGCAGCTTCAACCGCTTTGCGGTGTCGGTCTGCAGCAGCTTCCATAAGCCGGAAACAGAGCATGCCATCGGCCAGCATCCGCTGCAGTGCACGGTCCGCATGGTGCTCTGCGAGGGGCAGGGCCTCGAGTTGTCCCAGCAGGGACTCGCCCCAAGGGGTGCGGATGCGCCATCGTCGGGGGTCCATTTGCGGCTCCGTGGGCGTCAGAACGCACCCTGGTTCTAGGGACTCTAAGTCTTCAATCCCAGGGGACCACTCCAGGGACCGCACCAAAGATTCCCAACCGATGAGGTCGGGCTGCGCCTGAACAGCGCCCCATTGCAGGCATGCCAAAAAGGCGGCCAAACTCCCTAATTTCTGAACCCGGAACATCCGCATAGTGCATTACGAATATGGACAGGATTGGTAGTAAATTACATCCAACGAACTCCGAACATTTCGAACATGCCAACACCGTCTAAGTCTGAACTCCAAAAACGACTCGCCGCCCTGGAGCAGGAGCAGTCGTTTTTGAAGTCACAGCTGGCCCGTTGGGACAAGGATCCCGAAGAAGGTCCTTTGTCGGTGGCAGCTGTGGAGGACATGCGGCCCGAGATTTACATCTTGGACAAGGCTGAGGACGGCATCTTCACCTTGGGCCAAGAGGGGCGGTTCAGTTACATCAACCCGGCAGGAAGCCGGATGTTGGGAAAGGGACAGCAGGACCTCTTGTCCATGAAATTGACCGATGTCCTGGGCGGGGATGGTCAGCGAGAATGGGCCATGAAAATCGGGGAGTGGATTCAGGATCCCCACAGGCTGTCACCACAGCTGTGGCTGGAGATTTCCAGCAAAAACAGACTCGGAACCCAACGCTGGTTGAACTTGAATCTGAGCTGGGGCGGAACCCCTGATCGGCAAAGCGACCAGGTACACGGCATCATCCGCGACATCACCGACCAAAAGCGGCTGGAGCTGGCGCTGCGCCAATCCGAGGAGCATTACCGGGGCATCATCGAGAACATGGACCTCGGGATCTTGGAAGTGGACATGGAGGAGCGCATCACCCGAGCCTTTCCCAAATTCTGTGCGATAGTGGGGTATTCAGAGGAGGAGTTGCTCGGACAAAAGGCTTCAGAAGTGCTGATGACGCCCAACGAGCGCCAGCGGATGCAGGCCCGAACGCAAGCGCGAAGTGCCGGGGAGTCCGAACTCTATGAATGTGCCATCCGCAACAAAAAGGGCGAAGAGCTGTGGCTGTTGATCAGCGGCGTACCCCTGCGCAATGAAGCGGGACAGGCTGTGGGTTCGATGGGCATCCACTACGACATCACGGAACGCAAAAAAGACGAAGAGCGCCTGAAAAAGGCCATGGTTGTGGCCCATGCAGCCCGGAGGTCGGAACGCCGCTTCTTGGCCAAAATGAGCCATGAGATCAGAACCCCTTTGAATGCCATTTTGGGGATGTCCCATCTGCTCAAGGACACGGGTCTGAGCGCGCAACAGGACGGCTTCGTGCAGTCCATTACACAGGGCGGGACCCTGCTCAAAGAATTGCTGGACGGTGTCCTCAACATCGCCCGGATGGAAGAAGGCCAGAAGGCCCTCGACATACAACCCGCCAAGGTGCGTCCAACCTTTGATGGCATCATGGTGGTGTACCAAACCTTGCTCCGCAAGAAGGGCGTAAAGCTGGAGTTGGAGTGGGACCATGCGCTCGACAGTGCATTGAAAATCGATGTGCAAGCGCTGTCCCAGGTGCTGTTGAATTTGGTGGGCAATGCCGCCAAGTTCACCCGCGAGGGGCGCATCAGCCTCAGGCCGGAATTGGCAGAAGAGGGGGGGCAGTTGATGCTGCGCGTGCAGGTAACCGATACAGGCAAAGGCATCCCTCAGGAAGTCATGCCCCGCGTGTTTGACCGTTTTGTTCAGGCCGATGAAGGCCGCGACAACTCGCAGCAAGGCAGTGGGCTTGGACTGGCCATTTGTCGGGAGCTGTGTACGCTCCACGGTGGCAACATCACAGCGACCAGTGAAGTGGGCAAAGGCAGCAGCTTTACGTTTGAATTTGCAGTAGAAAGGACCCACGTTGTAGAGGGCGGCAGCGAAGCTTTGGATCCGGAATCCCTCCGAGGGCTCAGGGTGCTGTGTGCGGAAGACAATCCCGTCAACTTGATTTACCTCCAGAAACTGCTGAAAGGGTGGGGGGTGCAATTTGACAACGCTGGGAATGGCGCCGAGGCCATAGATATGTGGAAAGAGGGAGGCTGGGATGTGATTTTGATGGACGTTCAAATGCCGGTCATGGATGGTTATGATGCCACCAGGTCGATCCGCGGGCAAGAGCATAAGGGCCAACGGACGCCCATTGTGGGCTTGACTGCCTTTGCATTCGAGACGGATGAAGCGGAAGGGTTCAAAGCTGGAATGGATGCGTACCTCAAGAAGCCTTATTCGCCAGAAGAGCTCATGAAGGTGCTGTTGCAGATCCGGCGGGGCTGACCGAGGGTAGGGCCTGCTTTTTCTTGAGGCGGACCTTCTGCATTCAGTCTATATAAATCGTCGAAACAGATAATTTTGTTGTTTGAAAGAAATATAATGTGTAAATTAGAACATGTGGTCGACAGGCACTTCGGACTTTACCGAAGTCGACCACTGTTGTGAATCGTAGAGAAGCACCCGCAACGGCGGGTGTTTCCATTTCACGACATTTTGTACCGCAGAAAACAAGCCTCTCCACAACTTGTGGAGAAGCCAAAAGTGCGGTCTGTAAATGGGGCCAAAGCGCAGTCTAACTTGAAACCATGGCAGAAAACCGATCCACGAGAAGTTTCAAAGTGATGGGGGGGAGCCGCAGTTTCGACGTCTGCGGTTATGTGCGAGAGATGAAGGAGACAGCCGACAAATTTGCCTTGTATGTGGGCTGCGACAGCCAGAACTACAGGAGCTATACCGTCTATGCCACCACCGTGGTGTTTCGCTATCCCAGCGCGGGTGCCCATGTCATCTACCGCAAGGAAAAGGTGCCGCGCATCGAGGACATGTGGACCAAGCTCTGGGGCGAGACGGAGCGCTCAGTGGCCCTTGCCCACATGATCAGAGAAGAGACCGGGGTGCAGGTCGCGCAGATCGATTTGGATTTCAATACCGACCCCGCCTATCCGTCCAACAGGCTGCTCAGTGCCTCTGCCGGATACATCCAATCGCTGGGGTTCCAAACCGGCGCAAAGCCAGGCTTGCTCATGGCGGCTTGGGCGGCGGATTCACTGTGCCACTGATGGCCAATCAACTCACCGACACCGTGGGGCTCGACGTCCCATTGGAAAAGCTGTGGCGCTTTTTTTCTACCGCCCAGAACCTCGCTCCGCTGACCCCGCCCGACCAAAAGCTGCGGGTGGGAAAGGGAGGAGATACCCCCATTGCGCCAGGTTTGGAGATCGAGATTTCCGTGGCGCCAATGCTGGGCATCCGCGCAGGTTGGCTTACCCGCATCGTGGAGGTCCACGGGCCAGAACAGGGCCTCGAACAGGCCTGGTTCAAGGACATCCAAGAAGCGGGCCCTTTTGCGCAGTGGGACCACGTACACGCTTTTCGCGCGCTGCCCGGGGGCGGCACGGCGGTCATGGACCGCGTGGAATACAGGCTGCCCGCAGGAAAGCTGGGACAAGCCGTGGCTGGTTTTTGGGTGCGGCGGCAAGTGGAGGGGCTGTTCACATACCGCAGGGCGGCTTTGCACAAAATGTTTGGCGAAGCCCAACTTCCAGAGGAGTGGGCCGGAGGGTGGACCCTGCCCCGCCATTCTGCGCCACCAGCAAGCTGATCGGGACTGTGTGGCGGTTTCTTGGCCGCAAAAGGGTCCAGATTACAAAATTGAGGGGGTAAATTGCCACAGTGAAGAGGCTCCAGTTTAGAATGTGCGTGATGCTGTCCGCGGTATTGCTCTGGGCGGCACCAGAGGTCCGCGCACAATTCGACATCGCGCCCACCGACAGCCTGGTCGACGTCTTTGTGACAGACAGCGTGACCCGCATCTTCCAAATCGATTTCCCCAACACCTCTGGAGATTCGCTCGCATTGAGCTGGCGCTACATCGACGGCGGGTGGACAGAAGGGTGGGACGTCAACCTCTGCGACCTTGGCGAGTGTTACACCGGCGTGCCCGCCGATGCCGACATGCTCGCGATGGGGGCGGAAGGGGCGGGGTTCCTCAAGCTGATTGTGAATGCGCTCGAAGTGGAAGGGACGTGCTTCCTGCACTTTTGGGTCTGGCCTACGGGCAATCAAGATGCCTTGATGAGCGTCTATTTTGATCTGCGCAACGGAGGCGTTTCGAACGTGCTCAATCCCGCTCCAACGCCACGCCAGCGGCAGTGGTCGGCCTACCCCGTCCCCGCCGCTGTGGGGCAGCCCGTTTACATTTCGGGACCCCTAGACCGCGACTTGACATCCTCCGTGCAACTCTTGGACATGCACGGCGCGTTAACCCCCTGTAAATGGAACGCCGAAGGCCAGCCCATCCTGCAAACGGAAGGGCTTTCCAAAGGCGTATACCTGTTGATTCACAAAGACCTGCATCCGCCCCTGCGGATCATCATGGAGTAACCTGCAAACCCAAACCATGAAGTTTTCCTTTTGTACCCGCTGCGCTGTAGCGTTCGCCCTGTTGCTCAATGCGACCGGCGTGATGGCCCAAGCCACTTTGATCGCCGATGACCACGAAGGCATCGTGGTCCGTTTTGAATTCTCCGACCCCATGTTGGGAGAGGTGGTGACGCCCGAAGGTGACGCCATCGTCCCGAGGGTGTTAGGCGATACGCCGCTCCTGAGGGCAGGCGCTCCCGACCTGTCCAAGGTCGACGCCACGGTCCTCATTGGCGCCCAAGCAGGCACCATGTTGGAGGTCATCGACAGCGAGTATGCGGACTTTGTCGGCATCGACGTGGCCCCCAGCAAGGGCAACCTCTACCGCAATGTTGACCCCGCGACGGTGCCCTTTGAGCAAGGCGCGGTGTACGGCCAAGACGGCTTTTTCCCCGCCCAACCGGCTGTGCTGCGCACGCCGTTTGTGGAGCGCGGCCTGCGCGGCCAATCCATTTGGGCACACCCCTTCCAATACAACCCCGTGACCGGCGTTTTGCGGAGCTATCAGAGCATCACCGTGCGCGTGGTGGAGACCGAAGCCGTGGCTGTGAACCCGGCGACTTCTGCCGTGCGCATGGCGCCTGGAACTGCAGACGCCGCTTCTAGCCGCTTCCTCAATGCAGCCGGCATGCAAAGCCGCTATGACTACATCGAAGAGCACGGAAAGGTGGTCGTGGTCACCGACGCCATGTACGACGATGTGCTCGCGCCGCTCATCGCCTGGAAGCGCGAAAAAGGTCTCGAGACCGAAGTGGTCTACGCTTCGGACTTCGGCAACGATTACAACGCCATCAAGGATTTCCTCGCCACGCAATACTTCGACGAAGGCTTGAGCCACGTCATCCTCGCAGGCGATGAGGACCAGGTGGCCGCCACGCTCATCACCAACGGTGGTGGCACAGGGTACTGCGACCCCTGCTACGGTTTTGTGGAAGGCAACGACCACTACCCAGAGTTCTTTGTGGGCCGCATGCTCGTGCACAACGTGGAAGAGATGCAGACCCTCGTAGACCGGACCCTCGAGTACGAGAAGACCCCCTTCCTCGGAGAGGAGTGGTTCAACGTAGGCGTGGGCATCGGGTCCAACGAAGGCTCGGGGATTGGCGACAACGGCGAATCCGATTGGCAGCACCAGAACAACATCAAGAACAAACTGCTCGACTACGACTTCAACGAAGTGTGGGAGCTCTATGACGGCAACCAGAGCGGACAGAGTCCCACGGGAGGCGAGACGGCCGATGCTGCCGGAAACCCCAATGCGGGCGATATGGTGGAGCTCGTCAACAAGGGCTTGAGTTTCATCAACTACACCGGACACGGATACCACGGCGGCATCGTTTCCAGTGGATTCGACGTCAACGCCATCGGCCAAACGACCAACACGGGCATGTACGGTTTCTTCGTGCCTGTGGCCTGCTGCGTGGGCGACTTTGACGAAGGAGAGGGCTCCGGCGATTGCTTTGGAGAAGTCTGGATCAAGCACACCTACAATGGCGCTCCCGCGGGGGGCATCGGAGGGGCGTTTTCCAGCGTATTGCAGAGCTGGGCACCCCCCATGAAAGGACAAGACGAGATGGTCGACCTGGTGGTCGAAGGAGGCGAGGTCGAGATCAACCACACCTTTGGTTCCATCGTGGCCCACGGATGTGCCGGCATGATCGATGCCTATGGCGGAGCAGGAGAGGAGATGATGGACACCTGGTGCATCTTCGGTGACCCCACCGTGGTCATGCGGACGGCCTTCCCAGAAGCGCTCCAGCTTGGACACCAAGAAGTGTACTTCCTCGGAACCCCTTCCATCACGGTGACCAGCCCCAACGAAGGCGCCCTGGTGGCCCTGACCTTTAACGGAGAGATCCTCGGGACAGGCTTTGTAGAAAACGGAAGCGTGACGATTGAACTCGCCGAGCCCATTGCCGTGCCTGGGGACTACCTCATCACCGGAACGGCCTACAACACCATCCCGTATCAGTCCACCGTGCAGGCGGTGCCTGCAGCGGGCCCCTATGTATTGAGCAGCGGAAACACCGCCCTCGACCCCACAGGAGACAACGACGGCAATGCCGACCAAGGGGAGAGCATCTCCCTAGAGCTGGACCTGTCCAACGTGGGCGTAGAGACGGCGGTCGATGTGCAGGTGACCATCACCACGACAGACCCGTGGGTGGTCATCACCGACGGCGCGGAGTCAGCGGGCGACATCGATGCAGAGGGAACGCTGACCTTGCCCGGATTTGCCTTTGATGTGGTGGCCGGCGTAGAAGACCAGCACCTGGCCAACTTCGATGTGGAAATGGCCGATGCCGACGGAAACGTCTGGTCGGCGGCTTTCAGTGTGGTGCTCAACGCCCCGCACTTCACGGTCCTCGGCCTCGACGTGGTCGATGGCGGAAACGGCATTTTGGAAAGCGGGGAGACCGCGAACCTGGTGTTCACCATCATCAACGACGGCCACGATGCCGCCACCACGGGTGCCGTGGGCATCTTGGATTTGGACCACCCAGACGTCGTCCTGCTCAACAACGGCGACTACATCATGGAGTCCATTGAGCCCGGTCAGACGGTCACCCAGAGCTACGGCGTGCAGGTGGCCGAAGACGCTGCCCCCGGCGGATTGGCCGCGATGGAATTCACCATCAACACCTTTGGCGCCGACCAAGAGGAGCTGTACTTCACTGCGGCCGACTTCTACGAGCCCATCAACCTGATCATGGAGACGTGGGAGAGTGGCGACGACCAGACCTTCCCATGGGCCTATGACGGCAACCAGGATTGGTTTGTTTCGGACAACAATCCCTTCCAAGGCGACTTCTGCATGGAAAGCGGCGACATTGGCGACAACCAAAACACAGCCTTGACCATCGGTCTGGAGTTCCTGGGCGATGGCGAGATGAGCTTTGCCCGCCGCGTATCGACAGAAGACGGCTGGGACTACCTGCGCATGTACATCGACGGAGAGTTGGTCAGCGAGTGGTCCGGAGAGCTGGACTGGGACGTAGAGGCCTTTGCGCTGACGGCAGGATACCACACGGTGACCTGGTCCTATGAGAAAGACAACATCATCTCCTCGGGCGCAGACGCGTGCTGGGTCGATGACATCGTACTGCCTCCATTCTGCTTCATCGATGCGGCCATTTCGCAGTCCGGCGATGCAGGGGTGTTGTGTCCAGGCGAATCTGTGACGCTCACCACCATGGAGGGCTACCTCACGGAGTGGAGCACGGGCGCCACGGAGTCCAGCATCGAAGTCGACGAAGCGGGCACCTACATCGTGACCCTGACCGACGAGACCGGATGCAGCTTCGAATCGGACCCTGTGGTCATCGATGTGCTGGAAACGGTGACACCGGAGATTGACTTCACGGGCCAACTGGGTTTCTGCGAAGGCGGTTCCGTGGTCCTGAGCGGCCCCGACAACGGCGAATACACTTGGAACGTAGGGGTCAGCGAGCAGAGCATTCAGGTGAGCAATTCTGGAGAATTCCAGTTGGACTTCACCGACATCTGCGGCAACACGGCCACCAGTGAGTTGGTCGAGGTCAACGTCTACGATTACCCCGAAGTGCCCGTCACCACAGACGTGACCATCGAAAATCCTGCAGATGTAGACCTGTCCGCAACGGGCAACAACCTCTTGTGGTACGATGCCGAAGACGCTTTGTTCCCCATCGGAGCCGGTCCCGATTACCCCGTATTTGTAGACCAAACCACCACGTTCTGGGTGGAGAGTGAATCGGTCAACGACGGCACCATCGCCACGGGCGCCAAAGAGTGGATCGACGAAGAAAACGGCCAGTTCCACCAGAACAATGGCTTCTGGCTCGTCTTCGACGCCTACCAGAACCTGTCCTTGGAGTCGGTAAAGGTCTATGCCGATGGCCTGGAAGCCCGGACGTTTGCCCTGGTAGACGCCAACGGTGCGACCTTGTCGTCGTCCACCTTTGTGATCGAAGACGGAGAAAACACGGTGGAGCTCAACTGGTTTGTGCCAGCGGGCCAGGGCTATGGCCTCCGCGTGACTTCGGACAACCCACAGCTGTGGCGTGACGGAATCGGATCTGACCCCGAATTCCCTTATGCCCTCGGCAACTTCGGCGCCATCACCGGCACCACCGTCAACGGTGCCAACTCCCAGAACTACTACTACTTCTTCTACGATTGGAAGGTGAGCGTGGACGCCGTAGGCTGTGCCTCTGAGCGCGTCCCCTTGACGGTGACGGTGACCAACCCTTCATCTGTTGGAACGATCGCCGGCCTGAACAGCATCGACGCCTATCCGAACCCCACGGCCGGCGCCCTTGCGCTCGACCTGGACCTCGGCGCCAACGTCCTCGACCTCCAAGTGGACGTCCTCGACCTCCAAGGCCGGGCTGTACACAGCGCCACCTGGAGCGGACAAGCCACAGGACGGCGCAACCTCGACCTCGGCAACCTGGCCCCCGGCCACTACACCGTGCGCCTCACCGACGGCACCGGCCAATGGCGCCTCCCCGTCGTCCGCAACTGACCCACACTACATCGGCCCTCGCCGACCCAAAACGAAAGCGGCCCCCCACGGGGCCGCTTTTGCGTACAGTCAATAATTGCCCATCAAAGCAGCCGGACGGTTCGTTCATCGCTATTTTCCCCACAGAATGCCCGTCACACAATCCTGCTAACCATGACCAGCCAAACCGCCAATCTGCAAGCGCGCCTGTGGGACATCGCCAACAC
>JAKMCX010000133.1 GCA_022428285.1 Flavobacteriales bacterium
TACCGCGATGGTGCGCTCAATGCCATCGATTTCCGTGCCCTCGACGTGGCCGTATTGCAGGCCGAAGCCGCGGAGTTGGCTGCACAACAAGAATGGGGTGCAGCCCATTGGGAGGTCATGCGCCTCATCGGCGGCCTCCGCGCTGGAGACATCCAAGGCGCGCGCTAAACGGAGTCACTCGCGCCCGCTGCGCTGCGTGTTGGGGGCTGGACTTTGCACCCCGTATTGCATGGTGGTGAGGACGTCGCCTTGGGGATCGACAAGCCGCAAAAACAACATGCCTTCGGTGGGCAGTTCCCAAGTGGTCCAAGGGCCGGACAAGGACACGGAACCAACCCTGGCACCGCGCTCATCAAAGGCGATCAGTTCCGCTGGGGTGATGCCGTCCCATTTGATCAGGACTTCTCCGTTGGCTTGCCGGGTGATGAGCAGTGGGTCTTGTCCTTGGGTTTCGGTCAATTGGCTGGTGCTGTTCCACGCGTTGAATTCCTCCTGCAGGACATCGATGGGTTCCACACCAAATGGCGTCAGAGATACCAAGAGGTCCAAGGTCAGGTCGTCCGGACTGTCGCCGGGATATGCGACCCTCAAAAACGCACTCCGGCTGCTCACCCCCTCTTCGAGACAGCGGGTGTCGGCTCCGGCCACATTGGCGCCTTGCATGGCCGCCATAAGTTTCTGGGCCAAAGTGCCCTCCGTTTCTAAAAAGCCCGACTCCATTTGCGCGAGGATCTCCTCACCGAGGAGGATGTTGCCTTGAATCGCGTAGTTGGTACCGGTGATGTGGCCCTTCCAATCCATGCAGTTGTCGCCGGTAAAAGCGGCCGCACGGGCTTGGCCGGTCAGGAGGTCGGCCATGCCGTATTGGCGCACCGCAGGGTTGCCCTGGACGTCGTTGGCTTCGAGCCATTCCATCAGTTCCTCGGGAGAGAGTCCATTGTCCACCACTTGATCGTGGGCCGCGTTTTGGTTGGCGGGCACCCAGTAACTCTGGGTGTGAATGGCGCCCAAGTCAGGAATGACATCGCTGATGATGATGGCGCCCCCCTCGATTTCCGTATCGTCAAGGCAGGTGGCACCCGCGCTACCGACCTGTCCAGTGGCCACGTCGACCGCGACAATGCTAAAGGTGTCCTGTGCGCTCAATACACCGCACAGACCGCAAAAAAGAAGGGCTGAAAAGGTCTTCATGGGTTCAATTTAGGTGCAATTCCGGCCCCGGATGCGCGGCTTGGATCCGAAACCTTTCTAAAAATTATCCGTAGAAGGAGCAGCGCAAGCTCCCGTTTCGTTCGCGGGTTCCGAACGGCCACTTAAAACCCCGAGGGCGACCTCACAATCCTGCAACGCCATGCGTTTTGTACTTCCATGGGCCATTGTTTTGGCTGTTTCTGCCTTCTTTGGGTGCACCAAGGATGCGGCATTTCCCAATCCGGGCGCCGGTACGGTCCTCGAGTTGGGTTTCGATTGGCTCACCCCTGTGGGCGTTTGCATCCATTCGGATGACCATGCTGAACCGGTGTGTGGCACCTTGGAGTGGCTGGATGGCGAACGCCTCATGCTGGAACTCGACTTTGTCGGAATGACAGGATGGACGGGAGAAGGCCACACGCAGAACCTCAAGAAAGACAGCAAGGCCATGACCTTGCGCTATCTCTACAACCCCGCCATGGGCACGGTGACGCTCTATTTCACGGGCGCCGAAGTGACCCTGGATTGGAACGAAGGCAGCCGCTGCCTCAGGGGAGATTTGTTTGAGCAAGACTTCCTGTCCATTTGTGCCCCACGCCCTTCGGCGACGTCGGGCAGCGGCATCTGATTGGAAATGGCCCTGCGGGTTTACTCTGGAATGACCCAGGTAGCCCGGGCCGTCGTTCCCGTGGCATCTATGGCGGTGATGTGGAATTGACCGGCCGGTAAAGGACCGCGTTGGATGCGCCATCCAGCATCGGAACCGTCCCATTGTACGGGCACTTTGCGCCCCGCATTGTCCACCACCCGCAAGCCTTGAAGGGGCCGGACACTCCCGGGCCATTGGACATTCAGGTCGGCTGAACCGGGGTTGGGAAAGATGCTCAAAGGAGCAGGAGACCCCGCATAGACGGGGACCGCCGTGGGCAGTCCGTCGCAGTCTGTCGCGCTTCCCAGCCTCAGGGAGAGGCGGTCGAAGTACGCGTCGTTGTCCTGTCCAGCAATGCGCGTGCCTTGCATTTCATAACGCACGAAGCGGGTCGTCTCGGGCAAGGTGGCTTCAATGTTGGTGGCCGTCCAGGTCGCCACGGGCATTTCGAACCAGCCGGTTTCACCCAAGATGTCCTCGGCTTCGTCGAGGAAACGCATCCGGATTGCCGGGATATCCGCACCGCTCCAATTGCTCAACATGCCGCTCGCATAGGCCACTTGGGTGCCCGTATCGATGGAGTCCGCCCATTCCGTGACGTCGACATCTTGGTGCATGCGGGCGACATCGCTTTCGGTACACAGGCCGCCGACGGCAAAGTAGCGGTCGCCATCCAGCGGGTTGACACCATTGCATTCGCCTGCGGTCAAGGCCTCGGCCACACCCTCGGTGATCACCCAGTCTTCGAGGCCGTTTTCTGCACCAGGGTTGACCAAAAGGTTGTCGCCTTGGAGCGATGTGGAGGTGAAAAACGGCGTTGGAGCCGTCCATGGACTCCAGTCCAACCCCCGATCACGGTAGCGCACCCTCCAGAACAAGGCGGCGTTTTCTGGCAGCCCAGGAATGGCCTCCATGGTCAGCGAAGCTCCGGTTTGGGTGTCTTGGTTGAAGTAGACATTGCGGTAGCGCTCCCACACATTGGCCAGGGGGCTGTCAAAGCCGTTGATGCCATCGGCGACCTGCCATTGGCTGGCCCCGTGCTGGGCGCCCGAAGGTCCGGCGCCAAATGGCGAGGCTGCCAGAACGATGCACTCCGGAGGTTGGGTGCTGCCCAGCGGCGCAACGGCGGTGGGAGGGGGCGGCGCTTGGCCGGCCTTGGTCACGACCAGGCTGTCGGTGCAGACGTTGTCCAGCGTTTCGTAGTTGTCTCCCCGGCTCAGTCGCTTGACCGTAAACTGAGGCGCATCGCCGGCCACCACATCGACCGCGACAAAACCCCAGTCGTCTGTGGTGATCTCAAACTCTTCGTAGTCGAATTGGGGCCACTGCCCCCAGTAATCGATCGCTCCTCCGGCAGAGGCGACGTTGATCCACAGGTGTTTGTGGTCCTGTGATTGTCCCCTGGAGTAGCCGTGGGTGTGTCCGAAAAAGTGAATGCTGGGTTTGCCGCAGGCAGAGGAGAAATCCTCGAGGGCGGTCACCACTTCTCCAGTAAAGTTTGACTCTCCGGGTGTCCACAATTCGCTCTTGTGCGGGTGGTGCAATTCGGCAAACACAAAGTCGATGTGCTCCAACCCACAGGTGGCATCGAGCACGTTGGAAAGCCAATCGAGTTGGTCCTCGCCATCGAACGGTGCATTGGAATTGAGGCCCATAAAGCGCACGTTTCCATAGTCCTTGTACCACCAGTGCTCTTCATAACCGGCGCTGCCGTTTTCGGGCAAATGGAAATACTGGAAGTAGTAGGTTGAGTTCACCTCGTGGTTGCCCAAAACAGGGTAGAGCGGGACCTGCGCGAAGAGGTCGTGTGATGGGGCAAAGAAGTCGTTGGACCACTGCCCGTAGGTGTTGCCATTGACGACGAGGTCTCCTGGAATGAGCACCAGTGCGATTTCCTCGGAGGTCTCTCCGCCGAAATAATCCAAGACGCCTTGGTGCACGATTTCGTCGAAGACATTGGGGTCGTCGTTGCTTTGCTGCATGTCGCTCATGGCCACAAAGGAGAAGTCGGATTCGGCCTCCGGAAGGGGAGGGGTCTTGAACCGGTAGGTGAGCGTAGAGACCGCGCCACTCGAAACGCGGTAGTAGTAAGGCGTGTCAGGAGTGAGGCCTGAGATGAGCACATCGTGCATGGCGCCCCCGATGGAGACAACCCCTTCGGAGTCCAGGACATTGCCCAGCCCTTCGTCGGTTCCCCATTCGAGGGTGGCGGCCCCAGCTTGGGCACTTTCCCACATCACCCGAATGGATTGAGGTTCAGCGTCTTGAAGGTAAGGTTCTACATTGAATTGGGCATGGGCTGCAGCTCCAAAAAGGAGGGGGCACAGGGCAAGAAGGACCTTCAATCGCATGTCGCACAAGTTGGCAAAAAGAACAAAACACCATCCTTAGGGGCTTTCTAAGTTGTAACCGCTGAAAAAACCTGCCCTTCCGCGTCCATTCAGGCATTTATGGTCGGACATTCGCGCCCAATTTCCCCACGTTGAATTCATTTGCCAGCCTCGGCCTCTCGGCCCCGATCCTCGAAGCCATCGGCAAACTCGGTTTTGAGACCCCCACAGAAATCCAAGAACAGGCCATCCCGCGTCTGATCGAGGGCGATCGGGATTTCATTGGCCTCGCCCAAACAGGCACAGGCAAGACCGCCGCCTTTGGATTGCCGCTGCTCGAGCACCTCGATGCGGACCAAAGCCACGTCCAAGCCTTGATCCTCGCCCCGACCCGAGAATTGGGGCAGCAGATCGCAGAGCAGATCGCCTTGTTTGCAGGTCGCATGAAAGGCATCCGCACCGTAGCGGTCTATGGGGGAGCCAACATCGTGACGCAGATCAACCAGCTCAAGCGTCCTTGCCAGGTGGTCATTGCCACTCCGGGCCGTTTGATTGACCTCGCCAAGCGCAAGGCCGTCAAGCTCGATCGGATCAAGTTTCTCGTCCTCGACGAGGCCGATGAGATGCTCAACATGGGCTTCAAGGAAGAGCTCGACACGATCCTGAGTTTTACGCCAGACGACAAGAAGACGTGGTTGTTTTCGGCCACCATGCCCAAGGAGATCCGGCGCATGGTCAAGGATTACATGGAGGACCCCTTCGAGGTCCGCGTCGATCCCAAGACGACCGTCAACACGAACATTGACCATCAGTATGCCGTGGTGCGTCACACGGACAAGGCCGAAGCCTTGACCCGTTTCATGGACCTCGATCCTGAGCTTTATGGCGTGGTGTTTTGCCGCACCAAGCGCGACACCCAGAACCTCGCTGAGGGGCTGATCAAGCAGGGCTACCGCGCCGATGCCATCCACGGGGACCTCTCGCAGCACCAACGCGACCGGGTCATGATGCGGTTCAAGCGCAAAGAGCTTCAGGTACTCATCGCTACGGACGTCGCAGCCCGTGGCATCGACGTGAACGACCTCACGCACGTCTTCCACTTCTCGTTGCCCAATGACCAGGCTTACTACACCCACCGCTCAGGGCGAACAGCCCGTGCTGGAAAGAAAGGGGTGTCCCTGGCTTTCATCGGCAGCAAGGAGAAGGGCAAGGTGAACCAGCTTGCCCGCGGCCTCGATGTGGAGTTCACCTCGGTGGAGGTACCCAAGGCCGACCAAATTGTGGAGGAGCGCTTGCGGGGTTGGGCCCGTGGTTTGGTGGATCAGCAAGACCATGTGAAAGCCCCGCAGGGCCTGCTGGAGGAGGTCGATTTGCTCCTAGGTCCCCTGTCCAAGGAAGACATCATTGCCAGGTTGGTGTCCCGAGAGCTGGCCCGGTTGAATTTGAGCAACCGCCAAGACCTCAACCAAAAGGGAGGCAAAGACGACGGCGGGTACCGCGATCGCAAAGACTTCAAAAAAGGCGGCTTCAAGAAAGGTGGCTACAAAAAAGACTTCAAAGGCGGCTCAGGAAAGGGCGGCTTCAAGAAGGACTTCAAAAAAGGCGGCTACAAGAAAGGCGGCTACAAAAAGCCGGGAGCGGCTACCGACAGCGGCTTCAACAGCGGCTTCAATGACGGGGGGTTCCCCGATGGCGAAACCCGTGCCGATGGCTTCCGCCCCAAGAAGAGCGGTGGCGGCAAGGGCGGCTACAAAAAGGACTTTAAAAAAGGCGGCTACAAAAAGAGCGGTGGTTCTGGCGGCTTTAGCAAGCCCGGCAAGCGCAAATACTGAGGCCGCAGGCCTGTGCGTGAGACCACAGTGGAGGGTCAAACCGAGGCCGTCCTCCGGGTGGGGACCGTTGCAGCGCACAATAACAGGAGGGCTTAGGAGGTTGAATTTAAAACCTCCTGTACATGCTATTTCACTTCCTGACCGCTGCGATTTCCGCAGTCCCCGTCGTTTTCTCATCGGTTGCTGAGCCACCATCAACGGCCGGATCACCATTGGACCTGCTTGATGCGCTGGACCGCGGTTGGACCTGCGAAGCCACCTCGAGGTCCATGGGGGAAGCAGTGCGCTTGGTCATTGTGAATCCCGGCCAAGGAACCAAGCTGCTCATCGATGCAGGCACAATTTTCCAAGGCCCCGACAGTGTGCAGCCGGCTGTGGTGACGGAGGACATCTTGGTGTATGTGCCATCTGGGGAAGCGCAAGAACTGTTGATTTCAGCAGCATGTGGCGCAGCCGATGCGATGTCAGCATCTGACGATGTCGTTTTTGACCAGGGCGTCTCAAAACCGTCAAAAGATCTCTGCCGCATCCTTGACCGCATCAACCTCGATTTGGAAACACCAGAGAACGTTGCCCAGGATCTCGTTTGGGTCTACACAGACGGCCATGGCTTTGAATCGGTCTATGTCCCGGATGAAGAACAGGAGGTTTGGCTTGACATCTTGAAGGATGAGGTCCAGGACTTTGAAGACCCCGGCTATGCCGTTCAGTACCGAGAACCTGAGCCAGAGGAGGAGGGGCGTTTTACAGGTGAGGCGATGGAGGCCCGCTGCTCGGTCACGGTCAATTTGCCCTACCCAATGGCATGCCGCGTGGTGTTGGTGCAGCCCGATGGCGAGCGCATTGCGTTGATGTCCAACATGGACATCACAGCGGGACGGCATGAGTTCTACCTCACCATAGGCTTGGAAGGCTATCCGTCAGGTGCTTACACCGTCCAACTCGAGAGCGAGCGCCATGGAAATACCATCTTCTCCCGGGACATCACCTTGGAGGGGCAAGGCTGATGGCGCTTCACCGCAGGGCCGATTGGGCGTCTGAAAAGAATGACAAACCGCATCCATTCTTGAGGCGTAAAACCGACCCGAACGCCTACTTTTCGTTCGATGAACATTCCCCTTCAGTTTGCCCTTGTGCTGCTCTTTTCGGTGGGAATGTGTTGGCCGGCTTTGGCGCAGGAAGAAGGGCCAAAAGGGGCCATCCGAAGGTATTTTGACAATGTATTGGGCGACAGCGGCGACCCTTCTGCACCCAAGTTCATCAACTATCCCACCCTCGCATTCTCTCCCGAAACCAACTGGGAAGTCGGGGTGTCTAGCCTGTATGTCTACTCTGCGAACCGCAATGTGGACAACCGCTTGAGCGAGCTCAAGGCCTTCACCTTTTACACGCTAGAAAATCAATATGGCCTGTGGCTGGACCATGCATTGTACACCGATGAAAACAAGTGGTTCTTCTACGGTCGGGCCCGATACCAGCGGTTCCCACTCTTCTTTTACGGCGTAGGCAGGGACAGCCCCGCCGAAGTCCAAAGCGTCATTGATGGGGAGTACATGTTGTTCCGAGAGCGGGCGCTGCGAGAGACTTTGCCTTCGCTGTATGTTGGGTTGGAGCTGGACTTTCAGAGGCTGAGCCGCGTCCAATACGCCCGCACCCATTCCGATCCGGGGCAGGGTGTGCCGAGCATTGGCGCCGAAGGGTCGCGCAACCTCGGCGTCGGCATCGGTGTGCTGTATGACAACATCCACAACGCCATGAACCCCCGGGAGGGGCTGTACAGCGAATGGGCTTTTTTGAGTTACGGCTCGGGGACAGGGAGCGATTTTGACTTCACTTCATACATCTCCGACAGCAGGGTTTACCTCCCGGTCAAGGAGAATACCGTCTTTGCTGCGCAGCTCTATGGTCAGTTTACGCGGGGCCAAGCCCCCTTCAATATGCTGTCGTTGATGGGGGGAGAAAGCCTGATGCGCGGTTACTACCTCGGGCGGTACCGGGACAAGAATCTGATTGCGGGACAGGTGGAATACCGCATTCTGCCGTTCTCCTTCTCCAAGCGCATTGGGGCCAGCGTGTTTATGGCAGCAGGACAGGTCTATGGGGAGGACAGGAGCTTCCAATGGCAACAGTTCCTGCCCACGGGAGGCGCCGGACTGCGCATCCTCATCTTCCCCGATAAAGACATCTACACCCGCATTGATGTGGCCTTTACCTCAGAAGGCAGCGGTGTCTACTTCCACATTGGCGAGGCTTTTTGAGCCTGATCCAATGCGCTGAACGCACCCCAAACCCAGGCCTCAGGGTTTACTACCTGGGTCAGCGGACCGGCCGCTTGGAGTTGGAGTAATACTGCACTTTTTCATCTCTGATGTAGTACCACTCTTCGATGATCACCTTCTCGACCGTGTCGCCGGCAAAGGTGCCGACTTCATCAAATCCAGCATGAACCCAGTCGCCGGGCTCTTCTTGATCGTCATCGACACAGTAGGCCCAGATCATATTCCAAGAATAATCGAGGGTGTCCATGCCCAGTTTCGCAGCAAAGGCATCAAAGCCTTGAAATTGATCGCCGTCGTTCCATTCAAAGAGGCACGTATCGGAATAGAACTGGCGCATGGACCCAAGGTCGAGTTTGGCCCATTCCGCATCGATGGCCTTGACCAATTCCACTGAGGATTCACTGCCAAAAGTCAAGGCATTGCCTGTCGGCGCGAATCCGCTGGAGCACGCCATCGGCTCGGATTCAGTGGCGGGGGCGCATGCCACCAACACAATGGCGGCACAGCACGCGATTTGAAAAATTCTCATGCACCGAAATTAAAACAATTGTAACCAGACGGTCAGCCGCCGTACAGCCGTCGCGCAGCAATCTCGGTGGACCATGGCTACATTGTGGCATGCGAAACTTTGGCGCCGCCTTTCTTTTCATGGGTCTCGTTGCATGCAGTCCCGCTGTCGTTTCCACATCTGAAACTTTGGAAACCTCGAACCCTGCGCCGTGGTCTGTCGCCATTCATGGTGGAGCTGGCCACTTTGACACGGAGGTCCTCAGCGAGGCAGAACAGGCGGCGTACAACGCCTCCTTGAGCTTGGCGCTCGAAACCGGCGGCGCGGTGCTCGAAGCGGGGGGAAGTGCCGTGGACGCGGTGGTCGCTGTCATCGAAGTCATGGAGGACGACAGCCTTTTCAATGCCGGTAGGGGAGCGGTATTCACTGCCGAAGGCAAACATGAA
>JAKMCX010000162.1 GCA_022428285.1 Flavobacteriales bacterium
GCTCTGCAGAAGTCAACGCAGATGGAAGCGGATTGACCCGGTCACAGGTGGAGACTTTGGAGGGCAATTGGAAGGAATGGGAAGGGCAACCGCTGGACTTGGATGCGCTGGACCGAGAGCGTGAACGTCTGGCGCAAGAACTCCAGCAGGAGGGGTGGTTTGGCCTCACGGCCGACTTTTTCTCCATCGACATCGACACCACCGAGAGCCAATCCAAGCGCTGTGTGGCCCTCAACCTCAGGGTCGCACCCGCCCAATTTGACGGGCTCACAGTGCCACACAGAAAAGGCAGGATCGACAGCCTGAGTTTCCATTGGCACCCTGTTCAACTGGAAGCCATGGAAACGCGTGAAGTGGATGGCATCCAATGGCGGGTGCCTGTCGGCCGCGACCTGAGGGGGCTCAGCCACAACATGCGGATAGAGAATGGCGGGGTCTTCAATCCGGCCAAGTTGTCTGCTACAAGGCAATCCATTCGACAACTCCCCCTCGTTCAAGACCTGCGTGTGGGGATTTCAGCGATGAACCGCAGCAAGCAAGAAGCGTTTACACCACTGCACATTCACTTCGATGCTTACCCGTCCCAGAGGAGGGTCATGCGCGTCAATGGTGCCGTGACCCAGCGTCAGAATATCGGAGGTGAAGTGGCCCTGTCCTTGTCCGACCAGGACTTTCGGAGCCGTGCAGAGCAACTTTCTCTTGAACTGGGACTCGGTTTGGAATCGGTGCAGACTTACGGACTCAATCTGCCCGACGAGAATGTAAACAACACACTGAACTCACGGATTTTGAGTGCGGGATTCATCTACAGAACAAACCGTTTGATTCCCTTTGGCGCCAAGACTTTCTCAAAGTCAAACAAGCCAAAAAGTCGGATATCGCTGACGATTCGAGACGAGGACCGATTGAAGTTCAGTCGAACCTACATTCAATTGGGACTGGTAGAGGAGTTTGTGGAAAATCCAGAAACCGGATCCACCATTGAATTGAGGCCATTCGAGGTGGCCTTTACATCCAGCAGGCTCGAGCAGTCGTTCATCGAAGACTTGGACAGCCTGCAATCCGACCTGCTCACTTCCTCTTTCGAACCCCGCGCATTGTTTAGCTCAGGAATCCGATGGCGGATAAAATCCACAAAAGGAAAGGCCCACCCACTTCGATGGAGCCTCAATGTGGAATTTGAAGGTGCCGGAAATCTGTACCATTTGCTGGACAAAAATGAACCGGCCGAGACGACCATCAACCTGCCGAGTGCCTTTGCACAAGCCCGACAAGTGCAAGTCGCACGATACACACGTTGGATGGCCGACATCAGGGCGGGGTGGTCGCCCCAAGGCAAAAACGGCATCTTCGGCCGCTGCGTCATTGGAGTGGCAGCATCCTCAATCGACAATGTGTCGGTTCCATTGGAAAAGCAATTCTACGTAGGCGGCCCCAACAGCATGCGCGGCTGGCAAGCCCTGGGATTGGGACCGGGCGGATCTGACAATGCCAATCTGCGGGTCAGGGGGGACATTCGCATGGAGGCCAATCTGGAGTTCAGACGCTATGTCAACGACTGGATTCAATGCGCGCTGTTCACGGATGCAGGCAATGTTTGGATGACCAGGCCAGATCCAGAGCTGGCCAATGTCGAGTTCACGCCGGGGACATTCTTGTCTCAAGTGGCCATCGCTTGCGGGGCAGGAGTGAGGCTCGACTTTGGGTATTTCTTGCTCCGTTGCGACGCCGGAAGGCCAGTAAGGTGGCCCGATGGAGCGCAATTCACGGACTCAAGTTGGCGGATTCACCCCGCCATATCCCTGCCCTTTTGAAGGTGGGTTAAATTTGCACCTCATGGCAGACAAAGACCAGCAGGCCAAAACCCAACCCAAAGATGCCGAAAACGCCGATCCAGGCGGGCTGGGATGGTTCCGCCGAATGAAAGAAGGCATCACAACCAAAACCGCCGAAAAGAAGGAGATTCCCGAGGGCAATTGGTACAAGTGCCCTTCTTGCAAAACCGTCATCGCCACGCCCGAACACGAGGGCAACCTGTGGGTGTGCAGCCACTGTGACCACCATGAGCGCATTGGCTCTGCAGCCTACTTCAACATTCTGTTTGACGGAGGCAAGTTCAGAGAACTTCAGGCCAAGATGATTTCGGCTAACCCGCTGGAGTTTAAAGACACGAAAGACTACCAGGACCGGCTGAATTCCTCCATGGAAAAAACCGGTCTGAAAGACGCCATCCGAACTGGAGTGGGGGAGGTCGCCGGAAGGACCATGGTCATCAGCTGCATGGACTTCGGCTTCATTGGAGGTTCCATGGGGTCTGTCGTGGGAGAGAAAATGGCCCGGGCCATCGATTACGCCGTCAAAAACGGACTGCCTTTCGTATGCATCACCAAGTCGGGCGGTGCACGGATGATGGAGGCGGGATTCTCATTGATGCAAATGGCCAAAACCAGTGCCAAGCTGAGCTTGCTGGCCAAAGCGGGATTGCCTTACATCTGTATCCTGACCGACCCAACGACGGGCGGGGTCACGGCTTCCTTTGCTATGCTCGGAGACATCCACCTCGCAGAGCCCAATGCGCTCATAGGATTTGCGGGACCTCGGGTCGTAAAAGAGACCATAGGCAAAGACTTGCCAGCGGGTTTCCAACGCGCTGAATTCTTGCTCGAGCACGGTTTTGTCGACCGGATCGTCCACAGAAGCAATTTGCAAGAGGAGCTTTCGACCCTCGTCAGCATGCTGATGGACTGATTCTGTTGGACTAAGGCTTGGTCAATCGCCGGCACCCCCTTACTTTTGCACCCCTGAAATTCAGGCAGCATAACGAACATCCAAGAGATTTCCACATGTACCTCACACCAGAGAAAAAACAAGAGTTCTTCGCCAAGTATGGCAAGAGCGCACAAGACACTGGCAACGCCGAAGGGCAAATCGCCATGTTCTCCTTCCGCATCGCTCACTTGACCGAGCACCTGAAGTTGAACCGCAAAGACGCCAACACCCAACGCTCCTTGATCACTTTGGTCGGAAAGCGCCGCCGTTTGTTGGACTACCTCATGCGCAAAGACATCGAGCGCTACCGCTCCATTGTAAAAGACCTCGGTCTGCGTCGCTAATAGCGCGCAACCAAGCTTGCTATAACCATGCGGCACGGGCATCCGGTCGCAGGTTCTAAACTGAATAAACCGCGGGGAAATGCCCCGTGGACTTTACGGGTGCCCGATTTGACAACTCCTTTATGGAACTGAACATTGTAACCAAGACCATCGACCTAGGTGATGGCCGTCCAGTCACGATTGAGACTGGAAAACTCGCCAAGCAGGCCCACGGAAGTGTGGTGGTGCGCCAAGGCGACACCATGTTGCTCGCTGCTGCAGTCAGCAACTACGACGCCTCAGAAGGCGTCGATTTTCTCCCACTTACGGTGGACTACCGAGAGAAGTATGCCTCTACTGGCCGCTTCCCAGGTGGATTCTTTAAAAGAGAAGCCCGTCCCAGCGATACCGAGATCTTGGTCATGCGACTGGTTGACCGCGCCCTGCGTCCAACTTTCCCTGGCGATTACCACGCCGAAACGCAGGTGATGATCCAACTCATGTCCGCCGACAAGGAAAACATGCCAGACAGCCTTGCTGGACTGGCAGCTTCTGCGGCGTTGGCTGTGAGTGACATTCCTTTTGACGGTCCCATTTCAGAGGTACGTGTCGCACGCATCGATGGATCTTTTGTCATCAACCCTACATATGCCCAGCTCGAAGAAGCCGACATCGACATGATGATCGCCGGTTCGATGGACAGCATCGTGATGGTGGAAGGCGAGATGAACGAGGTGTCCGAAGAAGAAATGGTGGGTGCCATTGAGGCAGCTCACGTGGCCATCCAGAAGCAGTGCCAAGCCCAGCTTGACATGGCGGCTGAAGTACCAAGTTCTTCTCCAAAGCGTGACTACGAGCACGAAAAGCAAGACGGAGCATTGAAGCAGCGCATCCACGATGAGCTGTACCAGCAGTACTACGATGCCGCCAAGAATGCCAAGTCCAAAGAGGAGCGCGGCAAGACTTTCAAGTCGATCAAGGACGGCTTCTTGGCCACCATGTCCGATGAAGAGAAGTCCGAGAAGCAGTACATGCTTCGCGACTACATCAAAGGCGCACAGAAGAAGGCCATTCGCGATTTGCTTTTGAACGAAGGCATCCGTTTGGACGGCCGTGGCACAAAGGACATCCGCCCCATCTGGTGCGAAGTCGACTACCTGCCCGGACCGCACGGATCCGCCATCTTCACTCGTGGTGAGACCCAGAGCTTGACCACGTTGACTTTGGGAACCAAGGACGACGAGCAGCTCATCGACAACGCCCTTGTGCGGAAGACAGAGAAGTTCCTGTTGCACTACAACTTCCCACCTTTCTCTACAGGTGAAGCCCGTCCGATTCGCGGAACGAGCCGCCGTGAGATTGGTCACGGAAACTTGGCTTTGCGGGCCCTCAAGCCCATGTTGCCACCCGTTGACGACTGCCCTTACACCATCCGCTTGGTCAGTGAAATTCTCGAGTCCAACGGTTCCAGTTCAATGGCCACCGTTTGTGCCGGAACATTGGCCATGATGGACGGAGGCATCCCCATGAAGCGTCCAGTAAGTGGAATTGCCATGGGATTGATCACCGATCAAGAGTCAGGCAAGTATGCTGTCCTCAGTGACATCCTTGGAGACGAGGACCACCTCGGTGACATGGACTTCAAGGTTACAGGAACATCCGAAGGCATCACAGCCTGCCAGATGGACATCAAGATCAAAGGTTTGTCCTTTGCTCAGTTGACCGAAGCCCTGCTTCAAGCCAAGGAGGGCCGTGCCCACATTTTGGGTGAGATGCTCAAGACCATGGACACGCACCGCGATGATTACAAGGACCACGCTCCACGTATCATCTCCTTCGAAGTCCCAGCAGAAGCCATTGGCCCCATCATTGGTCCAGGCGGAAAAATCATCAATGAAATTCAGGACACCACCGGTGCCAACGTTTCCATTGCTGACGCTGACGGAAGAGGCATGGTCGAAGTTTCTGGCGACAACAAGCAGAAAATTGACGCAGCCGTTGCACGCATCCGTGCCATCGCCTTCCCACCGACTGTTGAAGTGGGAGAGGTATACGAAGGCCAAGTCAAGACTGTGATGCCATACGGCGCGTTTGTTGAGATCATTCCAGGTCAAGACGGACTGTTGCACATCTCTGAATTGGAACACGGACGTGTCAATGAAGTCACCGATGTGATCAAAGAAGGAGACACGGTCAAGTTCAAAGTCACCGGTCGCGATCCTCGCTCTGGAAAGCTCAAACTGAGCAGAAAAGTGCTTCTTCCGAAGCCCGAGTGAAACGAAAGACCAAATAATACGTTTGAATGGGAGGAAGGAACCGCCTTTCTCCCTTCAAACACCTGAAACGCAACGCCCATGAGACAGCTAAAAATCACGAAACAGGTCACCAACAGGGAGACCGCATCGCTGGACAAATACCTCCAGGAAATCGGCCGGGTCGACTTGATCACGGCAGAAGAAGAGGTAGAACTGGCCCGGCGCATCAAGCAAGGCGACCAAGTCGCTTTGGAAAAGATGACCAAAGCCAACCTCCGTTTCGTGGTTTCTGTTTCCAAGCAATACCAGAACCAAGGCCTTTCATTGCCTGACCTGATCAATGAAGGCAACCTCGGTTTGATCAAAGCGGCTCAACGCTTTGACGAAACGCGTGGATTTAAGTTCATTTCCTACGCTGTTTGGTGGATCCGACAAAGCATTTTGCAGGCACTCGCCGAGCAAAGCCGTATTGTCAGGTTGCCCTTGAACAAGATTGGTTCGATCAACAAGATCAACAAAGCATTCGCCCGCCTCGAGCAAGAGTTTGAGCGTCCTCCAACTCCAGCTGAACTTGCTGAAGTTCTGGACATGACACTCGACGAGGTCAAGCAAAGCTTGAAGAACGCTGGCCGCCATGTTTCTATGGATGCTCCATTGAAAGATGGTGACGACAGTTCCAGCACGATGTACGACGTGCTCCAAACCAACGACACTCCTTCACCGGATACGGTGTTGATCACAGAGTCCTTGCGCAAGGAGATTGAACGCTCGCTACAAACACTCACCAGCCGTGAGGCCGATGTTGTGAGGCTCTACTTCGGACTTGGCGGAGAACACCCCCTCACTTTGGAAGAGATAGGGGAGCGTTTTGACTTGACGCGCGAACGTGTTCGTCAAATCAAGGAGAAGGCCATCCGCAGGTTGAAGCACACCAGCCGAAGCCGCATTCTCAAGTCTTACTTGGGCTGAGCATTCAAGCTGTCCCACAAGAACCGGCACGCTGCCGTGCGAAACGGGCCCCACAACAGGGCCCGTTTTGCGTATACCGCCTTTTTTGAATCCTTGGGGATGCCCAAAGCCCGTTCCATAGCACGGCGCACACCCAAATCATCCACCGCAAACACATCGGGCCTCCTGAGCTGAAACATCAAGTGCATCTGCACGGTCCAAGGCCCCAAGCCCTTGACTTTTGTCCACGCATCGATGATCTCTGTGTCACTCATCTGAGCGGTACTGTCCAACATGTCGGGGTTGGCGATGTAATGGCGAGACAGGTCCACCAAATAACTGTGCTTCTGCCCGCTCACGCCGGCTGACCTGTGGTCTTCAGCAGAAGTCTGCAATACCCTTTCGGGCTCAAGCACCCCGGCATGCATCTCAAGGAAACGCCCCCAAATCGTCTGCGCAGCCTTGGTGCTCAGTTGCTGTCCCATGATGGCCCTGGCCAGGCTTTCAAAAGCCGATCGGCTCACCGCATCCTTCGGGTCATCCAACCGACAGACCACCTTATGAAAGTCCAAATCGACACCCTCAAAATGGCGCCTGGCCTGCTCCCAAGTCCAGTGGACATCAGATTGAGACGAATTCGACGTTGATGCTGTATCAGCCACGGCGCACAAGTTAAGTTGCCGCCTCTCGTCCTTAGTTTCGCAGCATGTTCCCAAAGAGCGCCCAACCTGTTTCTAAACCTGTTGCCCCCCATGGGTGGAGATGGACCATTGGAATGCTGTCCATCTTGTTGGGTTTGTTTACCGCGAGCACAGGCTGCCAAGGAGACAAATACTACCTCGGCGCAGATGCCAGGGTTTCCTTTAGCCAAGACACGCTGTTTTTCGATACGGTTTTTACGTCCATCGGAAGTGCCAGTCAGGCGCTGCGCATCATCAATGACAGTCCGGGCCGAATACTGCTCGAGGACGTCACCTTGGAGGACGGTGATGGGAGCGAATTCCGAATCAACATCGATGGCATTCCCGGGCCCAGTGCCGAAGGACTTGTCCTGGAAGAAGGCGATTCGATCTACGTCTTTGTGGAAGTGACTGTGGACCCCGAGGATGTCAACCTTCCATTTGTGGTCAAGGACCGCATCAGGGTAACGGTCAATGGCTTCCCCCAGTACGCTGAACTGCTGGCTTGGGGCCAAGACGCCTTTTTTCATGGCGCTCCAGGAGGCCTCTCGACATTGCCATGTAACGACATCTGGACAGCACAAAGGCCCCACGTGATCTATGGCGTCGTAGGTGTTGCGCCGGACTGCCAACTGACCATCGAAGCGGGGTGTGCAGTGCACGTCCACGCCGGCGGAGGAATTTATGTCGACCGTGGCATACTCGAAGTGAATGGAGAACTGGGGCAAGAAGTGACCTTTGAAGGAGACCGACTCGAGCCCGAATACGACGACATACCGGGCCAGTGGGGCATCCAAGTGGACACCTTGATCCAAACTGAATTCGGGGTGGCCCAAGCCAGCATTCTCGGGGGTGGCATCTGGATTTATGGCTCTCCCGGCAGCTCCATGCGGCATGCCATTCTGCGCAATGGAACCATCGGGTTGCAAGTGGACACCACTGGAATTCAAGGAGGCGCCGCATTGAACATGGAGAACTGCATCATTCACAACATGAGTGGAATCGGTTTGCTCGCCCAAGGCGCCCATGTGGACGGCACCAACCTGCTGATGTATGACTGCGCTCAAGCCTGCGCAGCATTGACCATTGGAGGGCGTTACAGGTTTACACACAGCACCTTTGCCAACTACTGGTCAGATGGCACCCGCTCCACACCCACAGTCCTGATCAACGACCACTATGAGGACGCATCTGGCAACCTGCAAATCAGACCATTGGTCGAATCTCAATTCCTGAACTGCATCATGTGGGGAAACAATGCCGGCCTCCAAGATTTCGACGAATTGGTCGTCGACCTTGAGGGCAATGACAATGACCTGCTCGTGCGCGGTTGTGCCGTGGAGATGGACGACTTCGGAATGGCCGATTGGATCGAGGAAAGCAGCCTCGACGTCGCGCCTCCCTTTGCGGATGTCTTCAACAGGGACTTCCACCTCATTAGTGGCAACAGCCAATGGAATGGACTGGGCATTCCAGCAGGATTGCCCTTCTTGGCTACAGACCTCGATGGTTTGCCCCGAGTGGTCGGTTCCGCGCCCGACAAAGGGTGCTACGAGCGCCAATAATTGGCAGGCCCCATGGCCTGTCCTTAGCCAATTCGCTAAACGATGAGCCGTCACATTTTAGACGCTTTGATGCGCCTGTTCGCCCTCATTACCCTGAGGGAAGAGGGACTAGAAAAGGGGAGGGAAGTTGTGGCCCACTTCTTGCGCAGCCGCTTGCCCAAGGACGCGGTCACCGAGTGGCTCGGTGTCTTTGAAAGCTATTTGTCAGCCCAAGGCGGCGCTGTAGAATCCAGAGAGTTGGCCGGTTTGAAACGCACCACATTGCGTTCGACCAAAGTCTTGCGCACCTGCACAGACATCAACCGCGACCTGCAAGCCAGCGAAAAAGCATTGGTCTTTCTGCGCATGCTCGAATTTGAGCACGCCATGCTTCCTAGCAATGGAGAGCAAGACAGCCTTGGAAGGGAATTGACCGACCTGGTCGCCGACGTCTTTGGCATCCGCGAAGGAGAGAAACGCTGTTATGAGACACTGGTCTTTGATACGGCCAAATGGCCAGTGATGACCCAACGGTACCACGAGGCCTTCCTGATTGGAGACCAACCCCAACTCGGAGGCGTGGTGAAGGCGGGCTGGAGCACAGCACTGGCCTGTTTTCGACATCCCGAATCCCAAGTGGTGTTCATCAGGCCGCTGGGTGCGGGAACCGTGCAGCTCAATGGGGAGCCATTGGACCCCAACCGCACCCAACCGTTTACACCAGGCTCCACCTTGCGCCATCCGGGCACAGCCCCATTGCACTTTGTGGACATCCAGCGCTCCTTCATGGAGGAGGAGAACATCCCTGAGCTGGCCCTTGAGATCAACGAAGTCAGCCACTGGTTCAATTATCCAGACAAGCAAGCCCTGCATCCGTTCCGCACCCAAGCCCGGTCGGGGATGCTGGTTGGCGTCATGGGCGCCAGTGGATCGGGAAAGTCAACCTTGCTTCAT
>JAKMCX010000153.1 GCA_022428285.1 Flavobacteriales bacterium
TCTGTGCGCTGCCTTCAGGATTGATTCTGCTGTGCCGTCAATATTCGGCGCAGGGCGTTGGCTTGTCCGGTGTGCCGGGAGAGGTGACAGCTGAGTTGCATTAGAAAGAAACGGATGGACCGTCCCTGGTGATGTGGAGGGGGATTGGGCATCGGTTCGTCCAGTTGCTCTGCTGTCAAGGCGCTGAGTGTGCTGTCCACTGCGTTTTGTGCCGCCTCAATTTCAGTCAGCAGCGTCGCTCTTGGGAGCGGGTCGCCGGAGAATTCCGCATTGCGGCCCCGGACGAAACCGTCTCCGCCGATTTCATGGCCAATGAAGTGGCGCAGGTTGCCGCAGAGGTGAATGGCCAGCGTGCCCACGGAGTTCGGGAAACCTGGGGCGCCCCGCCACAAGAGGTTGTCTGGAGTGGCCTCTACTTCTTGGGCAAGGGCGCCCAAGTCCCGCGTGAGGATGTGACGAACGTGCTGCAGATCTGGTGGCAAGTCAAGCTGATTCATGCGACCAATTTCGTGTATTCACTGTTGCCCAATGTCCCCGTCTGAGGCGCAATGGCCCCGGCAACACCCCACTTCTCGGCCGTCTTGGCATCGATCAAGGCGATCGCCTCCGCGGGCAACTGCGACTTCCAATCTTCGGTCTTGCCTGAGCGGAAGAAACGGTCTGGATTGAAGTGAAAGCTGCCCGGCTTCTGGCGGATGGCCTCTTTCATGGTATTGAATTCGGTGCTGTCTGCGACCGATACCATGTCCTGCGGGCTCAATGGGGCGCCGAGGAGAAAGGTGGACAGTGTGCGGACGGCGTTCAGTTTGTCTTCTACCAGGTCTTCGAAACGGACGATGCACAACTGCTTGGGGTCGAGCCCGGATTGGGCGGCGCGGAAGTAGCCAGAAACGTGGTCGTGGTAGTCTCCGAAGTAGAGGTCCCCTTCCACAAACATCTCTGCAAACGCCATCATGGTCAGGTCTTGGGAGACACCCAGGGTGGGGTGGTTCTTGTAGAAGTGGAATTGTGAGACGGCAGCGCCCTTGGGGTCGCGGTAGGCCATCACCAGCTTGGTCTTGGGGTGCAGGTGGCGCACAGGAAGCTCATCGAGGTTGCCGTGGGTGTAGAAGATGCGGGGCTGGCCTTCGGTCTTTTTGAGAAAAGCTCGGAATGCGGCGATGCCGTGTTGCGACACCATAACCTCGGGCCATGGTACCGCGGCCTTGCCTATGTCTCCGCCGGCAGCAGGGTGACCGCTTTTCAGAGCGCCCGCCTTGCGCAGGATCTCAACGACGTACTTTTTGGTGAGGTGGGTGCCCACTTTTTGGTGGGTGCAGATGATGATGTCATCGGCTTGGGTGTCCCATGAGTTGCGCAGCAGATCGATGGCCTTGGGGTCTATGAAGGCTGGAATCATGCGCTCTGCATAGCGGGTGTGCAGGAACCCGTGCATTTCGCACTTGGGCAGGGCAGGGACGACGTGACGGATAGGCTTGCTCATGGTTAGTGGCGTTTTGTAATACACCACAAGGATGCCCCTGCTTCTGCCACCTCCTGCTGACCATCGTCATCGCCCACCTTGACATTTGCAATGCGTCTTCTCAGGGGTCGTAACTTCTCGAGGTGGAACAGGTCCTCGGCATACGGTCATTCGCTCTCGTTTTGCTGGCGTTGGTGCTTTCCTCCAGCGCATTTTCACAGCCTTATTTGCCCAAGATTCCTTCATTGATCCGGGACAAAGCTTCGGAGCAAAGAAGTCTTGAATGGCCTTGCCAATCGACCTTAGACGACCTGGCTCAAGACGCTGAAGATCAGATGGTTCCTGCACATGGTGGATTGGATCCTCAAGGCCGACCCGTATGGGCGCACCAGGTGCAGCGAAGACAAAAAGGGGACACTGCGCTATCGTTTACGGGCTGGGTGATCATGTTGACGGATGAGGTCTCCCAAAGGTGGTGGAACCAGGAGGATGGTGCTGCACAGTGGACCAGCATGACCGAGCAAATTGGAGTGTTCCGCTCGCGTTACCAGCGTTACGAAAACGGTTGGTTGGTAGAACAGGTGGGCTTTTATGCCAACGGTCAATTGGACCATCATTTTCACATGGGGCGCGACGGGCGCAACGTTGGGAGCCAGCGGATGTGGTACCCCAATGGACAGCCTTACATCGATCAATTTCACGACGAAGACGGATTGCTGCATGGCCCACAATGGAGGTGGCGCAGCGATGGTGTCCTGGATAGGGGCG
>JAKMCX010000154.1 GCA_022428285.1 Flavobacteriales bacterium
AAGATCATCAACCGCGCCTCGGAGAAATTCCTGGAGGCTTACCTCAACAACCCATCCCCTACCGGTTTCGAGAGTGCGGGACAAAAGATGTGGTTGGACTACATCAACCCGTACATCGACGAGCACATTGTCGACACTTACGGCACGGTTGTAGGCGTGATCAATCCGAAAGCGGAGTACAAGGTGGTCATCGAGGCGCATGCCGATGAAATCAGTTGGTTTGTCCACTACATCACCAACGACGGCTTCATCTATCTCCGCCGCAACGGAGGCAGCGACCACCAAATCGCCCCTTCGAAACGCGTGGACATCCACACCCAGGAGGGCACCGTCAAAGCCGTCTTTGGATGGCCCGCCATCCACACCCGTACAGCAGGGAAAGAGGCAGCACCCACCCTCAAAAACATCTTCCTCGACGTCGGTGCCAAAGACAAGGCCGAAGTCGAAAAAATGGGCATCCATGTGGGTTGCGTCGTCACCTATGAAGACACCTACATGATGCTGAACAAGCAGTGGTACGTGGGAAGGGCGCTCGACAACCGCGCTGGCGGATTCATGATCGCTGAAGTGGCCCGCATGCTCAAGGAAAACAAGGTGGACCTGCCATTTGGCCTGTACATCACCAACAGTGTGCAGGAGGAAATCGGCCTGCGCGGGGCGCAAATGATTGCAGAACGCATCCAACCTGACGTGGCCATCGTCACAGATGTGACGCACTGCACGCACACCCCGATGATGAACAAGATTGACCAGGGTGATGTCGCTGCGGGGAAAGGCCCGGGTGTCACCTACGGTCCAGCGGTTCAAAACAACCTGCTCCAGCGCATCATCGACACCGCTGACAGCAACAAGATTCCGCTCCAGCGCATGGCGGCTAGCCGTTTCACAGGAACGGACACCGACGCCTTTGCCTACTCAAACAAAGGTGTGCCCAGCGCCTTGATCTCCCTGCCATTGCGCTACATGCACACCACTGTAGAAATGGTACACAAGCAAGACGTCGAAGACTGCATCCGACTCATCTACGAGACGTTGCAAAACATCAAACCCGGAGAGGACTTCAAGTACCTCTAAAGGTTCTTTGGATAAACGCCCAGAGGCGCGACACGTCTAAATTCTTCGAAGAGAACAGGAAGCCTGCAGCCAACTGCTGCAGGCAACGCGACAGTGGTTGACAATCCGCATCAATCAATCCTTCCCCCCGAAGCGGGGCAGTCAGGAATCAAAAAAAGTCCATCTGTTCCATCCAGCCACGGAGCTGGTGAATGTCAAGCGGCTTGGGCAACAGCGCCTCTACGATGGGGTGGCCTTCAGCACGGCTCAACTCCTCGGGGTCCAAGGTGGCGCTCAACATGAATACCGTGAGTCTGGAAAGTGCCGACACAGGGTACATCTCCATGCGTTCCAACACGCCAAATCCATCCAACCCTGGCATGCGAATGTCCAGCAACACCACAACACCGCCAGCTTCCAAAGCTGAACCCGGTCTCAAGTCGTCTTCCTCGACGCCCGCATCAGCGGCCAATGCCTCTAAGAAGTTTGGACCGTCTTTGAATTTTCGCACAGCGCCCCCAAAGGCAGCCTCGACCAAACGACCATTGACAACGCGGTCAATCTCATTGTCGTCTACAAGCCAGAACTCCTGCGCTTTAGTCATGCTGGGCAAAGATTCTGTTTCTATTACTAAATCTCCGTAAGAAACATCCGGTATGTCGCCCCCTGCTCATTTGGCTGTTCGGTCCATCCACTGGGCATAACGCTGTCGCTCCTCCAGCACCTCCAACCTCAGATTTCGCAAATCCTGTTGCACCCGAGACACTGACGCTGACGACCCTTCCTCCAAAGCCTGTTCAAACTCTTGGACCCGCCCAGCAAACTTCTCTAGCATGGCCAACACCTCTGAGCCTTGCTCCGCATTTTGGACCCTAGACTGGTTGAGGTCATAACCCGATTGGATGACGTTGCGCAGCTCCTCCTCGTTCCATGGCTTGGACACAAACCGATAGACTTGCCCTTTGTTGATGGCATCCACTACCGCGTCGGTATCGGCATAACCCGTCACAAGCACCCGGCTCACATCGGGATGGTCCGGCATGATCAACTCGAAAAACTCCACCCCGCTGATGCGCGGCATGCGCTGGTCACTCAGGACCACATGAAAGTCGTGCTCATCCAAAAGCCGCACCGCTTGATGCGGCTCTATGCACGTGTGCACCTCAAATTCCCTGCGAAACGCCGCCTTAAATGAGAACAGGTTGGCCTCTTCATCATCGAGGTACAAAACGCGTATGATTTCCTCAGCCATGGTTCGTTGCATTTACCAGTGTCATGCCGCTTCATTTTCAGCTTTGTTCTCCCCTCCATTCTTTGCGTCCAAAGCAAACGTCAACTGAAATTCAGTCCCTTCTCCAACCGCACTCTTCACCGCCACTTCGGCCCCGTGATCATCCAAAATACCCTTGACAATGCTCAAGCCCAAGCCCGTGCCCTTGCCCACGTCCTTGGTGGTGTAAAACGGGTCGAAAATCCGCTGTCGCGTGACCTCATCCATGCCCGTTCCATTGTCGCGGATCAACACTTTCAATGACTCGAACCGACCTGCCCCATCCTTTACACCGCTCAAACCCACTTGCACCTTTCGCGCTTCAACCTCATCCCACCGCGATTCAGTGGCTTGCACGGCATTCACAATGATGTTCATGAACACCTGACTGAGTTTGCCACTCTGGCACCACAAAGGAGGGAGGCCATCCTCCAGCTGCACATTCAATTCCGCCTTGCTGCGGGCCCGATCGCCAAGCACCGTAATGGAAGCCTCCAAAAGCTCACCCAAAGATGCCGCCACAAGACTGTCTCCATCCATGCGGCCAAACACCCGAAGTCCCCCCACAATATGCGCTGTGCGGTCCGCACCATCGAGGATGCCTTGAATCAACTGTCGGCTTTCTTCGATCAAGAACCCCAGGTCGAGGGATCGGGCCAGTTCCTGGGCCTTGGTCACCATCAACATGGCATCAGGATCGCTTTTGGACAAGGCCGTGAGAGCGCGAACATGGGCTTCGATGACCTCGATGAGTTCCTCCAAATCCCGCCTCAAAGAGGTGGCATTGGACTGAACATAATTGATGGGGTTGTTCAACTCGTGCGCGATGCCCGCTGTCATTTGTCCCAACGATGCCAATTTCTCGGTCTGGATCAACTGGTCTTGCGCCCCTTGCAACTCCTGCAACGCTCCCGACAACCCATTGTTGGCTGTGGCCAAGGCATCGGTTCGCTCCCTCACCCGGGCCTCCAACTCCGCGTTCTGCTCCTTTACAATGCGCTCATTTTCCAACGAGGCGGCCAGCGCCTTGGCATTGGCCTCATCGCTCGATCGCTTGAGCACATTGATGCGGTTGCCCAGCGCAAAACTCAAAAGCAACATCTCCAATACCGTTCCCAGCGGAAGCAAAGCAGCGGCCATGGGCGTAGAAGCCAATACGCCGAAGTCTCGCAAAGCCTGCATGGTGACGGCCACCAAAAAAATACTCCAGGCCACAAAATACCAGGGCGCCGAAGGGTTCCCTTTTCGCCAGCTCACAATGGAAAGCACCAGCATTGCAGGAGCGGATAGCGCGCCCAAGTTCACAAGGTTGTACGCCAAACTGGGCATGCCGATGATGGCCGAACCCAGTGCCGCCGCATAAACCACCAGCAACAGCTGGATGAGCCGGTTCCACTTTGGTGTGTACCTGCGCACCTCCAAAAAATGCCGGGCAAACACCAAAGCCGCCAGACCACTTGAAGCCCCCATAACTGTGAGGCCGTTCACAGCCATCCAAGGCGAATGGCCCCAAAGCAATCGGTCGTAACCATTGAATCCCCATTGGACCAAACCCACCGTCAGCACCACAAAGAGGTAACTGAAGTAGGCGCGTTGCCCCGTACTAAAGGCCAAGAAGGTGTTGTAAATCAAAATGGCCAAGACCATGCCCGAGTAGAGGGCCACCGCCAGATCCCGGCGGCGACGGGTGGTCTCCACCCTGTCCACTTGCGTCAGAGAAAAAGGCAGCAAAAGGGGCTTGGTGCTCCGCACCCTAAACCAAAGTTCATGGGCCTCGTTGAGCGGCAATGCAAACGATGGAATCAAGTCTTCTGCCTTTCCATAAGCGGCACCAGACCGCACCGATCCCAGCACCCGCGCTCCATTGAGAACGAAAACATCGATGGAATCAAGGGTGGGATTGTCCAAGACCACCCTGGCGTTTCTAGGGGCACCCTGCCATCCCGAAACACGCACCCAATAAGCTGCAGCGGTAGATCCCAAATTGGGACGCGCACTTTCCAAGCGCTGGACCCCCCCTTCCTTCAAATGAACCTGCTCGGGGCGCAGGGTACCGGTGGGATCCTCCAATGATTCCAACACCAGTGCATCCACCGTGGTATCCGAGCCAGAATTGCACCCCGCAAACGACGCCACGGCCATCAAAAGGAACGCCAACAGGGGCACCTTTACCCGCCCATATGCCGGGCCAAAGCGCATCAGGCCAGGTGATTCTGGATGCGGTAACTGATCGGGTGGAAACGGCCATCTATGGGATGGACATGGCTGGGCTCTTCTGCCGATCTCCTGATCAAAGCCTGCACATCTGGAGCCGCATTTTCGATGCTCTCCGGGAACATGAAGTGCCCAATTTCCGAACGTATGGGAGGCGCCGGATAAGGAAACACCCCTTCGTCACCCCAATCGGTCTTGATAGAAAAACCGAGCTCTCGCTGAATGGGACGCATGTTGACGCCCATAAAAGCATACCCATGACGGATGTCCAATCGCGGCATCAATCCCAAGCCAACGCAGGCCATGGGCAGCATTCCTATCCCCGCCATGGCCGTCTCTCGCCGGCTCCAAAGCGCACAAAATTCAGCGCACCCTTCTTCTTGAACTTTGTCCAATGCAGCCACCACTTCTGGGTGGTCTGCCCCTACTGCACGCTCCATGGGCAAGGCATTGTCACGTTGCCGCTTTTGCAAGCGCATGCCACTCAGGAGCACTTCCTCGTTCTGGCAGGTCAGCAGAAACAATGTGGTATCGGGGTCCCCCACCCATTCCTCTCCAAAGGAAGTGAGGTTGGAAATGCCAGATGCACTCAAGACGGCTTTGTGCCCTTCCGCAAAACGGCGGGACAGGTCTAAATCATCTGACGACGAAAAAACGTGCAACGTGGCTTCCCGCAAGCTGCGGGCCACATCAACCGCCTCACGCGGTATGTGCGATGGAGAGCTGCTCATTGAAATCGAATCTGATGCGTTGATCTGCGAGGTCTTCCCCCAGTAAAATGCGACGTGCTACTGTAGCCGTCATTCCTGCGCCAATGGCAACATCGCTGTGTAATTGCGGCCAACCAACCAAGGATTTGCCGACCTCTCCCAAACTTTCCTTGGCCCTGTCGCTGATGGCAGACAGGTCCACAAAAGCGTCGAGAAGCTCCTGCGTCCATCCTCCTCCGCTGGCCAATTCTGTCAATTGTTCAGCCGTAAGCCGGCCGTGCAAGAAGTCTTCCGTTTCCTCCAGGTCGTAACGCTCAATGTCCAAAAGGCCGCGGTCGTTGGTTTCCATGACCAGCGGCATGCGGCGGTCACGTGCACCCAACCTCAACAGCGCCTTCGCCGAAGGAGCGTCACACGCATCGACCACCAGGTCCAATCCACCGAGGAAATCTTCCATCACCTCGGGCACAAACCCCGAGGGCCACACTTCGACCTCCAGGTAAGGATCCACCTCTGCAATCGCACGGGCTGTAGAAATCAACTTGGACGCCCCCAACTCAAACACCGAGGCTGGAATCCGGTTGAGATTGGAAAGCTCGATGGTATCGGCATCTGCCAAATGCAGGCGTCCAACGACACGCTCCATGGCCATGGCCATGGCCACACTTCGGCCCACAGACATGCCCACAACACCGACGGACTTCATGGAAAGCTCCTGCTGCTCCTCACTGCGAATCTTGTTGCGGTTGCGGTTGGTCCGAACGGCAATAAAATCTGCTTCTTCCAGCAGAAGCACCGCCTTTTGACGCCAAGGATACCAAGCCACGGTCCCGTAACGGCCTGTGGGGCTGCTGCCCTCACGGGCAGAAAACGCCGCAGTGGCCTGATCCAACGGCTCCCCGGGGTGGCTGCACTTGAACCATTCATTCCACTGCCCCGCCATCAGGCTCGCGTCCAGAGGCGCAGGGTTGACGCGCGAAAAAGCACGCCATGCCTCTTGTCCTTCCGGACTCGAGAGGCAAAACTTGACAGCGCGAAATGATGACACAGACATTCTATGAATATCCCGTTACAAACTCCCCAGTGAACCTCAGAAAAAACAGCTTATCCACGGCGTGCAGTGGATGTCTGAAAAAATCCCTTATCAAACGGCGCAACCTTTCTCAAAAGCTTGCGTAAGGAATTCTAAGATGCTACTCACCACCCCCACCTTCAACATCGAAGTTCTGCCCAATGCACTCGCTGCACTGCCAGAATTGTTTGCCGGATTGGATGACCTTCTCCCAGCACTCGACATCCAGCTCGAAGAAACCTGGTCAGGCGACCTCGGTCCTGCGACAGAGATTTTGATCACCGCCAACATCGATCAAGCCATCGTTGACTCAAGGGCAATTTTTCTGGTCAATCCCAAGCCTAATGCTGACAAATTGGCCGCGTTGCTGGACACCGGGCGCCAAGTCCGTTGGGTGGCTCAAGGCACGGCACAAGGCGATTGGATCGACAGCTTTGCCCGTTTTATGCTCACGTTGCGCGTCTCGGAGCTCACACAGGCACAGCGGTCCAAAGTGCGCCGCAAAAAGGGCAGCACGAAGTCCATCACAGCTTCTTTGCCCAAGCGGAAAAAAGCGAGCTAATTCGAGGACTCAAAGTTCTCCCGCCCGCATCCGCACGAACCGGTTCCCCAAAATATTGGCCCAGTCCCGGATCACGCCCAAGCTTTCCTGCGTGTCTTCGGAAACCGACTTCCCGCCCATGCGCAGGACCAGCCAACCATAAAGGGCCACCAACATGGCCTCCACTTCAGTTCCAGTAGGCTCGCCACGCTTGGCCATTTCGTCCATGTGTGGCTTGGCCAATTCTGCCGCAGCCTTGTACTCCTCATCCTTGAGGACGTCCAAAAGGGTCCGGTGCAAGTAGGTCAACTCGATCATGACCTCGTCCAAAGAGCCGATGTGTCCCTTCGCCGTCTTCTTCTCTCGGCGCAAAGACTGAATCAGGTCTCCAAACCAAGCCAGTTCCGCCTCCAATCGGTCGCCGTTGTAGGCCGAAGAAAGATGCGTTCTCAAGGCGCCCAAGTCTAGATTGACAGCGCGCACGAGGTCCTCCATTTGCCAGACGTACAAGATGTACTCGACGATGTGCTGCTGGCGCTTCTCTTCTGCGGTGGTCATGACTCGGGTTGGTCTGGGGATCCAATAGAAAGGGCGCTACCCCGCGCGGCTTTCATCGAAAGAAATACCTGCTCTACCTCAGGAATCAACCGCTGGGCGAATTCCTGCACAGCTTTCAGTCCTCCGGAACCCTCTACAGGCAGGCGATACGTCTGCTCCAAAGGCCCCCAAACAAACTGCACATGGTACTTCTCGTTCCATTCCTGAACGACAATGCGCATGGCGCGATGGGGAATTTGAGCTACAGTTCTCATGGCTTTCGGCTGCGAAGGTAGAATTTCGCAGCGTGCAAGACCCCTGGCTCCATAGATGGCGTGGCCCTTTGGCCGAACAACCTCAAAGTTTGGCCGCTTTGATGCGGCTGCGCTGGGCTGTAGGCTCGGCCCCTTTGATGGCCCGCCACCCTGACTTGGGCTTCCAAGTGCTGGACGACCAGTGGTGTCAAGACGCGCTGGTCGCGGACTTGCCCCTGTTCAACCAATGGGCATCCGAATTGGTCATGGGGCGGGCGCCATTGCCGCAGCACATACTAGAGCCAGGCGGACAGTTGCTGGGCAAGCATTTCGAAGCCCTGGTGGCATTTTGGCTTGAATCCAGCCCTCATTTTCGCTTGCGCGCACACAGCGTCCAGCTCCAAAGCGAGAAGCGCACCGTAGGCGAACTTGATTTCTTGGTAGAGGACGTCCAACGCGGCCGCACACTGCACATGGAAGTGGCCAGCAAATTCTACCTCGCCGCAGAGGACGGCGCCGCATGGACCAATTGGATCGGTCCCTCCGGCCGCCACGACACCCTCGCCGGCAAAATGAACAAGCTCGTCGACCAGTTGGCTGCAAGCCAGCTCCGCCCAGCCCGGGAGTTCATGCACGCAGAGCGCATCGCCACTCCGGAACCCGTGCTGCTCATGAAAGGCTGGTTTTTCCATCACCACACCCGCCTCAACCGCCACCGTCCTCCCCAATGGGCGCACCCGCAGTATGCCGCTGGGTGGTGGTGCAAACCCCATGAAGCCCACGACATCATGGGGAGCGATCACGTGCGCATTCTGCCGCTCCCAAAAGGGAGGTGGTTGGGCCAATTTCACCCCACAGAAGGGGACCCGCCCCTGCATTGGAGCCGACTGGAAGCCGTCCTACACGACCACTTTTCCCGCACCCACAAAGCGCTCATGTGCGCCGTGGTCATCGAAGGCGACACCGGATGGGAAGAAATCTCCCGCGGCTTTGTGGTGCACAAAGACTGGCCGGAACGCGGCCGTTGATCAGCCCCAGAAGAAGGCGTACAAGACGGCCAAGACCGTCAGCACTGCAAAGGCGCCAATGTTGTAGAGCGGCTCGGTAGCAAAAGTGCCCCGCGACAATTCAATGCCCTTGGCGTCGTCTGCCCCCTTGCCCTCAGAACGGCTCACCAACGCGATCACCAGCATGGTCAGCAACGTCGTCAGCCCCATTTGGTCCAAGAAAGGCAGCTCCACAAACAGCGCACTGTCGGACCACCCTTTGGGCGCCACCTTGAAGTACATGGCAATCGGAATCGACACCAACGCGCCTGTAATCGCGCCGCGGTTGGTTGTTTTCTTCCAGAACAAGCCCAAGATGAACACCGCCAAAATGCCTGGACTCACCACGCCGGTGTACTCCTGGATGAATTGGAATGCCTGGTCGATGCCACCCAGAAGCGGCGCCATGATGCAGGCGACCACCAAAGCCACGGTAGCCGAGATGCGCCCCATCCGCACCGTGGCGCGGTCGTCGGCACCCGGATTGATGTAGGGCTTGTAGATGTCCATGGTGAAGATGGTCGACGTGCTGTTGAGCATGGAGGCCAGAGAAGACACAATGGCCGCTGCAAGGGCCGCAAACGCAAGCCCCTTCAAACCCGTGGGCAGGAACTGCAACAACCAGGGGTAGGCAAAGTCAGGGTTGGCTCCCGTGGGAGGCTTGTTGAGCGCCGCCTCACCCAAACCGGCCATCACAGCAGCGTCTTGGGTCATGACATAGGCCGCAATGCCCGGGATGACCACAATCAGTGGGAGAATGAGCTTGAGGCCTGCTGCAAACAGAATGCCGCGCTGGGATTCTTTGAGCGACTTGGCCGCCAACGTCCGCTGGATGATGTACTGGTTGAAGCCCCAGTAGTAGATGTTGGCCACCCACATGCCGCCCACGAGCACACCGATGCCAGGTAGGTTCATGTATTCGGGATGGTCCTCGTCGAGGATCATGGCAAACTTGTTTGGGGCCGCATCATAAATCGCATTGAAACCAGCCCACATTCCGGCGCCCCCGGAAACCGCATCCAAGGCGAGGTAGGTGGTCACCAAACCGCCCATCACCAAGAACACGACTTGGATCACATCCGTCCATGACACCGCCGACAACCCGCCGTAAAGCGAATAAGCGGCCGCGAAAAGGCCCAGCCCCATCACACCGTACACCATGGGCACGCCCATGATGGTCTCCAGTGCCAAGGAGCCCAAATAGAGCACCGAAGCCAGGTTCACGAACACGTACAGTGAAATCCAGAAGACCGCAAGAATGGTCTTGAGGTTGGTGGAATAGCGCTTCTCTACAAATTCGGGAATGGTGTAGAGCCCCTTCTCGATGAAAATGGGCAGGAAGTATTTACCGACGATGATCAAGGTCAATGCCGCCATCCACTCGTAGGAGGCAATGGCCAATCCAATCTTGAAGCCCGACCCCGACATGCCGATGAACTGCTCGGCAGAGATGTTGGCCGCAATCAACGAGGCACCCACCGCCCACCAAGGGAGCGACTTGCTCGCGAGGAAGTAGTCCTCCGCGTTTTTTTGGTGCCCCTTTTTGTCTCGGGATACCCATAGGCCAACCCCCAAAATGAGGATGGCATAACCGATAAATATGGCGTAATCGAGCGCCGAAAAGGTACTGGTCATGATGCTGTAAGGTGTTGGGGACCCCGTGACATTGACCGGGTCAGGCAAGGCAATGTACACCGTACACGGTTCATGTCACCTACCCTCTGGCGAACCATAACTTTGAGCGGGTCACCTCCTGCCTACCAGGCCCCGAAATAGCCGCACATGAAGCACCTCCGATTGGCCATCCCGCTGTTCCTTTTGACCGTTTTCTGTCAAGGTGCGGCCACACAAACCCTCCTTCCTTACACAGAAGACCCCTCGGTCGTCGAGGAAAACAAGCTCCCTGCCCGCGCCACATTTTATACCGCCTCGAGCCTCGAAAGCGCAAGTGCCGACACCCCCTCCTACGGGGACCGCTACAAGAGCTTGAACGGCACGTGGAAGTTCAATTGGTCGCGAACGCCAGACGAACAGCCCAATGGGTTTTTTGAGCCCGGCTTCGACACCGAAGGTTGGGACGACATAACCGTACCCGGCAATTGGGAATTGCAAGGTTTTGGAACCCCGATCTACACCAACCACCCCTACCCGTTCTACTGGCAAACGTCCCCTCTTCCTCCGGACATTCCCGACGATTGGAATCCCGTGGGCAACCATGTCCGGACTTTCGAGGTGCCCAAGTCTTGGGATGGCCAGCGCATCACCTTGCATTTCGGCGCCGTCAAATCTGCCTTTTTCGTTTGGGTCAATGGCAAGCGGATCGGCTACAGCCAAGGTTCCAAGTTGCCCGCTGAATTTGACATTACCGACGCGCTCAAAAAAGGCGAGAACACGGTAGCGATGGAAGTGTACCGATGGAGCGACGGCAGCTTCCTCGAGTGCCAAGACTTTTGGCGGCTTTCTGGCATCGAACGCGACGTGTGGATCCAAGCAAAGCCCCAAGTGCACATCGCGGACGTACAGGTCGAAACCGGCTTAGAAAACCGCTACGTCGATGGTGTTTTTTCTGTGTCATTGGACATTGCACATTTGGGCAATAAACCTTTCGAAGGCACTGCACAATGCCGGCTCTCCTCCGGCGGACGAAGCGCTGCCGAAGCCGTGCTTCCAATCCGCGTTGCTCCCGGCGATACCACCCGATTTACATGGAGTGATAAGCCCTCTGCGGTCAAGGCTTGGACGGCAGAAACCCCCCACCTTTATCAATTGGACATCGTCCTGATGGACAGCGGTTCACAAGTCCAAGAGACCACCAAGCTCGAGGTCGGCTTCCGAGACATCCGCATAGAAGATGGCCTGGTCAAAGTCAATGGAAAAGCCCTTCTGATCAAAGGCACCAACCGCCATGAACACCACCCAGAAACGGGCCATGTGATCGATCGGGCCTCGATGGAAGCCGACATCAAAACCCTCAAGGCCCACAACTTCAATGCCGTCCGCACCTCGCATTATCCCAACCACCCGTATTGGTACAGCCTCTGCAACCGATACGGACTCTATGTGGTCGATGAAGCCAACATAGAAAGCCACGGCATGGGCTACGCGCCCGACCGCACCCTCGGCAACAATGCCGATTGGGAACATGCCCACATGATGCGCACTGCGCGCATGGTCGCCCGAGACCGCAACCACCCGTCCATCCTCTGCTGGTCACTGGGCAACGAAGCCGGAAACGGCGTGAACTTCGAGGCGACTTACGCCTTTGTCAAAACCGCCGACCCCAGCCGCTTTGTCACCTATGAACGGGCCGAACAAGCCCCCAATACAGACGTCTACGTGCCGATGTACGCGGACTACATGCACCTCGAAAAGTTTGCCCGCCAAAAACAAGACCTGCGCCCCCTGATCCAATGCGAATACGCCCACGCCATGGGCAACAGTCTGGGTGGATTCAAAGAATACTGGGACCTCTACCGGCGTTACCCCAGGCTGCAAGGCGGCTTTATCTGGGACTTCAAAGACCAGGGACTGTGGGAGGAAAAAGAGGGAAAGCGCTACCTGGCCTATGGCGGTGATTACGGCCCCGAAGGAACACCGAGCGACCACAACTTCCTGAACAATGGCCTCGTCATGGCGGACGGCACACCGCACCCTCACATGCTCGAAGCCAAGCAAGTCCAACAGCCCCTTCAATTCGGGTTGGGCAATCCAACGGGATCCAAATTGAGGATGGAGAGCGAATACCGGTTTAGGAATGTGGTGGTCGACATCTCCTGGACCGTCATGGCCGATGGCCGGGCGGTCGACCAGGGCACCCTTCCTGCAGTCGCGGTGCGGCCGATGACCTCCTCCGTGTTGGACCTTCCTGTCAAGGACCGGGACTTCGGAGACGCCGAAGTTGTCCTGAACATTGAAGCCACGTTGACCCAAGCAGAACCCTTGTTGCCAGCAGGGCATGTGCTGGCCCAATACCAACACATCCTCAACCCTGGAACGCCATCTCCGCCGCCCGCAAAGCGCGGCAGGGTGAGCCTCAAAGTCGAGGGGGGCAATGTGGTGCTCGGTTTTGACGGCGGCACCCTGTCATTAAACAGGAATACGGGAGAAGTCACAGGCTACCACATCGGAGAGCGCCACCTCATCACCAGCGGAGGCAGGCCCAACTTTTGGCGCCCTCCCGTCGACAACGACTACGGGACAGGATCGCCGGAACACCGCGCAGAATGGCGCGACCCTTTCAACGTTCCCGGACCGGCCAAAATGACCAACAAGCGTCAAGAAAACGGCAGCATGCAGGTCACCTTTGCCCGTTCCATACTCAGCGGTGACGCCGTCGTGTCTGTGCAATACAACGTCGATGCAGGAGGTGTTGTGAGCGTGACGCAGCAAATGCAAACACCCGGTGGACAAGCCGCCCCCGACCTAGCGGGAAGGCACCGTTCGCTCGAAGCAGGCACCCACGGGAATTTGTACCGGTTTGGACAACACTGGGTCCTGCCTCCGGACATGGAAGTGGCCCAGTGGTACGGGCGCGGTCCAATGGAATCTGCATCCGACAGAAAAGAGGCTGCGCTGCTCGGACAGTACTTGATGCCGGTCGCAGAACTGGCCACACCCTATGCCCGGCCGCAACACAACGGCACACGCACCGGCACCCGCTGGCTGAGCATCCGCGACAAGGCGGGTTTTGGTCTGGAGTTTGAATCCCCAGTGCCCTTTGATTTTACCGCCCTGCATTACTCCCCCGACCAACTGGATTCCGGACCGCGCAAAGAAGAGCGCCAAAGCCACTTCCGCTTGCTCGAACCCACCGACGAGACCCACCTGGACATTGACGGGTTCTCGGCCGGAGTGGCCTGCATCAACAGTTGGGGGGCCCTTCCGCTGCCAGAATACCGCCTGCCCTACCGCGACTACAAGTACGAATACTCTTTCCGGCCATCCAACCCTAGCCACAATTCGACACGCGCACCCAAATCCAATTGAACTTACCTGCTTCACAACCGTTCTGTTGACATGGCACATCGTCTCGTACTGCTGGCGCTCACAGCACTCTCGACCGGCATTTTCGCCCAGCGCCCAAGTGGCGGTCAACGTCCATCGGGGGGCGCCCCCGGCATGGACAACCGACCCAAAATCGGCGTGGTCTATGGCAGCGTAGAGGACCAAGGCTCCGGCGCCCCCATTGAATTTGCCACCATCAGCATTGTGGCCTTCGACGAAAACAAGGTCATCACAGGAGGGGTCACCGACGCCAAAGGGCGGTTCCGCATCACCGAAATCCCCATCGGCAGGTTTCGCGCCCAAGTGGGCTTCATGGGATACACTTCCATTGAAATCAATGACATCCGCCTCAATCCGCGTGGTGGTATAGAGCAAAACCTCGGCACCATCCGCCTTGAGCCCAACGTCCAAGCCTTGGAGGCCGCAGAGGTCGTTGAGCAACGATCCACGTTAGAAATGATGATCGACCGCAAGGTTTTTAGGGTGGGCGATGACCTCAACAGTGCCGGCTCCAACGCCACGGAGCTGCTGCGCAATGTTCCCAGCATCGACGTGGACATCGATGGAAACTTGAGCCTGCGCGGCTCGGGCAACGTGACCATCTTGATTGATGGACGTCCCAGTGGCATGACAGGTTCGGCCACACAGAGCCTCCTCGAGCAAATCCCGGCCAGCAGCATCGATCGGGTGGAAATCATCACCAGCCCCACCGCCAAATACGACCCCGAGGGCGTGGCCGGCATCCTCAACATCATCCTCAAAAAAGACAAGCTCGAAGGCAAAAACGGCCAGGTCAGCGTCACCTGGGGAACCCAAGAAAACCACAGCGGATCGTTCAACGGCAACATCAGGGGACAGCAGTTCAACTTGTCCTTGAATGCCGGCTGGAACCAACGCAATGGTTTCCGCCGCGGAGACAGCGAGCGCGAACAGGCTTTCGGGGGTGAACTGGCCGGAGGCTATGACTCCTTGAGTGTCTTGACTTCCAACAGCTTTTCCGACAACCTGCGTTCGAGCTGGAACTTCAAAACCAACTTGGATTGGACGCCTTCTCCACAAACCACGTGGAACATCGGATTGCGGACCAACCAAGGCAGCAGCTCCGGCATCGAGGATGTACAAAACCAGGAAACGTGGAGCACCGATGCCGTTGGAGGATTCACGCGGTATGGATTGTCGGACAATCAAAATGCGTCAGCAGACATCGACTTGGGGTTTGAGCACAAATACGGCGAACGTCATGTGCTGCAGGCTTTTGCACGGTGGTCCCAGCGGACCAACACGGCGCATGATTCCCTCTGGCAAGACTTGCCCAACACAGCACTCGACCCGGCCTACCTGTCCAATGCCAACCTCAACGATGGCAGCAACTGGAACGCCACCCTACAATTGGACTACGAGAAACCTTTGGACAACGACGGCAAACTAGAACTGGGCTACAAGAGCATTTTGCGCGAGAGCAATGAAGACCAGCAGTTTTGGCAAAGGGACAGCGCGAGGGTGCCCTTCGTTCAAGCCTATGACTTTCGCTACCGAGAAGACATCCACGCCGCTTACATCACTTGGGGCAGGAAATTTGGCGCTTGGGGCGTGCAAGTGGGGGGGCGCGGAGAAACGGTGTTCACCACGGCTGAACTCCAAGGCGACAGCACCGACATCGCAGCCGCGTTGGCCCAGCTCGGAGGCACCGACGCCACCTTCGTCAACGACTACACCAGCTTCTACCCCTCGGCCAACCTGAGTTACACGGTAGATGACCGCAACCAGTGGGTCTTGAGCTACAACCGGCGCGTCAACCGGCCCCGTGGCAGGCAGGTCAACCCGTTTGTGGACAACGCCGACCCCCGCAACCTCCGTTACGGAAACCCCTTTCTCTTGCCCGAATACACCGATGGCTTGGAGTTCGGACATCAACTCACCACCAAGGCCCTGACGGTCACCACCTCGCTTTTCTACAAAACCACGCGGGACGTCATCCGCAGGTTCATAGAAGTCGATGACATGGGCATCGCCTACCGCACTTACGTCAACCTGGCGCGCCAAACCAACTCAGGGCTGGAAGTGGTCGCCATGTGGCGCAAGGGCAGGAGTCTGCAGCTGCGGATCAACGGCAGCATCTACCACCAAAAAACCGATGGCTCCAACCTCGCCCCAGACTTGGGCAACAACGGTTTTCAAGGCAGCGCCGGCTATCAGGTTTCAGCCCTCCTCAAAGGCGGATGGAAGGTGCAGCTCAACGGCCGCTATCGGGCCCCATCGCGGTACACGCAGGGCACCTTCCAAGGCTACATCAGCCACAGCGCAGCCGTGAGCCGGGACTTCTATGACGGCAAGGTCAAGGGCTCACTGCGGGTCAGCGACATCTTGGACCAACAGCAATGGTCATACACCTCAGAAGGGGCGGACTTCTTTCAAGATGGCACCTTCAAGCGCCAAAGCCGGTTCATCTATGCCACTGTGACCTGGTCTTTTGGCAAACTCGAGCCCGGCCAACGTGGCCGAGGCAGAGGAGGCTACGGAGGAGGAAATGGAGGCAGCTTCGATGGCGGCGAATTCTGATGCCCACCCCCATGCGCCCATTCTCTTTTTCGATGGAGGTTGTGCCTTGTGCCATGGTGCCGTTCGCCGGCTGATGCACTGGGAGCGTTCCGGACACCGTTCCCTTCAATTTGCTCCGCTCAATGGAACAACCGCTGGTGCCCTCCGCAGCAGCGGAGCGCTCCATGAGGACCGAGAAGCGGTGGCCCTCTGGACGCCAGCAGCAGTGCTCACAGGAGAAGCCGCCACAGGGATGGCACTGGAGCTCATCGGCCGGAAGGGCTGGGCACGCGCCTTCCGGGTCCTGCCGGCACCACTTCGCCGCTGGGCGTACCGCACAACAGCTCGGAACAGAAACCAGTGGTTTGGCAGGGTTCCCAACGGCTGTCCAGTGCCAACCGCCCCAGAACGGTTCTTGCCATGACAGGGGTCCACTCTAATGCCAAAGCATGCGAAGCTGAGGCACCCCGGCCCATGGACACCGTACTTTCGCGCCCCATGTCCGGACCGACTTCAACCCGCCTCCAAGCCGATGGCGCAAGTACGCTTGCGCCCGCAGAGCTCGAGCAAGCGCGCTGGCATTGGTTCGATGCCCCCGGCGAAGTGCCGTGGGACGCGTGGGAGGCCTTTCCAGGGGGATCGGCCTACCTGGACCGCCGCTACCTCACGGCCATGTCGGGCCACGGCAAAGTCCAGTGTCGGTTGGGCATGATCAAGGCCGAAAACGGGCCGTGGCTCGGGGGAATTCTCATGCAAGCGGTCCAAACCGAATCCCGTTCACCCGCAGAGCACATGGATGTTTCCATGGGTGTTCGGATCGCCACGGCCATCATGCAACGAGGCGGCAAGGCTTTTCGCTTTCGGACGCTTGTGGCCGGGCAAGGCCTGGGCAGCGGGGAGCACACCTTCTTGTGGCGTCCAGACATCTCCTCTGCCCAGCAGGTCAAATGGACAGAGCAGGCCTTTGACCAATGCGCCAAGCATTGGAACATTCGCGTCTGGATGGCCAAGGATTTTGGCCCTGTGCGCGATGGCCAACTCGCCCCGCACTGGAGCCGGCGCTGGGCCCGCGCCACCTTTGACCCCGTGATGGAAATCCCTTTGGATCCCACATGGACTTCCACCGATCAATGGCAAGCTGCGCTCCGCACCAAGGCCCGCACCAAGGTGCGCAGCATCTTGGCCCGCAGCACCGACCTCGACGTTGAGCGCGTCACCGATCCGTCCGAACTTGACCGCTTGGGGCCGGACCTCATCGCCCTGTACGACCAAGTCTACGGACGGGCCAGCATCGTGATGGGCGGACTGGAATCCAGAGATTTCGGGCGTCTTGCTACCGAATTGGGAAGCGATTTCCTGTTGCTGACTTTTCGGGAAGAAGGCCACCTCGTGGGCTTCCAATGTGGCATACACCATGCCAACAGCAACAGCATCGAAGCCTACTATGTGGGGTTTGAATCCGAGATCAACAAAGAGCGGGCGCTCTATCAGCGGATGCTCTTCGAATTCATCGCTTGGGGCATTTCCCTCGGCGCATGCAGGGTCGTCATGGGCCGCACAGCCCTCGAAATCAAAAGCACCCTCGGTGCTTTCCCGGTGGAACTCTCCACCTATGTGCACATCAACCTGCCCTTGGCGATGCCCTTCCTGCGCTGGATGATCCGAAAGGCGCCACCGCACCCCTTTAAACCTCGGCGCGCTTGGCTCGCCGAGTGGTGCAAGCGGTGGCAGGCCGAAGGTTACCGCGTCAATTGACCTCCTCCACAGTACCGCGGCCCAAGAAGGCCATGGCCAAGCTGCCCAAAACGAACAGCAACAACAGCCCGCTTCCCAAAGAAGCGACCGTCCGTGCCGATTGCACCGATGGCAATACAAACGCCATCTCGAGCGTATGTTCACCGGCGGGCACCACCGCCCCGCGAAGGGCATAATTCACCCGCAATAGCTCAGCGGGCTCACCATCGATGGTCAACTGCCATCCTTCTGGGTAGTGGATTTCGCTGAACACCAACAACCCTTTGGCCGGTGCCGACACCTTGTACTCTTGGAAATCCGGGGTAAATGAAACGAGCCCGGCACGGCCAGCGTTCGCAGCTCCAGGTACGACACCAGCGAGGGCGTCAGAGAACGATTCTGGCACCACTGCGCGGCGCGGATCGGACAAGGATTCCATCGCCGCCATCTCAGCATCGGCCCCTTCGGCCATAGACCAACCCGAAGCAAACCAAGCATTGCCCAGCGCCTCCCCATTGGGAATGGGCTGCTGGGTGGGGTCGTACACGATGTACTGGGTATTGAGCATCGCGTGGACGGGCATCGCCGCCAGCGCTGCATCCATGCCCGCCGAATTGGCCAACGCCGCAAACTGCTGCTGCTCAGGCTGCAAAACCCGCTCGATCAAATCCTGGTAGCGGCGGAGCTTGGCACCGTGGTAGCCCCCAACACTGCGGTGGAAATAACTGGTGGTCGCATCGCTGAACGCCCCGCGAAGGTTGAGGACGCGGAAGTGGTCCACCGTCTGAAGGCCCGAAAACTTGGCCGCGTCCAACACGCGCTGCTCCCGCTTTCCGAGGCGACCCGGATAGGAAGCGCGCACGCGTTCCACCTCACCATCGATGGCCTGCTGAACGGCAGGATTCCGACGTACCCGGTCTGCCAAAATCGCATTGTCAGCGGGCCCCGGTGTATAGGGATACTTGTATTCTACTGTCCGCACCCAGCCCTTGTCAGCCGGCTGGTAACGGCGCGCCACAGACTGCATGTCCATGAGTGTCACCACCGCCAAGACACCAATGACACCTTGGATCACCATCGGACGCGCTTCACTGGCGCGCAACCGCACCACAGCGAGCAGGCCCACCATGGCCATCAGCACCAAACCAAAGCTCCGCCAGACGTCCGCACTGTACACTTCCAACCGCTGCTCCATTGCACGGGCCGCGCCCAATTGCTCCACAGCACGGTCTGGCCGCACATGACTCTCAAAGTCAAAAAACACAGAGGGCATGGCCCCAAACATCAACAGCAAAGCCACCGGAATGCCCGCTGCAATGAACAGCTTTCGGCCCCATTCCAACTTGCCTTCCAATGCATCCTTCAGCAACAACCCCACCCCAATCGGCAGCATGCACTGAATGAGCATCAGCATCATCTTGGTGTCTCTGAACTTGGAAAATCCGGGGACGTTTTCCAGGAAAAAGTCAGTCAAACCCGAAGTATCCCGCCACGACAACACAATGGCCAGCAGCGCCACCGCCAGCATGGGCCAGCGCAAGACATCCCGCCTCAAGATCAACGACACCATGAACAGCGCCATCAAAATGGCGCCGAAGTAAAACGCCCCTCCAGAGAAAAGCTGCTCCCCCCAATACAAGGGGTTGTTGCCGCCTTTGATGTCCGGCACCATGATGCTCCACCACTCACCACGGCCCATGGAGTATTGCAAGATGTACTCTTTGTCGAGGCCGGTGTCGGACACCTCCACTCCAGCGGCCGGCGTCAACAGCACTTCTCCCCGGGTGGTGTGCGGGGTGTAGTCCAAAGTGGGCTTGATCAGCGCACCATTGGGGATCACGGCAATGGCTGCCGCAGCCAGCAACACCCCTCCGGTCACCCATGCGCGGCGGGCAGCTCCTGACTTCACCAGCCGCACCGTTTCTGCAATGCCAATCCCCCCCACCAAAAAGGCGAGGTAGTAGGTCATTTGCAGGTGGTTGGCCGCAAGGTTGATCGCCGTAAAGGCCGCTGCCAATCCAGCGCCAAGCCACAGGTTGCGGCGGTAGGCCACCAGCACCCCTGCGAGAATGCCGGGCAGTGTGGCAATCGACATCACCTTCGCCGCATGCCCCGCACCGAGGTACAGAATGTTGATCGAACTCAATCCAAAACCAATGGCCACCAAGGCCGATATCCAAGGGCCGCAACCCAGCACAGAAGCCAGCAGATAGGCGCACAACAGCGCCACCAGCAGGTGGTCCGCAGGCCTGGGAAACCCCATCCGCAGCACCCTGCTGAACCACGATCCTGCATTGACATCCGATGTCCTCATCCCCAACTGGAACGTGGGCATGCCTCCAAACTGGCTGTCCGTCCACAGGGCCTGTTCGCCACCCGTGCGGTCGCGGTGGTCGTTGACCTCCTTGGATGTGGCGATGTAATGCTCGATGTCGGGCATGCGCAACCGATAACCATCGAAAGACTTGGAGTAAAAGTTGCCCGCGATCACCATCAACACAACGACGGCGATCACATGGGGCAAAGCAGCGCGCAAGAATTGGACAGGGTTTGGACGGTCGCTCATGTGGGCAAGTTAGGCACCACAGAGAAGCTGTAGGGCCTCAGTCCGACGGGCTTTGCCCCCCTTTTTCTTCGTCCACCTCTTCGAACTCGACATACTCGCCCAGGTGGTCGTCTTTGGCTTTTTCGGGAGCTTCGGTGCGCGAAGTCCGCCCCTGACTTGGACCGCTCTGCCGCGGCGACGTGCGCCCACGACCGCCAAACAAGCGGTCCAGAAAACGGAACACAAACCAGGCGATGACCAGTCCTAAGAGGGTGCGAAACAACCCGGGCAACATTACTTCGAGAGGTACAGGTTGCGCTCAGAATAGACCTTGCGGAAAAACGGATCCCGGAGGGTGTCAATGAAACGGATGGCCTCTCCTGTCGACTTCATTTCTGGGCCAAGCTCCTTGTTGACTTCAGGGAACTTGGAGTAACTGAAGACCGGAATCTTGATGGCATAACCGCGTTTGCGGGGCTGGAAATTGAAGTCCTTGACCTTCTTTTCGCCCAGCATCACCTCGGTGGCGTACTTCACGTAAGGCTCTTGGTAGGCCTTGGCGATGAACGGCACCGTGCGCGAGGCGCGCGGATTGGCCTCGATTACATACACGGTGTCGTCCTTCACCGCGAACTGAATGTTCAACAGGCCTTTGGTCTCCAAGGCCACCGCCACTTTTTTAGTGATGTCCTCAATCTGGGCCAGGATCAAATCTCCCAGGTTGTAGGGAGGCAATACCGCATAGGAGTCGCCAGAATGGATTCCGGCAGGCTCGATGTGCTGCATGATGCCAATGATGTAGGTGTCCTCCCCATCACAAATGGCATCGGCCTCGCACTCAATCGCCCCTTCCAAGAAATGGTCGAGCAGGATTTGGTTGTCCGGCATGTCGCGCAGGATGTCCACCACGTGGTGCTCGAGGCCTTTTTCGCTGATGACAATTTTCATCCGCTGCCCTCCCAGCACATAGCTCGGACGCACCAAAAGCGGGAAGCCCAACTCACGGCTCAATTCGATGGCCTGCTGGGCCGAGGTCACCGCACCGAATTTGGGATAGGGGATTTCCAAATCCTTGAGCAAGGTGGAGAACCGTCCTCGGTCTTCCGCAATGTCCAACGCTTGGTAGCTCGTGCCCATGATGGGAATGCCGTAGCGCTCCAACTTTTCGGCCAACTTCAAGGCGGTCTGCCCACCGAGCTGTACGATGACCCCTTCGGGCTGCTCATGCCGGATGATGTCGTAGATGTGCTCCCAAAACACCGGCTCGAAGTAGAGACGGTCCGCCGTATCGCTGTCGGTAGACACCGTTTCGGGGTTGCAGTTGATCATCACCGCTTCGTAACCCGCCGCCCGGGCAGCCATCACACCGTGAACAC
>JAKMCX010000183.1 GCA_022428285.1 Flavobacteriales bacterium
ATCTTCGGCGGAATCGTCCGTTGTGACCGTGTGGCGCAAGGCGTTGTGGACGCATACAAGAACATGGGCTCCATTGATGTCCCCATCATTGTTCGCCTTCAAGGCACCAATGCAGTGGAGGCCAAGAAGCTCATCGACGAGAGCGGACTCGAGGTGCACAGCGCCATTTTGCTTCAGGAAGCCGCCGACAAGGTGGCCGAGGTTCTCGCCTGATCGTCTAAAGCGACCGGCACGCCGGGCTCAACTTGGGCCCTTATCCTCTTGGAAGCACCCGGACAGCGCTCAGACCATCTCCCACGGGAAGAGTGGTGGTGAGCAGGCCGGGGTCGGATTTGAGCCTCGCGTTCAGTTCCCGCAATGCGTCGGGTTTTGGGCCGGTGGCTTCTGCCAAGGTTCCGTTCCACCACGTATTGTCAAACAGGATCCAGCCCCGATTGGACATCAAGGGCAGGAGGGCATTCAACTGCTCCACAACCCCCTGTTTGTCGGCGTCTACGTAAGCCAGGTCAACGGCGCCCGACCCCAGGGCATCCCAGTTTTCGAGCACATTCATGGCCATGTCGTGGTGACGTTGAATGTGCCCATTTCGGGTGGACTGGCTCCAAAATTCATCCTGCAGGTCAAACAACTCATCGTTGCGCTCCACGGTATGCAAACGGCCTGATTCCCCTAAGCCTTCGAGCAAACACAGGGTTCCGTATCCGCTAAAGGTGCCCAATTCAAGAATGACGCTGGGGCACAACATGTGGCTGACCATCGAAAGCACCCTTCCGGTGTGCACATCGGTCATCAGCCGGCCATGTCGGGTGCGTTGCCATGTGGCACGGCGCAACGCCGTGAGCAGCGGTGGTTCAGGAGAACCCTGCTGTGAGGCAAATTCAAGAAGGTCCACGCTGGGGCCTGTGGGATTCAGCAGGACAGGCCGATCGTGCCCAGCAAGATGACCAGGTCGGCAACCCCAGCGAGGCCATCCCCGTCAAGGTCGGCCGCACCGCAATTGTTGTTGCAACCAAAGTATCCGAGAAAGAACACCAGGTCTGCAGCGCCTACGAGGCCATCTCCCGTGAAGTCGGTGGGGCACCCAACCTCTGCCATTTCGCTGGCTTCCATGAGCCCATTGCAGTTGTTGTCGATGCCCTCGTTGGTTCCGGCTGCACCGGGATGTTGGAGGGGGTTGTTGTCGTCACAGTCGCAGATGTTGTTGTGGGTGTCGTTGTCGTTGTCAACGATACCGGCACAGTCTTCAAAGGCCAGCTGACAGTTGTCGTAAATGCAGGCGTCACAGGATTCTGTGCTTCCGAATGCGCAAATCGTGGCGCAATTGTCCAACACGCAATTGGCTTGTTGTGCGAAACAGTCAATGCATCCGGCCGACATGGTGGGAAGCAAGATGGTGGCTTCGTCAGTAAAGCACCCGGCTGGATCGGGGTCAAATGCGCAATCCAGTCCTGCAGAAGATGTGGCAATGTCGACCTGTGCGGCACTGTCGCAGAGCAGCATGAGGTCATAATCATTGCATTGGGCTTGAACTGCGAAGACCGAGCATGCCAATGCCAAGGTCAAAGTCAATCGCTTTAGGAGTAATGAAAACATGCTATTCATCTATGATTATACAAATATACGAAATCTCGCACGGCGCCGTCTATCTTCGTTTGACAGTCCAGAAGACTGCGCCATGAAGAAACTGAAAGGGTTGGATGCGTTGGCAGATTTGCACCGTGCAATGGGAGGCGAGAGCGCCAACCTGCCCACAGATGAAGAAGCCGCTGCGGACGTTCAGGGTCCTGGCGTGCTGTACGTTTCTCGAGACAAGAAGGCGCGCAAGGGCAAAGAGGTCACGTTGGTGGAGGGTTTCGATGAGGACCAACACGCCGATTTGGCAATAGAAACAGCCCGAGCACTCAAGTCACATTGCGGCGTGGGTGGTGGATGGAAAGGCGGCATGATCTTGTTGCAAGGAGACCACCGAGACCGCGCAGCCCAGTGGTTGAGCGATAAAGGATACACAGTGAAGCACAAGGGGGGATGAGCACAGAACAAGAAGAACAGATTCATCCTCAGGATAGGGTGACCCGATATGTGGTGCGCACCCTGATGGGTTTAGAACCGCAGGTGGTGGCTGAATTGGAGGAGCACGGAGCCGTCGACGTGGAACCCGGCCGCAGAAGTGCAACTTTTGGCGCGACCAAAGCGGTGCTGTACCGCTATTTGCACTGCACGCGTTTTGCTGTGCGGGTGCTGCGCCCCGTTTTTGAATTCAAGGCCAAGGGCCCCGATGCGTTGTACGCTGCTGCAGTGAAGCTGGACTGGGGACTCTGGGTCGACCCGCGGCGTTCCATGGCCCTCGATGTGACGGTCAACAGCGATGAATTTCCGCACGACCAATTTGCCATGTTCCGGCTGAAGGATGCCATGAGCGACCACTTTAAGTCGTTTGGACGCGGCGGAGCTGTGCATCACCTGGACATCAACCGGATGAGTCCGGAGCAGCTCATTCACTTGCACATTGCAGGTGAACAAGTGACCATATCGCTGGATTTGATCGGCAAGGAGGCCCTGTTCAAGCGGGGATATCGTGCGCCGCGCGCCCGCGCTCCGCTCAATGAGGTGCTGACCGCTGGCCTTTTGGGGCTTGCGGGCTGGCGTCCGGGCGAGACCTTGATCGACCCCATGTGTGGTTCGGGCACCTTCGCCATCGAGGCGGGTTTGTGGACTGCAGGAGTGCCGATTCATGCTGGTCGCAGGGATTGGACTTTGTTTGGCATGGCCAGTTTTGATGGTGACCTGTGGCGCGAAGTGGGCGAGGCGGCGAGGCAAGAGCGCATAGAGCGCGCGCCCATTTTGGCGTCGGATTGGAACAAACACCCCGTGGAAGATGCCCGTGAAAGTGTCAGAACGGCGGGGTTGGAGCACCTGGTGAGGGTTGAGGTGGCCGACTTCTTGGAGATGCGGCCTCCGCGGGACACCGAGCCCGGCTTGGTGGTCTTGAACCCTCCTTATGGCCAACGCGTCCATGCGGACGATCTCGAACACCTTTACGGCGGCATAGGCGGTGCCCTCAAACACCGTTGGTCAGGTTGGCGGGCGGCTTTGCTTTTCCCAAAGGACCTGGAAGCCCACCACCGGATCGGACTGAAGCCCACGGTGAAGCACACGGTCATGAACGGTCCGTTGACCTGCACATGGGCGGTGTACGATCTGTTTAAAGGCAAGCGCGCCGATCATTTGTCGGGCGGCGAGCAGGCTGAAGCGGATGCTCCCAGTGCGGGGTCGGAAGCTGCTCAGTCTGCTGCTGGTTCAGACGAAGGGCAGACGGTGCGCTTTCGCCGCCCCCGCGTCCAAGTTCCCAAGGAAGAGGACTGAACCCGATCCATTGGCGACATTCGCCACATGATGAGAATGTTTCTGGCGGTGGCCTTTATGGCCTGCGTCATTTTGAGCGGTTGTGGTTTTCGCGGAAGCCATGCCGACGTAGTGCTGCACAATGGTGTGGTCTTGACTTTGGATGCCGCTTCGAGCAAAGCGCAGGCTGTGGCCGTTCGCAATGGCCGCGTTTTGGAAGTCGGTCCCGAGCGCGCCATCCTCAACAAGTACCACGCAGACTTGCAGGTGGACCTGATGGGGGCCGTGGTGGTGCCCGGCTTGATGGATGCACATGCTCATTTTGTGGGTTTTGCCGACGGGTTGGGCGCTGCTGATCTCGTGGGGACGGCCTCGGTCGATGAGGTCCTCGACAATGTCCTGGCCCACGCAGCGATGTTCCCCGATGGCTGGGTGGTCGGCAGGGGATGGGATCAAAACGATTGGGAGGTGACGGACTTTCCCGACCGGGCCAACCGTTTGGACGCCCTGTTTCCGGACCGGCCTGTCCTCCTGGAGCGTGTCGATGGCCATGCGGTGTGGTGCAATGCTGTGGCGCTGGAGCGCGCGGGCTTGAAACCTGGCATACACATCGAAGGAGGGGAGGCCTTGGTGGCAGAGGATGGCCGGTTAACGGGCGTGCTGATTGATGCCGCGGCCGACAGTTTGCAATCGTGGGTGCCGGAACCAGACAGCTTGGTCAGGGCAGGATACTTCAAAGAGGCTGCGCGTCGGCTCGCTGCGGTGGGTTTGACCCACATCACCGATGCAGGCTTGGAGCCTCAAGACGTGGAGGACATCGCAGCACTCCAGGCATCGGGTGAACTGCCATTGCGCTTTTCGGTGATGGTGGCAGACCGCCCCGAGGCGTTGGATCATTTTTTGCCCGCTGGCCCGGTGATCGACACCGCTGGAATGCTTGACGTTCGCGCGGTCAAATTCTACATGGACGGTTCCCTGGGTTCGCGGGGCGCTTCATTGCTCGAACCTTATTCGGACCGCGCAGAGACCAGCGGCCTCTTCCTTCAAGATGAGGCTGACTATATAGAGAAGGTCAAGCGGACCCAAGCGGCCGGCTTCCAGGTGGCCACACATTGCATCGGCGATGCAGCCGTCCGAAGGGTATTGGGCGTCTATGGCAGTTTGCTTGGAGGGGTCAATGATTTGCGGTGGCGCATTGAGCACGCCCAAGTGGTGCACAAGGATGACCTGTCAGCCTTTGGCGCATACACCATCATACCTTCCATACAGCCTACCCACGCCACCAGCGATATGTATTGGGCGGGCCAGCGGCTCGGCCGCAATCGGGTGCGGAGGGCTTATATCTACAAGTCCTTGCAATCTCAATTGGGTTGGTTGCCACTGGGTACGGACTTCCCGGTAGAAGGCATTGCGCCTTTGCGCACGTTCTACGCCGCTGTGGTGCGCAAAGATGTCGAGGGCTATCCCGAGGGAGGTTTCCAGCCCGATGAAGCGCTCGACCGCATGAGCGCACTCAAGGGGATGACCTCTTGGGCGGCCCTGGCTTGTTTTAGAGAGCATGACTTGGGCCAGATTTCTGCTGGATACAGGGCAGACTTCACGGTGCTGGACAGAAACCCATTGACCGTCCCCGCTTCGGGCTTGCTTGAGACGCGCGTATTGCAAACCTGGATCGGAGGTGCGCGGGTTTTTGAACGTCAAGGCCGCACAACGGTTCCTTCTCCATGAGCGCCACACGAACACACCGGGCCCGCTGGGCCTTCTTCGCCTACATCGGTATCGCTGTTGTGGCCATATCTATAGGAACGGTCTTGTTGACCCCCGAGAAGCGGCTTCCGGTTTACCAGCCTTCGGACCTGAACCCCGCTTTGGTGGACGAAGGTGTATTGGGCCATGAAGACCATCGGATCCTTCCTTTTGAGTTGGTCAACCAGAATGGGGATACGGTGCGCAATGGAGATGTATCCGGACAAGTGCTCGTGGTCGACTTCTTCTTTACGCGTTGCGCCACCATCTGTCCTTTGCTCACCACCAATATGAAGCGGGTGCAGGACCGCGTGCTGTCCGATGACCGTGTGCGCTTGATGAGCCATTCTGTGACGCCGGTTGCCGACTCAGTTTCAGTACTGAAAGCATACGGTGAAGCAAAAAGTGTCGATTCCAGCCGGTGGTGGTTGCTCACAGGAGACAAAACAGAGGTCTATAAACTGGCCCGCAAGAGCTATTTCGCGGCATTGGATGAAGGGGATGGGGGCTTCCAGGATTTCGTTCACACAGAGAACATGGTGCTTGTAGACACTTTGGGCCGCTTGCGTGGATTCTATGACGGGACCAACTTGGATGAAGTGAACCAGTTGGTGCAGGATTTAGAGTTCTTGTTAGGCCCTTGAAATCAGGGGGTTAAAGAATGAATTTCAATCTTCCCGAAAAAAAAATGAAGGGGGGCTTGCGGGTATAAAAAAGGGCTCTACATTTGCCCCCGCTTTGAACGCAAGGCGCCGCTGCAAGCAACGAGGAGAAGGAGAAAAAAAAGAGAGAAAGAGCTTGCCGGAATTAAAAAATGAAGTATCTTTGTCGCCCCGTTTACGGGAGACGTTTTGAACCGAAGGGTTCAATTCAGATAGAAGTTCTTTGAAATGATGTGATAGCCCAACCAACGTTAATTTTCTTTGAGAGTCAAATTTTCAAACTTTTACAATGGAGAGTTTGATCCTGGCTCAGGATGAACGCTAGCGGCAGGCTTAACACATGCAAGTCGAGGGGTAACAGGGAAAGCTTGCTTTCCGCTGACGACCGGCGAACGGGTGCGTAACACGTATGCAACCTACCTTCCACTGGGGTATAGCCCAGAGAAATTTGGATTAATCCC
>JAKMCX010000240.1 GCA_022428285.1 Flavobacteriales bacterium
TTTTTCTTTCCTCGCGCTGGAAGCCCATGCGCAGCAGCCGGGTTACGAGCGATGGGACACCGTCCCTGTTTGGGGTATGGATGGCGGAGCGCTGACCAACCCTTGGACCGGTGGACTCACGGCACCGCAGTATTCCGAGGCAGACTTGGATGGGGATGGCGTAGGTGACCTGTTCATTTTTGACCGCAGTGGCAACCGCATTCTCGCGTTCCAAGGCTGCACCTCGGATGTACCGGAGGCACCGCTGACCTATTACCACCGCCCGGACTGGCGTGCTCAATTTCCGGAGGGATTGCGCAATTGGGTGTTGCTGCGAGATGCGAATTGCGACGGGGTCATGGACCTCTTTGCCAACAGCCAGAGTGGGATGCGCATCTGGCCAGGCTCCTTTGAAGGAGGACTGACACAATACCCCGATGCACCGACTTCAAATGTCATCGCGAACTGGGACTTCGGCTCGGGTGACCAACAGTTGCCATTGGTTTGCCTCAACACCGACATTCCTGCTTTGGGAGACTTCGATGGAGATGGGGACTTGGACATGGTCACTTGGACAGAAACGTCATCGACGCTGTACAGCTATACCGGTCGCGGGCTGACCGCTGAATCGGTGGGATGCGGAGACACTTTGATTTGGGATGTGACCAATCGGTGTTTCGGTATGCTGGATGAAGCCACAGAAGACAACACCGTGTTCATCGGTTCTGAGCACCAGTGCGATTTCAATGTGGCCGATCCACGCGCTGAGGACGGCAATGCGGAAGGGCAAACCACCATGCGGCATGCCGGAGGAACCACTGCGCTGCTCGAATTGGACGGTGACGGTCATCTGGATTTGCTCCTCGGTGATGTCTCCTACAATCAATTCGTGACCTGCTACATGACCGACGCCACCGACGGGCAGGACAGTACGATGTACACCACCACCCACTGGCCAGCAGACCTCGGAGACGAAGACACCTTGGACATCCAGCGGTTTCCCGCCGCCTACCCCATAGACGCCGACCAAGACGGGGTGCGGGATTTGATGATCGCACCCAACGCTACGTTTGAAATCGACGGGCGGTTTGGAAGCTGGTTTTACCGCAACGCAGGATCGGAATCCGTGCCCGAATGGACGCTCATCACCAAGGCTTTCTTGCAAGAAGGCATGATCGACCTCGGAAGAGGCGCCTACCCCGCTTTCACCGACTTTGACGGAGATGGGGACATGGACATGGTCGTGGCCAACAAGGAGCGCTACATCGGGCCGGGCAACACGCCCGCCCTCCTCGCGCGATTTCGCAACGTGGGCACCCCCACCTCTCCGGCTTTCGAGCAGCTCGACACCAACTGGCTCGCGCTCCCCGACTACGGCTTAGAAAGCGTTGCCCTGGCCTTTGGGGACACCGATGGGGACGGGGACGACGACCTTATTCTGGGAGACGAATTGGGCAACCTTCACCGCTGGGAAAACACAGCGGAGCCTGGCGCTGAAATGACGTTGGTGTTGGCCGAGCCCTCCATGCCAGATGCTTCGGGAACGGCGATCGATGTTGGACAATTTGCCACTCCTTGTCTCTATGACTTGGATGAAGACGGAGACTTGGACCTTCTCGTCGGAGAGAAGAATGGCAACCTGAACCTCTTCGAAAACACCGGAAGCGCATCGGCACCCATCTACACCTCCGTGACCGCTTCTGCCGGCCAGGTGCTGGCCGACAACCTGCTCGGGATCAATGGCTTTGCCGTCCCGGCTATATGGCCTACCGATTCTGGCCTGAACCTGGTGATCGGCAATGAACTGGGGCGCTTACAGCTGTACAGCCTGCCCGACGCCCCCATGGAAGAGCCCGAATCTGAGTGGACGGAGGTGACCGCACAATGGCTGGGCCTTTACGAAGGAGAATTTGCTGCCCCTGCTTTGGCCGATCTCGATGCCGACGGCACCCACGACCTCGTGGTAGGGGTGAGAGATGGCGGACTGACCTTGTGGAATGGACAAGCCACAGAACCGGCGCTCTTGGGCTGCACCGTACCCGATGTCATCGATGGTGTGGACGGCTTGGAGCAGGCCAGCAAAGCGTGGCACCCTTACCCCAATCCTCTTCGGGCAGGCGGCCGGCTCACAGTGCCATCATCTGCCGTATTCGTGGTGGACTTGACTGGGCGTCCATTGGGACGTCTTGAGGCCCAAAACGGGACGGTCCTCTGGCCCGAAGCATGGGGCGCTGGAACCTACTTGGTCCTTCCTGAAGAAGGGCGCAACAACCAAACGGGCGCCCTCTCCTATAGAAAAGGCGCCCGCCGGCTGGTCATCATTGACCCTTGATGTAGAACGGGCTTAGACGCCCATGCCGTCGAGCAAATCGGCGACTTCCTTGACCGCCTTGGCGCTGTCGTGGAGCAAGGCCATTTCATCTTCATTGAGCTCGAGCTCGATGATTTCTTCAACACCCTTGGCGCCCAATTTCACGGGGACCCCGAGGTACATGTCGCTCAGTCCATATTGACCGGTCAAACGCGCGCAGCAGGGGAAGATGCGCTTCTGGTCCTTGACGATGGCTTCCACCATTTGGGCCGCGGCCGCTCCGGGTGCGTACCACGCTGAAGTGCCGAGGAGCTGGACGATTTCGCCACCGCCTTTTTTGGTGCGCTGTACGATGGCCTCGAGGGCTTCGGCGTCGATCATTTCGGTGACCGGAATGCCGCTTACCGTGGTGTAACGGGGAAGTGGAACCATGGTGTCACCATGTCCACCCATCAAAACAGCTTGGATGTCCTTTGGACTCACATTCAACGCCTCTGCGAGGAAAGCCCGGTAGCGGGCTGTGTCGAGCACACCGGCCATACCGACCACACGGTGGTCGGGCAATCCTGCGGTCTTCCATGCCTGATAGGTCATGACGTCCAAAGGATTCGATACAATCACGATGATGGCTTCGGGGCTGTGCGGCAAAATTTGCTCGGTCACACTCCTGACAATGCCGGCATTTGTGGCGATCAAATCATCGCGGCTCATCCCTGGTTTGCGCGGCAATCCACTGGTGATGACCACCACATCCGACCCTGCCGTCTTGCTGTAGTCATTGGTAGACCCCACCGTGCGGGTATCGTAGCTGTTGACGGGGCTCGTTTCCCAGATGTCAAGGGCCTTGCCTTCGGCAAAACCTTCTTTGATGTCGAGGAGGACGACCTCGTTGCATACTTCTCGGGTGGCGAGCACATCGGCGCAAGTGGCGCCTACATTGCCTGCCCCGACTACGGTGACCTTGGTACGTTGGATCATGGGGTAGAAATTGGGTTGGGTGAATCGGTCTGCAAAAGTAAG